>PMCR01000396.1 GCA_003155465.1 Myxococcales bacterium | reverse complement strand
GCTCAATCCTGGGAGTTGGTCCAGACGTTCCTGCGCGCCCAGTTCAAGGGTGACGAACGCTTTGGGCGCCGGCTTGCAAAAGTGGCGGCGTTGGAAGGAGAGAAGGGTGCCCAATAGGGGGAAATCCTTTGCCAATGCACTTCGGTCTTCATCAGCGTCAACGCAGTCGGGCCGTCACTTCGTCTAGTAGACGAACGGGATGAGCCTGCGCACGCGGCGCTCGTACTCCACATACCCGATCAGCTCGTCGCGCAGCCAACGTTCTTCGCGCGCGATCTTTATCGCAAGAAACCCGACGACCATGAATGCGTACGCGAGCGAGAGCGTGCCGGCAACGGCAAGCGCCCACCCGAAGGCGATGAGGATCGCGCCGGTGTACATCGGGTGCCTGACGACTCGGTAAGGCCCCCGTTCGACCAGAGTTGCGCCTTGCTTGGGGCGTGGCACGGCTGCGAGATTTCGCCCCAGGGCAAGGATGCCCCAGACAATCAGGCCCACCCCGAGCACGAGCAGCGCGATGCCGGCTGGCAACGCCATCCGCGCAAGGGCAGCCGGCCACACTGGCAGGCCTGGCCAGGTTCGAGGCCCGAGCAGTACGAAGGCGACGAGGATGATCTGGATCACGACGTAGCCCTCTCCTCGTTCGCCCGCCCAAGAGGAGCCCCCCGATCTTGTGCCCCGAGATGGGGCTGCCTTCCGGTGTTTTGGCCACGGAAGGATCATGGGGACCTCGCAGCAGTACGCGCGATAGGCATCGCCGAACTCCGCCAACAGATCCGCTTCCTCGAGCCGCGCGCCGAGGAGGATCCACACGCTCCACAGAAATTGGAACAGCAACCTGTCCATGGTCATGTCCGGGCACGACCAGATGAGGACGAGCACTGCCAGATAGAGGGGGTGGCGCACCCACCGGTAGGGCCCGCGGGCAACGAAGGTCGGCGCCGGTTCAGGCTTGTCGCGCAGATGCGCGACAAGCGGCGCCAGCCCGAGCGGATCGAACGGGCGCAGCGAACGCGCGCCCCAGACGAAGAAGCCGAACGCTGCAATCGACAATCCCTGTGACAGGTGGCGGGCCAGTCCGGTGAGGGCAAAGAAAGGAGCGCGAGATGGCTGCCAGAGCAGGACAACCGCTGCCAGGGCAACGCCCGAAGCGATGCCGTAGATGGCGGCATGGTACCTAGGATCGATGAGCCGGGCCAGCCATGCGCGGAATGGCTTCCTGATCATCCCGCTGTGTTGGAGGAAGAACAGCATCGACAGCGCTGCATCCCACAACAGGACCGTCGTCAGCGGCCAGCAAGGGCTCACGATGCGAAGCGCCCCGAGCGGCAGCCCCGCAAACAAAAGGACTGAGCCTAGCCCCAAACCGAGGGCAAGGACGAACATGGTTGCGGACAGCGGCTTAGACATTCTGGTCATGGCTTTCTCCTGGCGAGTTTCTCGACTGTTCGTCGTTTCCACCCAAGAGACGATCGCGGACACAAAATGGATACACAGCAGAGCGTGAAGCGGTGTGCACACGAGGGTGGTCTCGGCTACGGCTTGGTTGGAGCGCTCTACAGATGGCGTGCGAGCGGAAATCCGCCGCCAAGTGGGATACGGGCTAGCCTCGCTTGGGCTCGCAGACCAGCACGCCGCGCTCGTCGCACGAAAAGGAGCAGCCGGCGTCCAGCGCAGCTCGCAGGGCTGCCCGCGCTCGATGCAAGCGAACCTTCGCGTTCTCCACCGTGATGCCCAAGCTCGATGCGATCTTGGTCGCGGTCAGTCCGTCAAGGTCGTGCAGGAGAAGCACTGTCCGGTAGACGCTCGGCAAGTTGAGGAGAAAACGCTGCACGCAGGCGCTCATCTCTTGCTGCTCGACCATGCGTTGCAGGCCCGGCGTTCCGTCGTCCTCCGACGCGAGATCCCTCGGGTCGACGTCCTGGGCCACCTCGGGCTGCCTGCTGTGCTTGCGCAGGTGATCGATGCCAAGGTGCGTGGCGATGCGAAAGAGCCAGGTCGTGAGCGCGCCCTCGGCGCGCAGTTGCCCGATGCTCTGGTGAGCCTTCACCAGGACTTCCTGCAAGACATCCTCGGCCTCGGTCGGATTCCTGACGATGCTGCGAATGTGGTCGAGCAGAGCCTGGCGATACCGGCCAAGGTCGATGGGTTGGCTCGTTTCCATGGCCATTGATGGTCGCACACCGGTGGGTCTGGAGTCACGTGGTAGCAAGCCCGTGCCGGCCTGGCTCATGCACAGTTGGTGCCTTTCGCACAGCCACAGCTACCAGCTGCCGGCGGCTTGGCCGCTTCGGAATCCTCCCCACCTGTGCAACAGGCGCCGGCTTCTCCTTGCAGGGAGATCCCCAGCCGGGCCGCAGCAGACTCGATCTTCGTCGCGGCGGTCCTGGCCACGGTGTGCGCGGCCGCAAGCGCCGCCTCGATTTCCCCCTTCGACCAGTCGAGAGCTTCGGCTTCCCCGAGGTAGCGGCCCAGCAGTTCGGTGGAGTTCGCAGCTAGGGTGGCGCCGGCGAGGACCAAGGCCGTGAGCTTCTCCTTTTCCGCGCGGAACGCAGCATCCAGCTCTGGCGCCGCACCTTGCTCCGTTTCCGCCCACGAGGCCATGTCTCGGGTTGCGCATGTCCCGGCATAGAGGCCGGTCTCAATGGCGAGCCTGATGCCGCGCTCACAGGCCCCGGCCGCGCGTGCCGCGCGAATCAGAGTCCGCGTGCAAGGCCGGCACCCGGCCGCCACCGCCGCGCCGATTCCGACCAGGGCCTTTTCCTTCGTTGACAGCTCGTTCTTCGACATCGTGCAATCCTCCAGATGAAAATGGTACTGCAGGGTCCGCTGGAAAGACGTGCTAGGCTAGGAAATGGATACGCGAAAACGGAGCAGGCTCTGAATGTGTCTCAGGCACCACACTCGGGGCACCACACTCGCGGATCGGACCTCCCTATCCCCTCTCCGTCCTCAATCCCGGCCGCATCTTCTTGATCCGCTCGTAGTCCTCGTCGTCGTGAAGCAGCGTGGCCGCGGCTTCGATAGCTTGCGCGGCGATGAGGCAATCCACGCTGCTGCGCACGGTGAGTCCCCTCCTGCGGCAGTCGAAGAACATGCGAGCCGCTTCCCTGTGCAGCGCTGCCGGGTCGGCGGGCAGCGCGAGCCGCTGGGTGGACAGGTTTCCGCGCAGCAGGCGCCATTCCCGCTCATCGCGGGCACCCTGCAG
>PMCR01000538.1 GCA_003155465.1 Myxococcales bacterium | reverse complement strand
GCCGGATAACCCGAAAGGTCGGCACCTAGATTCACGTTGATGGCGCCGATGGGAATCGTCAACAATGCGCCCGGCTTTGCCTTGCGGATGCGATTAGCAATGTCGATCACCGCGGGCTCGTCGGTCTTGTCCATCGGCTCCCAGTCGATGTCGATGCCGTCGTAGCCCGTGGTGGTCAGCAGCGAAACCAGGTTAGCGGCGAAGCTGGCTACGGTGCCGCTGGCAGTCGCCGCCTGGAAACCGCTCTGCGAATCGGCCCCGCCGATGGAAGCGATGGCCTTCACGCCGTTGGCGTGAGCGGCCGCAAGGAGATTGATCGCAAGCTGCGGGTTCCCGCCGGCCAGGGTCATCGAGCCGTCTTGATTGGGCAAGTAGAACGCCATCGCGATGCGGGTGAGCCCGGACCATTCGATTTCCGAGATCGGGTATTGATCGGGCGCCCAGCTAGCGTAGTAGCCCATCGACCACGCGCCCGAGGCAGTGCCGCCGTCTAGGCTGCGCGCGCCGGCCGAACCACCGGTTGCTCCGCTCGCACCGCCGGTTGCTTCGCCCGTCGCCGTGGAACCTCCGGCGGCCGTATCGGTCGCGCCCCGGGAACCTCCCGAGGCGACGGTTCCGCCCGTCCCGGTCGAGCCTCCGACAGCGGCGTCGGCTCCGCCTTTGGATTCACCCGATGTGGTGATGCCACCCGTACTCGTCCTGCCTCCACTGTCTGGTATGCCCCCCAGGCTAGTAGCGCCGCCGTTCGCGATCGTGCCTCCGGTGCCGCTTTCGCCTGCCTGGCTGGTGACCCCGCCGCTGGCCATCGCACCTCCCGTCGCGATCGAACCGCCACCCCCACCTCCGCCCGACTTGCCACAGCCATGGTTCGCGCCGACCAGCGTAGCGAAGACCAGCAGACTAAGGAGTTTGATTCTTTCCATGTCCTGCTGCCTGTGTCCAGCCTACATTCACCTCATTGCCACGCCCGTTTGCCGCACCTCTGAATATGCCACAGGCACCACTCCGGGGGGGCACCTCTGAATATGCCACAGGCACCACTCCCGGGGGGGGCACCACTCCGGGGCGCACGCGGTTGGCCCAGAGAGCTCTACTTGAAGCTATATGTGAGTCCAGTTTGGATCTCGATGCCCCGGTTGTGGATGTCGTCGGGAATCACGCCGGTGACCTTGGGCGGATAGGTGGACGGCGTCTGATACTGGAAATCAAGCGCGTTGGTCACCCTCACGTAGCCAGCCACGCCCTCGACCAAGTCGTAGACCCTGGCGTAGGCACCGATCAACATCACCTCGCCGCAAGGCGGACGTGGATCGGTGTTGTTGACGTCACTTGCCAACACGTAGCGGGTTTTGGCGCTTCTGTACTCGCCCAGAACGGAGAGGCGGACGTGATGGTAGAGATCGCGCGAGATGGTGAAGTTGGCGGTGTGGTGCGACACGAGCGGCGTGTCGTAGGTGTTGCCAAGGTCCGTGCTCTTGGAGTGGACATAGGTGTAGTTGCCGGCGACCTCGAAGCCGGGAAGGATCTCCGTTCTGATCTCCGCTTCGACGCCTAGAGCGTCGAGGTTGCCGCGGTTCTGGAAGGTAGACACTCTTGAGTCCGTCGGTGTGAACTTGAAGATCAAGTTCGAGACCTGGCTGTCGAACAAGCTGACGGTTGCTAGCAGCCGACGCCAAGGAGCGATGCCGAACACGAGTTCCCCGGTCATGATGGTCTCGGCCTTGCTGTTGGGATTGCCGGTGATCGTTGGGGTGGTGGCGTGGAGCTCGCGGTAGTTCGGCGCTCGGAACGCCGTAGCAAACAGTCCCTTGACCCAGGCCTTGTCGTGGTAGTTGTAGACAAGGGCCACCCGGGGATTCGTGGTTCCGCCGAGGTCGTTGTAGTGATCGTAGCGCACGCCAGCCGTGAGCTTGAGCCCCTTGAGGAATCGATAATCACCTTGCGCGTAGCCAGCCAAGACGGTGCGGTTGGGGGTCGTGAAGAACGTCGTCGCGGGGACGCCCGCATAGTCTGGACCGTTGGACACGTGGTCCTGGTTGCTCGTCGTCGAGAGTTCGGCCGCTATACCCGCAATCAGGGTCATGTTCTGAATCGGCGCGTAGCTGGCGTAGGTGTCGAGGCCATAGCGCATGTCCGTGAGAGAGGGATGTCCGTACTGGCCATCGGGGAACTTGGCGTTAAGTCCTGGCGGCATCAACAAGGCTACGGTCGGCCCCCGCTGGTGGTAGGCGATGTAGAGTTCGGACTGCCATTTCAGGCTCTTGCTGAAGGCGTGGTTGTGGTCGAGGCTCGTGACTATCCAGGTCGCCTTCCCATAGCTATTGGGGTCCATGACGTCGCCTGTGGTGATGAAGGCCGAATTCACCTGGTGTGAGGCGTTGACGCTCAACTCGAGCATATCCTTGTATCCGAGCTTGAGATTGCCTGAGAACTCCTTGTACGGATCGCGGATGTGGCTCGAAATGCCGGCACCGTCCTGGGCGATGAAGAAGTTCTCGCCTTTGCTTTCCGCGTAGCCGAAGTGACCGTTGAGATTGAAAGCGCCAAACGTCTGTCCAGCCGTCACGTCGGTAACCGCGGTCGCATAGGATCCAATCTCGCCTGTCACATGAATCCCCTTGGTATCCGAGCCCTTCTTGGTGATCACGCTGACCACGGCAGCGAACGCGCCCGTACCGTAAAGTGCCGACCCGGGGCCGCGAATTATCTCGATGCGCTCCACGTCGGTTAGGTTGATCTGACGCACGTCTTTGCCTGCGCCACCTTCATAGAGAGCGCCGAGCCGCACGCCATCGATCATGATGAGCAAGTGCTCGTTGAGCTCACTGGTCACGCCGCGAACCGTAATGAGCTGGACCTGCTCCCGGGAGCGCCGCACGTCAAAGCCAGGCACCAACTGAAGAACGTCATTGAGATTTTTCAGGCCGAGCGCGTTGAATCTCTCCGCTGTGAGAACAGTGATTGATGCTGGAGCGTCGGCCGTGGTTTCGGGATGTTTGCTCGCGACTACGCCAATCTCGAACATTTGGGAGAGCGAAAGGTCATCAAGCGCGCTTGGCGCCTCTGGCGCGGCGGAGGTCACGGTGGCCGCCCCGACTGGCTGCGCCGCGGCCGCCGGCATCTCTTCCGCCGCGGGCTCCTCGCTTGGAGCGGGCCCAGGGGCCGGCGAAGGTTGGGTTGGGGTCACGTCCTTGGAGGGCTCAGGTGCGGCCACCTTGGCCTCGCCGTCGGTCCGAGAACCAGCATCGGGGAAGAACTGAGGTGCAGCCTGCTCGGGCGATTGCATGCGAGTTGCGCTCTTCGCCCGCGCGGTTTCCTTCGGCGTTCCGGCATCAGGGACTTCCCCCGCAAGGGCGAGCCCCGATGTCATGGCAAGAGGCCAACACAGCACGGACGCAATTGTGAGATACAATGATTTCATCGAGAGCTCTCTCCGCAAGCTGTGGTTAACACTACTGATTGAAATTCTCNNCCGAATTTCAATCAGTAGTGTTAAGTTTCGTCCGTTAGCTCGAATGAATGTCCTGGTACCGTTCCCAGTAGCGGCCAGCCACTGTCAGAATAGAACAGATCAATGCGTATCTCGCTCACCGGAGTCGAATATCGGCGGCTCCGGCCCAACACTTGAGAAGCGGGGCTCGGGCGTCCATGTCTATGTCCATAGTCAAAACGAAGCGGTTCTTTGAGCGTCCGGGAACCCTCCCGACCCGCGCCTGCACGACCTGGAGGGCGTTGGCGCGGTGCGCCAGGGCAGCTTTTGCCGCCGTTTCCGCGTGCTGATAGGGCCGTGTTGACCACTGGTAGCAGTCTACTTAATCACGCCCACGTCGACGCGCCCTTGGGAAGACGCGTGGTAACAGTGTCAATGCCTGGCCTCGACGAAGGGCTTGTCACCCACGAAGAATCGCGTCGATGGACTGCAATTCCTCGTCAGAAAAGGCCAGATTGCGAAGGGCTGCCACGCCGTCGTCGACTTGAGCCACGCGACTCGCGCCGATGAGGGCCGAGGTGACAGCCGGGTGGCGGAGCACCCAGGCAATCGCCATCTGGGCCAGGGTCTGACCGCGTCCCTGCGCCAGGGCGGCCAGGCGGTTCACCTTGGCGAGCCGGTCAGGGGTGATGTCCGCGACCTTGAGAAACCCATTCTTCGATGCCCGCGATCCTTCGGGCACACCCGCGAGGTATCGGTCGCTCAGCAGGCCCTGGGCCAGGGGCGAAAAGACGATACAGCCCATGCCCTCGCCTGCCAGTGCCTCAAGCAGGCCATCCTCGATCTTGCGGTCGAACATGCTGTACCGGGGCTGATGGATGAGGCAGGGCGTTCCTAGCGCGCGTAGAGTCTGCGCGGCTTTGCGCGTGTCCTCGGGGCCATAGGAGGAGATGCCCGCGTACAGGGCGCGGCCACTGCGCACGATGAAATCAAGCGCGCCCATGCTCTCCTCGAT
>PMCR01000132.1 GCA_003155465.1 Myxococcales bacterium | reverse complement strand
GCGGACGTGGACGGCAGTCACATCAGAACCTTGCTGCTCACTTTTTTCTACCGCCATTTTCCCGAGATTGTGGAGCGCGGCTACTTGTTCATCGCGCAGCCTCCGCTCTACCGGGTCAAGAAGGGCAAGCGGGAGCTCTACTTGAAAAACGAACAGGCGATGGAGGAGTTTCTGCTTGAGAGCGCGACAGAGAATCTGCTGCTGCGACCCAGCAGCGGTGGCGGAGCCGTGACGGGCGATAGGCTGCGCCACCTGGCGCGACAGGCCGGTCGCTACAAGCGGCTGCTGAAGGTTCTGGATCGCAAGTGCGACGCGCGTCTGATCGACGCCATGGTCAAGGCGGCGCGGCTGGCCAAGGCCGATCTTCGTGATCCGAAGATCCTGGCCAAGGCGCTGACACGCCTAGAGGAGTACTTCGATGCGTATGCGCCCGAGCTGAAGGACGTGGTGCTCAAATTGGCACCCGATAGCGAGCACGGGGGTTACAAGATCGAGGCTCCTGTGCGCCCCGCGGGCATCCGCCGGCCCACCGTGATTGACTTCCAGTTTCTCGATTCGCCTGAGTTCGCCGACCTGACCGCGCTTTACCAGGAGCTGGCTGTGCTTGGGCCCCCACCCTATCGCCTGGAAGCCGGGTCCGAGGCGGTCGCCTTCAATCGCCTCGAAGATCTCGCCGAGCGCGTGCACGAGGTTGGCAAGAAGGGCCTGCAGATCCAGCGCTACAAGGGACTGGGCGAGATGAATCCCGAGCAGCTTTGGGAGACGACCATGGATCCAGCCCGGCGCACGCTGCTGCAGGTACGGGTCGAGGACGCCTACGAAGCCGACCGCCTGTTCTCGACCCTCATGGGCGACCTAGTGGAGCCGCGCCGCGAGTTCATCGCGCAGAATGCGCTCAATGTGCGCAACCTCGACGTCTAGTCTTGGAGGGGCACAAAGAGAAAGCCCCGGTCGGGAGTCCAACCGGGGCTTCGCGGAACAGGAATCAGCTAGCAGGCGAAGATGCGGTTGAGCTTTTCCTCAATCTTCCCCTCGTTGGACTTGGTCGCGACTGCAATCTCTTTGACCAGGAGGGTGCGGGCGGTGTCGAGCATCTTGCGCTCGCCAAAGGACAGTTCCTTGTCCCCCTTCAGGCGCTGCAGGTCGCGCAGGACCTCCGCAATCTCGAAGACCGAACCGGTCTTGATNNGTCTTGATCTTCTCCATGTACTCGCGATAGCGCCGATTCCAGGTCTGCCCCTCCACGGAAACCTCTCTGCTCTTGAGAATCTCGAAGACCTCGTCCACCTCGTCGGCGCGGATCAACTCGCGGAGACCGACGGCGCCGGCGTTCTTCGTGGGAATCATGATCTTCATCCCGTTGTCGAGAATCTTCAGGATGTAGAATGTTTGCTTGCTAGATGAGATCTCGCGCGTCTCGATACCGATGATCTGCGCCACCCCATGAGCCGGGTAGACCGCCAGGTCTCCCACGTGGAAAGATGGCTCCATTTAGGTCCTCTCTTGATGTTGGAAAAAGAGCGCGCTTCGGAAGCCGAAGCGCGCGCACTTTACCAAGCCCGCGTCCACCCGTCAATAGGAATTTGTATGGGGGACTACGCATGGATTTCGGGCCTCCAATGACCCAGGACGGCGCGGAACCTAGACGACGGCATAGTATGTTGGCATTCGGAGGCAAGCAGGCGAAGATATTCGAGAAAGGAGGGTTGGAGTTGACAAGGGAGGGGAGTGAAACGTAGGGTCTTGTCCCACGTAGCCATGAAGGTGACGAGCAAGAAGAAGAGGGCACGGGCCAGCAGTCGGGCAAGTCGCGTTCCAGGCAAGGGTAATTCTCACGCGAAGAGCGGTAGGACGCCCAACATCGCGAAGCGACACGGAACGCCGGCCAAGGCGGCCTCCGGAAAAGGGGAGCCTGCGCAGCGGCAGCGCAAGGCGATACGAGGAGGAGGCGCGGAAACGAAGACGCCGGCAGCGGCGGCGAGGCTAGGTGCTGGACTAGGTTCTTCGGGCTCAGTGTCGGCCTACGAGCCGGAGAACCGCGGGGCGCCACCGCCACTGCCGACTCCAATTGCGACATTCAGCATATGACAACGGGAGCAGCAATGAGTGACGAGGGAGCGTTGGGCGAGACACGCGAGCTAGCGGCGAAGGTCTTGCGGGAGGTACTTGAGCGAATGGGGGTGGACGCGGAGGTGAGCGCCTTTGACGACGGCGAGAGGATTATTCTTGATGCACACGGATCGGAGTCCGGTCTGGTCATCGGGAAGAAGGGCGCGACGCTGGACGCGTTGCAGTATCTAGTCAGCCGAATCGTGTTCAGAAAGCCAAGCGAGTCCGCAACTCTGGTTGTCGACGCCGAAGGCTACCGGGGTCGGCGAGAGGACTCTTTGGCAGACTTGGCGAAGCGCCTGGCAGAGAAGGTCGTGCGATCCGGGCGCCCGGTTCCAGTGGAGCCAATGAGCGCGCACGATCGCAAGGTGGTGCATACCACCCTAGCTGAGCACCCAGGCGTGAGGACTGAGTCCGAAGGTGAAGGGCCCGCGCGTCGGGTCGTGATCTTTCCCAAGTCCCGGCCAGCGCAGGCTACCTGAGGCTCGGGAGGAGCGCGTCGACAAGGACGTTGGAGCGCAGGGCGACGGCGATGTCGTCTGGCGTGGGGACGGGCAGGAAGGGAAGTGTGCCGAGGACGCGGATACCGGTTAGGGCGCGAACAAAGCGCGGGTTATGGGGGCGATCGGGTGTTGAGGCGGCGGTCGTGTTCACGAATAGGACGCCGGTGAGGGGGAGGCGACGGCGGCGCAGCTCGGCTATGGCGAGGGCTGTGTGGTTGATGGCGCCGAGGGCATTTCGTGCGACGAGAAGGACAGGAAGTCCGAGGGCGGCGGCGAGGTCCGCAGTGGTGAGGTCCTCGGAGTAGGGAGAAAGGACTCCGCCGGCTGACTCGACCAGGAGGAAGTCGCCGTGAGCGGCAGCGCGACGTGCGGCGGAGATGATTCCCTCCAGAGTCAAGCGGGTGGAGGCTTGTTCCGCGGCAAGGGCAGGGGCGACCGGAGGCGAGAAGGCATAGGGGCAGATGATCTCGAGTGGAAGAGCGTGGCAGGCAGCAGCAGAGCGGAGACGGAGGGCATCCTCGGGGTGGGGGAGGGATCCGGTTTCCACGGGCTTGAAGGGGACCGGAGCCAGACCTCGGGCTCGCAACAGCGCGAGCAGGCCGACGCCAACCGTTGTCTTGCCCACGCCGGTATCTGTTCCGAGAATAAAGATGCCGCGCAGGGGTGCAGGGGCTGTGCTGGACTGCGGCGGGCGGGAAAGGGGGGCAGGGCGCGCGGGCAGCGACTCGGAGGTGGCCTCGGCGATGGCCGAGGCGGTCGCGTCGACCAAGCGGTCGATCTCGTCGAGGGTGATGGACAGAGGAGGCATGAGAACCACCACGGAACCGAGCGGGCGCAAGATGACCCCGTGACGTCGAAGGATTCGACATACCTGCGCCCCGATGGCCTGCTCTGGGGAGTAGGGGCTAGAGGGAGAGCGCCTGAGATCGATGCCGACCATGAAGCCTTTGTGGCGGACCTCGAAGACGTGCTGGAGAGGTGAGATTTTGTCGTGGAGGCGGGCGCGTAGGGCTGCGATCTTGGGGGCGAGGCTGGCCAGCGTCTGCTCGCGTTCGAATATGTCGAGAGAAGCCAATGCAGCGGCGCAGCCGAGGGCGTTGCCGCCAAAACTGTGGCCGTGGAAGAAGGTGAGGCGCTCCTCGGGCAGGCCGAGGAACTGACGGAAGACCTCGTCGGTGGCCATGGTTGCTGCCACGGGGAGGTATCCTCCACTCAGGCCCTTGGCGAGAGCGAGGAGATCAGGGGTGACTCCTTCTTGCTGGCAGGCGAACATGGTGCCGGTGCGGCCGAAGCCGGTCGCAACCTCGTCGGCAACGAGGAGAACGCCGTGCTTGTCACAGAGAGCTCGGGCGTCGCGCAGGAAGCCAGGAGGCTGGAGTAGCATGCCTGCTGCGCCCTGAACCAGAGGTTCGAGGACAAATGCCGCTAGCTCATGTCCGTGGTCGGCGAAGGCTTGTTGGAGTTGATCTGTGGTCGAGTTGACTTGAATGGTGTGGAAGAGGAGGGGTTGGAAGATGCGGTGAAAGGCATCGATGCCACCCAAGGAGACGGAGCCGATGGTGTCGCCATGATATGCGTTGCGCAACGAGAGGAATTTGGTTCGGCGCGGCAGGCCGCGTAACTGTTGGAATTGAAAGGAGATTTTCAGGGCTACTTCGACTGCTGTGGAGCCGGAATCGGAGAAGAACACGCGAGTGAGCCCTGGTGGAGCGAGGGCCACGAGCTTCTCGGCCAGGAGGATGGATGGAGCGCTGGCAAGGCCAAGCAGGGTGCTGTGAGCAACCTTGGCAAGCTGCTGGGCTATCGCGGCGTTGATCGCCGGGTGGGCATGGCCGTGGACGTTGACCCAGAGTGAAGAGGCGCCATCCAGGTAGCGGCGGCCCTCAGTGTCAATGAGATGATTTCCTTCCGCACGCTCGATCACGAGGGGAGGCTCTGCCAGCCACTCGCGCATGGGTGTGAAGGGATGCCAGAGATAGGCGCGGTCGAGGTCGGCGAGGGTCATTGGGGGATGATGAGAGAGGCGAGTGCCTGGGCGAGGGAGTCAACGTCTTTGGCGTGGTGACTGGCGGAAAGGGTGATTCGTAGGCGGGCGGTGCCATCAGGCACGGTGGGAGGGCGGATGGGCTGCACGAAGAACCCGCGGGCTCGCAAGGCGAGAGAGGCGTCGAGGGCCGCGCGATCTGACCCGAGGATGATTGGGAATATGGGCGAGCGGGGTAACCCGGGACCCTTCGGGTGAAGGCGGCTTTGGAGTTGGAGGATACGGTCCGCAAGAGCTTCGCGTCTGGCGTCGCCTTCGTCTCCTCTGATTATATCCAGGGCGGCGAGGGCGGCGGCAGCAACGGGCGGAGGTGGAGCGGTGGTGAATATGAAGGTGCGGCTGTGGTTCACGAGATACTTGCGTAGAGTCGCGCTGCCCGCCGCAAAACCGCCGGAAGCGCCGAAGGACTTGCCCAGGGTTCCGATGAGGACATCCGGCGTGACCCCGACCTTCCGACACAGGCCGCGCCCACTCGGACCGAGCGCGCCAAGGGCGTGCGCCTCGTCGACAACCAAGGCCGCTCCGTGTTTCGTGGCGAGGGCCGCCAGGTCGGCGAGTGGGGCGATGTCACCGTCCATGCCAAAGAGCGACTCGGTCACGAGGATCTTCCGGCGCGCGGTAGGCGCCAATTCCAGGAGGCGTTTCTCGGCAGAGGAGAGGTCGAGATGCCGGTAGAAGCTCGGGCGGGCTCGTGAAAGCCGGCAGGCATCAATGATGCTGGCGTGATTGGCATGGTCGCACAGAACGAGGTCGCCGGGTCCGGCCAAGGCCGCAAGAACGCCAAGGTTGGTCTGGTAGCCAGAGGGGAAGAGAAGCACGGCTTCCACGTCCAAGAAGGCGGAGAGGGCAGCCTCAAGTTCACGGTGCTCGGGGAGATCGCCTGAGACCAAACGAGAGGCGCCGGCACCAAATCCGGAACGGACAATGGCAGCGGCAGCAGCGGAAGCCAAGGCAGGGTGGCCCGATAGCCCGAGGTAGTCATTGGAACAGAAGGAGACAAGGGGCTGAGCGTCGATGGTCGGGTTGGTTCGTGAGGCACCGGCGGCGGCAGGGCAAGAGCGGATCCGGTCTTGAGCCTCGAGTAGGGCCAAGTCAGCCTGCAGATCGGCATCCAGCATCGGGAGCACGGTAGCGACCATAGGGATGGCCCTGCGGAAGTGTCAATCCTCCACAAGGTGGTCTTGCGGCGGCAACCTGGGGTGGGAGCTGAGTCGACAGCGACCCGCTGTCGAGAACAGAAGCTGGCCTTGTGCGACAGCGGTAGCGCAGGTCTGGCAGCCTGGATGTTTCACGTGGAACAAAATGCACCGAGCCATCGGCTTCGTCCGGATGCAGTCGCGTAGCGAAGTTCATTGGCAGCGCGAAGCGACGAGTTCTCCGGGCACCAGGGATCCCCGGCAAAGACCAGCACGGATCCCCCGGGCCGGACCAGACCCAGTCCGATGCCAAGCCATTCCTCGGGCGGGAAAGTCGCGCGCGATGCGGCGACATCGAAGCGGCCTCGCTCCAACGCGCCGGCGCGTTCCCTGACGATCTCCGTCCTTGCCAATTCAAGCTCTCGTGTGGCCGTGCGCAAGAATGCGACCCGTTTTGCACGCGGCTCGACCATCGTAAGTCTGGCGTCAGGTCTCAAGATGGCAAACGCCAGCCCCGGAAGACCGCCACCAGCGCCCACGTCGACCACAGAAGACCCCGAAGGAACTAGACGGGCCATTGCGAAGCCATCGACGACATGCTCGCCCATCACTTCCGCCACCGATTTAGCACCCGTCAAATTAACGCTAGCGTTCCACTCCATCAGGCGGCGACCGAACCCAAGGACACGCCCTGCCATCTCGGGTGACAGATGGAACTCCCATCGCTCGGCAAGTCTCGCCAAGCATGTCGCTTCGTCTTCACGCACCGACCCAGTATAGGCCATCTCAGCTCCTGGGAGCACGGCTCGGCAGCGGCGACGCGAAAGGAGAAAGGTGGACACATCGTGCTGTCTCAATGAGCTATTTTGCGCGTCGCCTGCGCATGTGTCTCAGAATACGCCTTTCATGGCGTCAAACGACAGGGATAGCTCCCACGCGCGGCCGAAGTGCCCGTCGTCGCGAGGAATTCTCCACAACGCCACGTGCGACCGACGCCCACCGGGGATACAATCGCAACCAATCGCTCAAGGCGCCCTATGGACACAGGTCAAAGCAAGCATCGTCTCCTCCTTGTGGATGGCGATCCCAAGAGCCTGCGGGTTCTCGATGTCAGCCTCAAGAAGGCCGGATTCGAGGTGGTGACCGCCACCCAGGGCAGTGAGGCGCTCGGCGCGCTGCAAGCCGCCCTGCCTGACCTCATCATCTCGGACACCGACCTCGACGGGATGGACGGTTTCGACCTGTGCCGCCAGATCAAGGCCAAGCCGGAATGGGCAAAGATCCCTTTCCTCTTTGTCTCGGGCCGCAAGTCGATCGAAGACAAAATTCGGGGACTCGAGTTGGGGGTCGAGGACTACCTGACAAAGCCCATCTATATAAAGGAGATCGGCATCCGCGTCCGCACCGCGCTCCAACGTGCCGAGCGCGAGCGACTTGAGTCACGGCGCGAAGGGCGTACCAAGTTTGCGGGCGATCTGTCGGACATAGGGGTGGTGGATCTGGTGCAGACCATCGACCTCAACCGGAAATCTGGCATCATTCACATTGTCAATCGCGATGGCCGGCGGGGGGCCGTCTTCTTTCGCGATGGCCGGGTCATCGACGGCGAGGTGGGCCGGCTGTCTGGCGCGGAGGCGATGTACCGCTTGTTCTCGTGGTCGGACGGGCGGTTCGAGGTCGAATTCAAGCCCATCCGCCGCAGAGACGTCATCGACTTGCCGTCGGCAGCGCTGCTCATAGAGGGGATGCGGCGCCTCGACGAATGGACCCGGCTTCTGGAAAAACTGCCTGTGCTGGACAGCGTGGTCGAGGTCGATCTTCGTGTGTTGGCCGAGCAGCTGGCTGACCTGCCCGACGAGATGAACGGCATCCTTCGGCTGTGCGACGGAAGTCGCAGTCTTCTCGCCGTGATCGATGACAGCGACCACCCCGACCTTGAGGCCTTGACCGTGGCCAGCAAGCTGCTTGACCAAGGCATCATCTACGCCCGCGAGCCAGCCGGCCCGCGCAGCGAGGCGGAGCCTGGCGGCGAACTTGCGCGCTGGCTGGCCGAGGGGAACGCAGAGGAGGGTGCAGTAGCCGACGAGGCGAGCGCCGCCCAGCAATTCGCAGTGGCAGCCGAGAAAGGCGGTTCGATGGACGCTGCGGCGAGCGAGCGACAGGCCGCGACCGACGCTGCGCGGTCCAGCGGCGACCGGCAAAGCAGCAAGACGCTCAAGACGTTCTCACTCGACGCCACGACCTTCTCGCTCGACACGCCCCCGCCCGCGGGCCAGAAAGCTTCGATTGGGCCGGACAAGGGTGCTTCCAGCCCGAAGCTGACGGGCGACACGCTGAGACTCACTACCGCGTTGCTGGATCAGGCCCTTGCCGCTTCGCACCCGGCCGGTGCGCCCGTTCTGTCGCCGACCGGCAACGTGGCGGCCGAGGCAGCGTCACCGTGCGAGGCCTCGGCCGTGAAGCCAGCGGCACAGAAGTCCGGAGTCACGGCCAAACCCGACACGTTGAGGGGGATTCCCATACCCGAGGCTCTTGCCGAGCTGGACCAGGCGGCCCCACCCCGGCAGCCAGCCGTCAGCGACGCCGATCGACCGGCGCGGACGACTATCGAGTTCGTTTCTCGGCAAGGCGACGTCGCGCCAGTCGCGAGCGTGGGCCCGACCGCGGCGTCCGCGGCTGAGCCTGCAGACCCGGTCGCGCGCGAAACCGATTGGGGCGGCTGGGCTCAGGGAATTGAGAGCAAGCCGGCGGCGGAGAGCGAGCCGCTGCAAGCCGCAGCGCCCGGTGCGGAGGCGGGCGCCCAGGCGGCTGCGGTCCCGGCTGGCCGTGAGCACGAGCCGCCACCTTTCGTCCCGGAGTTGGGACACGGACGTACCCCCGACGAAGCGCCTCAGACCCAGCAAGCCGATCGCGAACGCGTGATGGCCGAGAAAACGCTGGTGCTCAGCGAAGACCAGCGCATCAAGGCCAGGCCCAGTCTCGACAAGCTGGATGGTGACCTTGTTCCGCACGAGCGCCGGTGGCCACTTCTTGCGGTGGTCCTCGCCTTGCTCGTCACTGCCGGCCTTCTCGCCATGCGGACCAAGTCGGCCGGGAGCCGGTTCACCCCATCTTCTGGACCCGGATCGTCGTCGGCAACAACCCCAACTGCTGTTGTTTCGCCAGCCATCGAGGCGGGCCAAGGCGTGGCCAACCGAGGATCCGCGCAGTCTGTCGACCAGGTGCCAGGCTCGTCGCCTATCGCCGCGCCGGTCGTGGCAGGAAAACCGGGCGCAGCCCCGGCGGAAGCGCAGGCCAAGCCGGCGAGCGCGGCCGGGCAGGAACCAGGAAGTCAACCCAGGGTGGCATCTGGTGAGACGTCGAACCCAGCGACCGACGGCAGCCAGTCCCGCCCGCCCACGCTGAGCCCTGCCCCGCCAGGGGCCGAGGCGCTTGGCGAGCGTTGCCGCAAGGCCGATGCCGGTGGAAAGGGCAGGCCCACGGCAGTCTTGGCAGCGTGCCGGCCAGCCATCGAGGCCGAGCCCGAGGCGGCTGACATGATGGTGATTCTAGCCAGAGCGGAGCTGGATCGCGGGCGTGCGGCCGAGGCGCGGTCCTGGGCGAAGAAGGCGCTGGCGGTCAATCCCGATCTGGCGGACGCGTACGTCTTTCTGGGCGGGGCCGAACAGGAGGCGGAAAACCCAGAAGCGGCCAAGGCCGCCTACAAGAAGTATCTGGAGCTTGCACCCAACGGCCGCCATGCGCGCGAGTTGCGCGCGGTCCTGGACAGCCTCTAGCCGCGGGCGGCGCGGAAAAGTCATTGCATGTTGGTTCTGGGCATCGAAACGTCCTGCGATGAAACCGCCGCGGCTGTGGTCGAGAACGGCTGGCGTGTGCGTTCGGATGTCGTGGCGTCGCAGGTGCTGGTGCACGCCGAGTACGGCGGCGTGGTACCCGAGGTGGCATCGCGGCAGCACTTGGCGACGGTGGTACCGGTCGTGAGCCGAGCCCTGGCCGAGGCGGGCGTGGCGCCGCGCGATCTCGACGGCATCGCGGTTACCTGTGGGCCTGGCCTGGTTGGACCGTTGTTGGTGGGCGTGGAAATGGGCAAGGCGCTGGCCTATGCCCTTGGCAAGCCGGTGGTCGGCATCAATCATCTCGCGGGGCACCTGGCCGCCGTGTTTCTCGAGCACCCCGGCAACCCGGCGCCACCGGCCTATCCGCACCTCGCTCTCTTGGTGTCAGGAGGCCACACGCTCCTTCTGCGGGTGGACGGGCCTGCTCGGGTGAAGTCGCTCGGGGCCACGCGCGACGATGCCGCCGGCGAGGCCTTTGACAAGGTGGCGAAGCTGCTTGGCCTGGGCTACCCGGGCGGAGCGGTCATCGACGGCCTGGCGAGCCAAGGCAATCCGGAGGCCATCGATTTCCCGCGCGCCCTGCCGGGCCGAGGGAATCTCGACTTCTCGTTCTCGGGCCTGAAGACGGCCGTGGCGACGCGGGTCAGGGAGCACGGATTGCCGGGGGAAAAGCAAATGCCCGACTTCTGTGCCAGCTTCCAAGCTGCGGTGGTCGACGTGCTTGTGCGCAAGTCGCGGCGGGCGTTGCTGAACGAGGGTCTGCATGACCTGCTCGTCTGCGGCGGGGTCGCGGCCAACCGCGGGCTGCGGGCGGCGCTGGCCGCGGCTGCTGAAGAAGATGCTTTCCGGCTCTTTGTGCCCACGCCCAAGTTGTGCACGGACAATGGCGCCATGATCGCACAGGCCGGAACTTGGGCGCTCGAACGCGGTGAGCAGGCACAGTTGGATCTCAGCGTGGATCCGGGCCTACCCTTGTGAGAACCGCCGTGCCTATCCCCGGTGACCATCCCCCATCGACGCGCGAGATCCTGCAGCGCCACGGCCTGCGCGCCAAGAAATCGTGGGGGCAGAACTTCCTGGTCGACGCGCGCGTGCAGGAGCGCATCGTCGCGGCCGCAGCGGTGGACAGCGACGACGTGGTGGCCGAGATCGGAGCCGGGTTGGGCGCGCTGACAAGACGGCTGGTCGCGCATGCCGGCCATGTCATCGCCATCGAACATGATGAGGAACTGGCCGCGTTGCTCGAGCAGGAGTTGGGATGCAGTCCCGTCCTGCGGGTCGAGCGTGCCGATGCACTGGACTTCGATTTCGCTGCGGCGGCGCGCGCGGCAGGGCGTCCGCTGGTGGTGGTGGGAAACCTGCCCTATCAGATCACGTCGCCGCTTCTTTTCGCCGTCACCGACGCCGCGGCCGGCGGCCGGGTGATCGGCCGCGCCGTTCTCATGGTGCAGAAGGAGTTTGCCCAGCGCATGTTGGCGGCACCGGGCAGCAAGGTGTACGGCCGGCTGTCAGTGATGGTGCAGCAACAAGCCGAGGGCGAGATTCTGTTTCACGTCGGTCCCGGCGCCTTCCACCCGCGCCCCGCGGTGACTTCCTCGGTTCTGCGCTTGCGGCCGCGACAGACGCCGCTGGCACCAGTGCGCGATCCGGCGCAGTTCGCCCAGGTGGTCAAGCAGGCATTTGCTGCGCGAAGAAAGATGTTGCGGCGGGCGTTGGAGCCATTGGCAGGCGCCGAGGCAGCAACGCGCGCGCTTGCCAGCTCGGGAATCCTGGGAACCCGGCGCGCCGAGGAGCTGTCAGTGGCGGAGTTCGCGCGCCTGGCAGACGCATTCGGTCCGCTGCGCAGCGATGCCGGGCTGGAAGGGTAGGAGGAGACCGTGCCCGAGCTGCCCGAAGTCGAGACCATCGTGCGCACCCTGCGGCCGCGCCTGCTGGGTGCGACCATCGCGGCGGTGTGGACAAGTGGCAAGGGCCTGCGCCTGGCCCGACTGATCGATCGCGCCGCTCTGGCGAGACTGACGGTTGCGGCGCGGATCACGGCGGTGCGGCGCCGGGGCAAGTACATCCTCATCGACCTCGACCGAGAAGAGGCGGGCATCCTGATTCATCTGGGAATGAGCGGGCGGTTGCGCCTGCAGGCGGGCAGCGAGCCGCGCACCCCGCATACTCACGTGGTGTGGTCGCTGGCAAGCGGCGACGAGCTGCGCTTCGTGGACCCGCGCCGATTCGGCTGGGTGGCGAGCAGTCGTGATGTCGATGCCTTGCCCGAGGTGGCTGGGCTGGGGCCAGATGCCCTGGCCGAGCTGGATGTATCTCGACTGCGCGCCCTGCTGGCGGCGTCGCGGGCGCCTCTCAAATCGTTCTTGCTCGACCAGAAGCGCATCGCCGGGCTTGGCAACATCTACGTCTGCGAAGCGCTGTTTCGTGCACGCCTGCCTCCCCGCACACCCGCGCGGCGAGCAGCGGGCCGCGCCGCCGCGCTTCTGCGTGCAATCCAGGCCGCGCTCAGGGTGGCGCTGGCCAACCGCGGAACCAGTCTGCGCGACTTCGTCGACGCCGAGGGCCGGAGTGGCGACAACGAGGCGGCCCTGCTGGTCTACGGCCGCGCGGGCCAGCCCTGTCGCGTCTGTGGTGCGTCCGTGCGCCGGTCAGTGGACAGCGGCCGCTCGACCTTCCACTGCCCGCGCTGCCAGCGGCGCTAGATAGAGCTTGTCCACTGGGGCCGCACCCAGGTTGTCTTGGGATGGGCGTCTCTGGTGCCCCCGATCTCCCGAGCGCCAGCGTATCGACCATCCCGGTGCGTGGGCCTTGCGATGCGCAGCCGACGTGAACACGGCTACGTTTGCGCGTCGAGGACAGACGTCGACCCTGGCGAGGCGCCGCGGACAGGCTGATGTTGCGCCGCTGGTCAGCTGGGCGGGGAGGTGGCGCTCGCCTCGGCGCGCTTCACGCCTGCGAAGCGATGGAGCCACCACGTTCCAGCTGGGAAGATGGCCGCCCGGCCGGCCAGGTGGTCTGCCCGGGCTTCGCGGTACCGGTCGATGAAGGCCTGNNCGGTACCGGTCGATGAAGGCTTGGTTGCGCTGCAGGGCCTCGACCCGCGCCCAGGTGTTCTTGCAGGCTACACGCGGCGAGAGCTTCCGGCGAGGCTCGCGCGTCCCCAGATGCGCGTTCCAGCGTTGGCTCAGCACACCCCTGCGACCGAGAAGCTGGATGCCCTGCTTGCGGCGCTCAGTGGCGGCTTTCTTCTCGCCCTCGGCGATTTTGTCGCGCATGAAAGCATTCTAGGAACTGCGGCAGCCGGCCGTCATTGTCGACCACGATGGCGTGATAGTGGTTTGACATGGTGCCAGCGCAGACAATGCCGACGCTGGCCTTGCGGGCAGCGAGGGCGAGGCAGTAGATGAAGGCGTTGTTGGTTTCCCGGTCTGGGCGCATGAAGAAACGGCGCTCAGAGCAGCGACGGGTGATCATGTAGCAGCGACCTGGGACGATGGCGCGAGGAAGGGACATGCCAAGATTGTCGGCAACGCCGCGCCAAGGTTGCTTGCCGCCGGCACGTTTTCGGGCATGGCCGGTGGAGGGTCAACCTTGGTAAGGCATGGCCAACCTTGGTGAGGTATGGCTTTGGTGAGGTATGGCCTTGGTGAGGTATGGCCTTGGTGAGGTATGGCTGATCAGCCAATGGGTTTCGACAGTTGGCCCTACGGCGCCGTCTGGATCGTCTCATCGGGCAGCAGGGCAGAAATCATCGCGGCGCCTGCTGTCTGCTGGTCTGCTGTGAGGATCAGGGGATTGGCATCGGTCAACGAGATCCCGGTCAGCTTGCCGGCCCCGTCGTCGTAGAGACCAATCAGCGTGTCCCACTGGCTGGCAATGTTGCTTGCCGTGTCGGCAACCATCACGTGGCGGACGGTGCTGTCCGCAGCCGCGGTTTGCGCATTCCCAGACACCGTATCTGTAACATCAACGTGGTAGGTACCATCAATTGTTGCTAGCGCGTCGGTACCCGCGGTCCAGTCCTGCTCGGACATCGACAGAACGGGGGAGCCATCGCTGAGGTGGATGCGGGCGAGCGTGTCTCCGAGTGCAAGGATGTCGCTGAAATTGTCCGATACGTTGTCGCTGGTGTCGCTAATGCTGATCGAGGAAACCTGGGGGACGTCCTGGATGCCGGAAATGTCTATCATCGCCACGCCCGTGGCCGCGAGCTGATAGGAACCGTTGATCTTGTCCAGGGTGCTGGCGTCGCCAAGTATCTGGTCCGCCGTGAGAGTGACCGTTCCATCCTCGTCGCTGAGCTCGATGGAATTGAGGTTGGTTGCCGCGGCAAGCGCGTCGAAGTGCGTGGAGATATTCGCGCTGGTGTCGCTCACATCCATCGAGGCCACGTGGGCGTCGCTGGCCAACGTCGCCGCATCCTGGGCTGTAGCATCGCTCAGCGCGACCCTGTACTGGCCGTTCTTTACCAGTGCCAAGAGTGCTGCCGAGTCGGCGTAGGTTTGCGCTGACATTGTCATCGCGACGGTTGGGTCTTGCAACACGACCTGGGTGATCTTGTCATCTGCCGCTAGATCGGCCAGTGCCCCAGACAGTGCATTCGCGCTGTCCGACACCTGGATTGCCACCACGGCATCGTCGGAGGCGAGGTCGTCCACTTGCGACACATCCGCGCCGGAGACCGAGACCACCGGATCGCTGGTGAACTTGCCACGCAAGTCTTGTCCATTGACCCAATCATTCGCGCCCAGCTGCAAAGTCGATGAGTCGCTCTGTGCGACTTCAGTCAGCTTGGCCCCAATCTCCCCCAACGCCCCCCAGGCGGTTGCCAGATTCGCGCCGGTGTCGGACACCGTCATGCTGCTGACAGAGGTATTGGCCGCGAGGGACGCCGCCTTGGCCGCACTGACATCGGAGAGAACAGCAAGGAACCCGCCCTCGATCTTGGCCAGCGCGACCGAATTCTTCTCGAAGGCCTCGCCCGTCATGTCCAAAGTCTGTTCGGGAGCGTCAGTTTGAGTGATGGTCGTCAGCTTCCTGCCGAGGGCGTTCAGATCAGATAGATTGGAGACGATGCCCGCGGCGTCACCCGTTGTCGCCACGCTGGCAATCTTGTGGTTGGCCGCGAGCAAATCCTTGGCGTCGGCCACATCGACCCCGCGCAATGCCAGGGTGTAGCTCCCGCCCCTGATCAGATCTAGGACAGCCTGCGAATCCTCCAGCTGACTCACATCCAGGGACAGACTCACGCTCGGCGTCTGGTTGGCGATACTCTTGAGCTTGCCACCGGTAGCCAGGGTGGCGAGAGCCGTCAGATTGTCCACGATAACGCTCCCCTCCTCCACCACGTCGATCCGAGTCACCGCCTGGTCACTGCTTATCGTCTGGGCCTGGACCACGCTGGCACCAGTTACGGCAAACGTCGTGTCTTGACCAAACTTCGCAACCAGATTGTCGTGGACCCCCAGTTGGTAGTTGTCCGCGGAAATGTTCAGCGCGCCACTGTCACTCTGACTGATGGAATTCAGACTCGCGCCGATCGCCCGAAGGTCCGTCCAGTGGGCCAGGATATTGCGGCCGGTGTCGGAGACCGTGATTCCGGCCACGTGCACGTTCAGCGCGTCTGCCGCTGCCCTTGCGGCCGTCACCCCGCTAAGATTGGCGGTATATCCACCTGCGATCTTGGACAACACCGATGCCTGCGAGGTCAGCTCTGTCTGGGTCAGATCAAGGGCCACGCCGACGTCGGTCTGCTCGATCGTGCTCAATCTCTTGCCCAACTGATGAAGCGTACCAAGCGCCGACTCGATGTTGTCGCCAGAATCGCTCACCGCAACAGAGACCACTCGCTTGTTCCCGGCCAGGTCAGCCAGGGTAGATGTGGACACTCCGGTAACCGCCAACGTGTAATTGTGACCTTTGATCTTGTCGAGGACGCCCTGGGTGGCGGTCAGCTGATCCCCCTGCAGGCGTGAGACGTCCATGGATATGGGCGTGAGAGAACTAGACAACGTGATGCTGTTGAGCTTGCCCTGCCCGTTGAGCGTCTGCAGATCCTCCATGTTGGAGGCGAGGTTGGAGGCGCTGTCCAAGACGTCTACCGAATCCACATTGTGGGTGCTCGCGACCGCCAGGGCCGTTCCGGCGCTCACGTTGGTCACATCCAACTTGTAGGTCTGTTGTTGTGTGTCGGTGAACTTGCCTAGCAGCGTACCGCTAGCGGCGAGCTGGTCCGCGGTCAGGTGAATGGCATTCCCCTGATCGGACACCTCCACGGCGGTCAGGCTGTCGGTCAGATTGTTCAGGAGGGCCCAGTTCCGGGAGAGATTGTTCGACGTGTCGTGGATTTCGACGGTCACGACCTTGTGGTCCGCGGCCAAGGCCGTCGCCTGAGAGGCCGACGCATCGATCAGGGCAAGGAGATCGCTCGTGATGATCTTCCCGAGCACGACCTTGTCCTGCTTGTATTGGGCCCCGGTCACCGTCAGTGGAGTCGTCGCATCGGTCTGCGTGATGCTCTTGATGCGGAGGCCTACCCGCTGGAGAGCGTCCAAATGGCTGGCAATGGCGTCCGTCGTGTCAACGATGGAGATCGTCCTGACCTTGGCGTTGGTCGACAAGGCAGGCTGGGCGCCGAGGCCAAGCACGTCGCTAACACTGGCGTTGGTGATCGCGAGCGTGTAGCCGTGGTTCTTGATCTTGTCCAGGGCGGTCTGGTCGGCGGCCAATTGGGCCGAGGTGATTGTCAGATTCCCTGGATTTCCCGTTTGCACGATCTCGCCAAGAACACCGCCGGAGGCGATGGTCTGCAGATTGTCCAAGTACCTTTGGATGTTGGCGCTCGAATCAGCCACCGACAAGGAGGTGACGTAGCTACCCAGCGCGCTGGCAACAGAGGCCTGAGCCCCGGTGATTCCCACCGTCTGTCCGTTGCCTGCCCCCCACACCGCCAGGATGGCTCTATCTTTTTGATACTGCGTGCCGGTCACCGCCATTTTCTGATTGGCGTCACTGGTGGACAGCGCCGTGATCTTCGACGCGTATGCTTGGAGTGCGTCCAGGTTCTTGAGGATGTTCTGAACCGTATCGGAAATCTCGATCGTGCTGACGGTCCGATGGCGCAGCGCGACCAAGGCGGCAGCTGCGGTCACCGGGCCGCTAGAAGGGGAAGAGTTTGGACCATTTGTGCCACCAATTCCGTTGACGTTAGACATCAAAGGCTATTTCGGCCCGTTTGGCGCCCAGGTTAAGAGCTAGGGGGAATCCGTGGCCCCGGGAAGGGGGTGCCCCAGAGGGCCGGAGACCCACACCACGTCCTAGAGTCCTTTCGCGCCTCTGCCCGCGCGACTGTCGGCATGCGGCTGACCCTGGTGGCGATGTCGGCCTGCCAATCGAGAACCACAGGCCCGGCGAGCGATGCCGCCCAATTGGGGGGTGCCGTCGGCGTCGATGCCGTTGGGGGAGCGCGGATGGCATGCCACGCCTGTATCGGAGACTCCTCCACGATTTCAACACTGCCGCTACTGCGCACATAAAACTCGGGAAGGTCTCCGTACGCAGATGTGTTGTCCGCGGGCCTCACCACGCCCCGCCGCCCTGGATGTTGTCCAGCAACCGGAAGAAGAGCTCAGCCAGCCAGGAGGCGCGGCCGCGGCAAAGCTGGGGCAGCCTATCTCGCGCCGTCAGGACCGCCCTCCCCTTTCCTTTGGCGGTAGTAGCCTTCAAGACGGCGGCTGATGCCGGGATCGCCAGGCCTCAACTGCAAGGCCCTCTCGGCATAGGAGATGGCCAAATCAAGACGGTTCTGTTTGGCATAGACCAGCGACAGGTTGCCCATGGCCGTGCCGTGATCCGGCCTGAGTTTGATGGTCTCCAAGTAGACGCGCTCGGCCTCCGGATAGCGGGCCAATTTGTAATAGCACAGGCCGATGTCGTTCAACAGCGATGGGTCGGGCGAGTCCTGCTCCTTCTGCAGTGACAATGCCACGCGCAGGGCTTCCTCGTATTTTTGTTCCCTGAGGAGGCTGACGACCGAAGTACCTGCCTCAATCGATTGGCTCTCGGGTGTCACGGGCTTTCCGGCTAGTCCTGCCTTCAGCCGTTGGAGTTCACGCATGAGCGGTCCATTCCCTTGCCGGCGCCCGGTCTTATGGATGGCTTCATCCAACAGGGCCTTTGCTTTGGCTGGCTCGCCGGTCTGAATATGGACATTCGCCAACAACCCAATCACCTCCAGGTTGTTGGGTGTCAACGTCAGGGCCTTCTCCAAAGTACTTTCGGCTTGGGGCAAACGACCCAGGCGAAACAGCGCGAAGCCCGCATTCTGGTAGGAATTGGAAAGGATGGGAAAACGCTCGATGCTCTGCTGATAGCACGACAGGGCCTTCTCCAGCGCCGCAACGAATCCCAGCTGGTCGCCAGCCTTCTCGCGCAGGTCGGCCATCTTGTCGTGGGCAAGGCCCATCTGGAAAAAGTAATCGGCTACTCGATAGCCATCCAGCGGCGTGTTGGATATCTCCGCAACGGCGCCTTCGTGAAGGGCTACGGCCTTTTCGTACTGGCCCGATTCGCGGCTGACTATGCCCAGCGTATTCCGGAGTTCCGCCAGGTTGTATTGCTCAAAATGCACCACGGAAGGATTGGCGACCCTGCCGATTCGTTCTTCGGTGAGCTGCATGGATTTCTCGAGATAGGGCACCGCCTTCTCAGGTGTTGACACGGTGACGGAGTAGTAGCGCCCCAGGGTCCTCACGGCGAAGATGTTGGCAGGGTCACTGCGAAGGGTGTCGGCAAAGAGCGTCTCGGTGTCGTGCCACGCCCGCACCCGCTGCCACGAGACGGCCGCAAAGAAGACCAAGAACACGACTCCCAGTGCCCACCGGGCTATCCGGACGCTGGCTTGAAGACGATCGCTCAGGAGGCCTCCCTCGCTACGCGCCGACAGAAGCACGATCGCCGCCAGAATCAAGCCGAAGGACGCGATAAACACATACCGGTCGGCCATGCCCGCCGCCTTCTTTGCGACGGTCAGCGTGGGCAGAACGCCGACGAAAAACCAGAGGAGTCCGAAGGCCGCCAAGCGGCAGCGCTTCTTCAAGACTAGGACCCCCGCGCCGATCAAGAACAGACCAGCGGCTCCAGCTATCCACCGTGGATCGCTCAACTTCTCGATGTACCCCTCGTAGGGAATTCGCAGGCCCAAAGGAAGGACCATTAGGCGCAGGTAGGAAAACAGGTTGGCCAGCCAACTGCGGGTCGCCACCGCCGAATCGAAGGTGGTCCCGGAATAGCGCTGCGGAAAAGCGACGAAATTCAAGTACACGACTCCCGCCGCCGCCGCCGACATCATCCCGAAGTTGACCCAGCGGCGCCGTCGCTCGCACGCTTCTTTCGCATGGCAGAGTCCCATATGTCCCCATACCAGGGCCGGCATGACGGCGGCCGGCGGGTTGGCCAGCGCCGCCGCGGCGAACGCCAAGGTGCTCGCCCAGGTTCGTCCCGACAGATACAGCGCGAAGGATGCGAGCGCCAAGGCTCCCGCGATGGCGTAGCCGCCGGCCATGATCCAAGCCACGGCCTCCACGTGGATGGGATGAACGGCGAACAGAAGGGCGCCGGCAAAGGCGGCCAAAGTTGAAGGCACAAGCTTGCGAAGAATCCAATAGGCGGAGGCGACGGCCAGCAGATAGAAGAACAGACTGGTGACGTGGTAGCCGGTGGGGGAAGTCCCGTAGAGACGGTAGTCGATGCACCGAACCAGGGTGTAAATGGGCCGGTAGTAGTCGTGGAGCATCTCTTGCTTGGAGATGCTGCTGAACATTTGCACTAAACCGGCGAGATTAAAGGAACGGTCGTAGTGGCCGTATTGGACGATGTAGTCATGGTCGTCCACCAGATTCAGCCGGCCTGACAGGACGCCGGCGCCGGTATAGAGCAGAGCGGTGGCGGCCAAGAGGGCCGCCAGGGGCAGATGCTTCTTCAAGAACGGCCCCGTGCTGGACGGCGGCGGCGCTTCGATCTTTCTCTTGGCCATGGCGTCTCCGTTTGTCTGGAATGGAACCCCGGTCCAATCCCGCGCTGCGCTTTTTGCTGACGCAGCTACCGTCGCGCTGGCCCACAGCCTGATCCCTGTGCGGCTGTGGAACCGCCGTCGACCTTGCGGCGGACGAGGTAGAGCGGTCTGCGCTTCACCTCCTCGAAAATCCTTCCGACGTATTCACCCACGAAACCCAGACACACAAGAACGATGCTGGAAAAGAAGATGTTGATGATCACGAGCGAGGTCCACCCTGGAACGGCCCGCCCGAGCCAATAGCGGACATAGACGGCGTAGATGGCATAGGCCAGTCCGGCCAGCAGGCCGCAGGCGCCGAGCAGACTGGCCATGCGTAGAGGAGCCGCCGAAAAGCTGGTCAGGCCGTCGACGCTCAAACGCAGCATCTTGAACAGCGGATACTTGGTCTTCCCGGCCGCGCGACCGGGCCGCACGAAATCGAGCGTGGTGTGGGAGAAGCCGACCCATGACACCAGCCCCCGCACCAGCCGGTGGCGCTCATGCAACTGGCCCAGCGCAGCCACCACGGCTCGGCTCATCAGGCGAAA
>PMCR01000060.1 GCA_003155465.1 Myxococcales bacterium | reverse complement strand
ACAAACTGGAATTCAGTGTGCCGAATGGCCATTCGGCTGTCAATGCAAATGATTCGGCTCTCCGAAGAATGGTTCAGCCCTGGGGGAAGGCACTCGCGAAGTTGTAGACTGTCTGCCTTCCCAGGCGCTGCAATCCCGTGTCATACGCCCGCCGTAGAATCGTGCTGCTCACCGCCGTCGTCGCCTTGCTAGTCGGCGGGGCGGTTGCGCGCCGTGCGCCGGCGCTAGGCGCGAAGCAGCCCTTGCCCATGAGTCACAAGCGCCATATCGACAAGGAAATGAAGTGCCGGGCCTGCCACCAGGGCGTGGAAGGCGAGGCCCTGGCGTCTTTTCCTACCTTGGCCGATTGCATGGATTGCCACAAGACGCCGCAGGGCCAGGATCCGGCCGAGCCCGAAGTGCGTGTCTTTGCTACTCGCAACCAAGGGATCGCGTGGGTGCGATACAATCGCCTGGCCGGGCACGTGTACTTTTCGCACGCGGCGCATGTCACCCTGGCCAGCATGAAGTGCGAGCAATGTCACCGCGACATGAGCACGCTCAATCAGGCGCCGACCGAGGCTGACGTTCATTTGGACATGAGTGACTGCGTCGCCTGCCACCGCGGCAAGCACGCCAGCCTGGACTGCCTGGCCTGCCACAAGTGATGCATGAGTCGATTCGGCCGACGTGAACTTCTGAGTGGCGCCGCCCTGGCGGGGGCTGCGGCCCTGGGCTGCCGGCAGGGGCGGGATCTCTATCGCATCGACAAGCCTGCCGTGCCGGGCAGCCGAGAAGGGCGCGTGGGCGAGGAACGCTGGGTGCTTTCCACTTGCGCCCTGTGCGATGCCGGTTGCGGGATCAAGGTGCGCGTGGTGGAGGGCAGGGCGGTCAAGATCGAAGGCAATCCCGAGCACCCGGTGAACCGCGGCGGTCTGTGCAGTCGCGGGCAAGCGGCGCTGCAGGCGCTCTATCACTCGGATCGCTTACGCTCGCCCCTGCGCCGGGTGAGGGCGCGCGGCGATGGCCAGTGGAAGACGGTTTCCTGGGACGAGGCTATCGGCGAGGTGACGGCCAAGCTGAATCAGCTGCGCGCCGCTGGCCATCCCGAACGCTTGGTGCTGATCGACGGCGAGGCAGGCAGCTTCACCTACGATCTATGGGAGCGTTTCCTGACGGCGTTTGGCAGCCCCAACCACATTGGACTGGGATCGGCGCGCGCTGCCGGGGTCAAGTTGGCCACCCTGTACACGCAGGGCCGCTACGACTTGCCCGCGTACGATCTGGACCGGANNACGGACCTGCTCGAATCGTCTGGCCAGGCCATGCATTTCATGCGCGCTGCCAGCAGCCGGCGCTTGCGCGTGGTCTGCGTGTCGCCGCGCCGGCCGGGCTGCCGTTTCGATGAATGGATCCCGATCGCGCCCGGAGGTTACGGTGCGCTGGCGCTGTCGCTCGCCCATGTGCTGGTTCGCGATGGCCTGGTTGACAGGGATTTTCTGGGCGATTCCGTCGCGGGCTTTTCCGCGTGGCAGGACGAGGCCGGTGTCGAGCAGCCGGGATTCGAGGCGTTGATTCGGGCGGCGTATGCACCGGAGAAGACGCAAGAAGTGACGGGCATTCCCGCAGTCACTGTCGAGCGACTGGCCCACGCGCTTGCCGAACAGCGCCCGGCCGTGGTGGCCACCGACGGCAGCGCGGCGGCGGCCAGCAATGGCCTGGCCACGGGCATGGCCACCTCGACGCTGAATGCGCTGCTCGGGAATCTGGAGCGCCCCGGCGGCGTGCGCCTACAGCGGGATGCGGGCCTGGCGGANNGCCATTGCCCAGGCCACACCCTATCCAGCCGAGGTGCTGTTCTTGCATCAGGCAGACCCCTTGGCCGCGTTGCCAGGACGGCAGGCCTGGGCCGCGGCACTCCACCAGGTGCCCTTGGTGGTGAGTTTCTCTGCATGGTTCGACCAGACGGCCCGACTGGCCGATCTGGTGCTGCCCAAGCCGTTGCCGCTCGAAGCCTGGGACGTGGTCAGAGGCGCGCCAGCGACGGGCGAGCCGGTACTCGGCCTTAGGCAGCCAGTTGTGGCTCCCTTGCACGACACGCGGCCGGCTGGCGATGTGATTCTTGCGCTGGCTGCTGGTGTGGGCGGCGCAGTGGCGGCGTCGCTGCCCTGGAAGAGCTACCAAGAAGCCGTGGCAGTGAGGCTGCAGGGCTTGCTCGGCCCACCGGAAGAGGCTGACGGGGACGTGAAGTCCTTGCTGGCTGACATGAAAGAGAAAGGCGGCCGGTGGAACGAGCCCAAGACCGACGCGCTTGGGAGCCTCCCACGCAAATTCGAGATCTGTTCGCAGGCGATCGCGTCGCGCATGGAGGGATTCCCCGATAGGGCGAAAGCGTCACAGGCTTGGCCGTGCAAGGGGCTGCCTCCGTGGGAGCCGCCCAGGTTTTCAGGCGATCCGTTGCAGTTCCCCTTGCACCTGGTCCCCTACCGGCCGGTTCAATTTGTCGAAAATGGCACGGGCTTCTTGCCCTGGCTGAATGAGCTGCCGCTCGTCTCGGGCGATCCCTGGCCGGTTCGCGCGGAGATCAATCCGGCCGACGCTGCGCGGATCGGATTGGCCGACGGGGACCACGTGCTGGTCGAATCCCCGGTTGGTTCCTGTCCGGCGGTTGTGCAAGTCAGCGACGGCGTCCGGGTCGGCGCGGTGGCCATGGCTCTTGGCAAGGGTGGGGTCATCGA
>PMCR01000428.1:3476-6195 GCA_003155465.1 Myxococcales bacterium | reverse complement strand
TCATGGGCGGTGCGGATGGCGTTGACACCCAGGGCCTTGAGCTGCGCCAGGCGTCGCTGGATGGCTCGCTGCGGGGCGGCCATCCCAAGTCCGTGGTAGTCCTGGTGGAGTGCGGCACCCTGGAATTTCACGCTCTTTCCATTGATGGTCATGCCCGCATTGAACTTGATCTCCCGGATCCCGAACGGTGTCACGTCGTCGTCGACCGTGGCGCTGCCGACCTGCACATTGGTCAGAAGCTGATACATGTTGGGCGTCTTGAGATCCCAAAGCTGCGGGTTTGCGACCGGGACATCGAAGGCAAAGTTGGCCGATGCCCCCGCCGCGATGGTCTGCGCCGCCGCCGAAACCGGTGCCAGTGCCTTGCCGCTGGGATCGCTGACGATGCCCTGCAGGCTCACACTGGCCGAGGCCTTGCCGCTGTTGACCACCGTCGTCGTCACCTTCACAGTCGCCGCCGTGGTCGTGGGGGCCGGCGTGTTGACGTAGGTGGCCCACTGATCGAAATGCACGGCATTGGTCGCAATCAGACGAACATGGCGGTAGATGCCGGCGCCTGCATAGAAACGCGAGGAAGGCTGCAGGCTGGTGTCGGTCTTGACCGCAATCACGTTGTCCGCAGTCCCGAACTTGACATTCGATGTGATGTCGTAGCGAAAGCTGGTGTAGCCGCAGGGTTGGTTCCCGATCTGGGTGCCGTTGACGTAGACGGTGCTGTTGGCCATGACGCCGTCAAACTCAATGAAGACCATGCTGTCGGCTAGGCTTTGGGCAAGCGTGAAATGCTTTCGGTACCAGCCAATACCTGACGGCAGATAGGCGCCTCTGCCAGTGCTCGGCGCGTTCTGCGAGAAGGGGTCGGCAGGCGGATTCGGGCCCTCGATGGCCCAATCGTGCGGAACGCTCAGGCGCCGCCAGGCAGTGTCCGCAAAAGTCGTCGCGTCCGCCCCAGCCGCATCGCCGTAGTTGAACAGCCAGTCTTCATTGAATGACTGGACCGTGCGAACCCGGTTGGGGGCCTCGCTGCCGCCGGTCCCGCCACCGCCGGCGCCTCCCACCCCTGTCGTTCCACCGGTCACTCCGCCTGAGCTGGTCGTGCCACCGGCCGATGTCGCGACCGTGCCACCCGCGCCGCCGCGGCCGCCGCTGGCGCTGCTGCCACCGCTGGCGCTGCGGCCGCCGCCGGCGCTGCTACCGCCGCTCCTGCTGTCCGAACCCGGGCTGCCTGCGCTACTGCCGGCCTGGCCCCCAGAACCTCGCCCGATCGAGCCCGCCGCGTCGGTGCCACCCGAGGCCCCTGGTCCGCTGCCACCAGAGTCGTTGGCACCTGCGGCCCCCGCGAGCCCGCCAACTCCCCCGCTGCCCACGCTCGACACGCCGCCGGAGGGAGTAGACGCGTTCTGGTTTCCACCACCTCCCTGCGATGACGTGTTCCCCGAGGAGCTGCACCCGATGGCAGCACCAGCAGAAAGAAACAGCACGCCAAGCAGAACGCAGCATCGAGGCGGCGGCGCTTTTCTCGAGAGACATATGTACATCATGGCTCCTTCGTTTGACCTACAGACAGCCCGCATTGAACCGATCGGTACCGGTCCAGGTGCAGGTGCCACCGATGCATTCGATGAGATTGTTGTTCCAGGTCTTCGCACCGAGGTCGAAGATCTTGAACCAGCCGTTGTCATCCCAAACCGAAGTCGGGATGCCCTTCGGGGCGGCGTTTTGACTATCAAGCTTCTGGTACCAAGAACGAATGTTATTGCAGTCCATCGTGTTGTATCGACTCTGCCAGGCAACGCCCCACTCTCCGATGTAGACTGGCATGCCTTTGCCCACCGATTTCGCCCATGCCAACATCGTGTCCATGGGCCCCGCGATATTGCCGTCAGTCCAGGCATCATCGTAGCTGCCCTGGTCGTTGCCACAGAAGGTCCAGGGGTCGTAGTGGTGGAAGGTCGACATCAAGTAGGCGTCCTGTCCCACGCCAACACCGTCGAGGCTGGTCCACACAGTTGCCATCTCGCCGGCGCCGAACCATTGGTTGCCTCCGATGATGACAATGCGAGCCGTGTCAACCGCCCGAATTTTTGCGTAGGCCAGAGTCGTCATATTCTTGAGGTCGGCGGCCGGCATCGGCGATGAATCGGACCTGTGAGGCTCGTTCAGGATCTCGAAAAGTAGCCGGTGATCGCGGCCGGAAAAGATGTCAGCGATGTCCGCCCAGAGGCGCTCGAGCACCGACGAGCGGCTGTTCGTCTTGAGGGTGGTTTCGTGGTGGGCGTTGATGACGACGTACATGTCGGGCTTCGCCAGCGCGTAGTCGACGACCTGCTTGATCACCGCGAGTCGCATATGATTGCGATTGACGTCGCCCACGTTCGCATCGTTCACTAGGAGGTCGCCCCCAATCGGCTCGGTCCAGGTGATGGGGATGCGCACATTCCTGAACCCTTTGGCGTAGTAGGCGTCGATCTTGCCGGTCACCGACGCCAGCGTGCGGTCGTTTTGGGTGGCCTCGAACGTCTGTCCGAGATTGAAGCCTCTGCCCATGCTGGCCGCGGCCTTCGCCGCCGTGATTGCTGTGCCCGGGGTTCCACCCGAACCAGAGCTGCCGCCCGCAGATACGGATCCACCCGAAGCAGAGCTGCCGCCCGTCGCCGCGGTTCCACCCGATACCTGGCGACCACCCGTAGACGCCGTTCCGCCCGAGTTGGCGCTGCCA
>PMCR01000428.1:247-3401 GCA_003155465.1 Myxococcales bacterium | reverse complement strand
CCACCCGTGGACGCGGCTCCGCCCGACTCAGAGCCACCGCCCGTACTCTTACTTCCCGCCGGGGTATTGCCGGTGCTACTAGTTTGTGAGCAGGCCGCGAAAGCAACAAACAGCACAGCAGACAAGAGCGATTTCAGCGGGAACTTCGACATGGGTGGTAATTCCTTGACCCGGGGGGAAACCTTATCAGACCTCACCAAGGTTGACCCGCTTGTCGTGAGATTCGCTACAGAAACGACCGTCTCAGACCTCACCAAGGTTGACCCGCTTCCCATACCAGACCTCGACCGGGACGTCGCTGGCGTCCGCCCGCCGGGGGAGCCATCCGTACCAAAAACGTGCCCGCGGCAAGCAACCTTGGCGCGGCGTTGCCGACCAGACTACGGGCACGACGGGATGGCACTGAGGCCCGAAAGCTTGCTGATGTTGCTTTGGGTCGGTGCCGTGCCCGTGATGTTGGCCGCAATCACGCCTTCGGCGATGCGCGCGTTCAGATCGGCCGCGCTGGCGGTCGACCAACTGTCACCGGCGGCAGAGGCGCCGGCGCTGGTGTCCACCAGAATGGTTCGGCCGGTGAGGGTGTGGAGGAAGGAGTAGGTCGCGGTGGCTGCGTTGTACGAACTCTTGGAGGCGCTGGCTTCGATGAAGCCCTGGTTGTTTCCCACGCCCGTGGTCCACACCATGTCGTAGTTCACGTTCTTCATCGCACCCCAATAGCTCTTGGTGGTATCGTCCGAGTTCCAACTCGACTGATCTATGGCCACGACCGCGTTGGGCATGTTGGCCTTGACGGCGCAGGCAATGTCCGCTGTGAGTTGGCCCATCTCGGCGTAGGTCAACGGGCTGGATTGCGAGCCCGCGACGAGCTGGACGAAGTCGCCCTCCATCAGCCAGACAAGCGGCTTGCTCGGCCACACCTTGTAGGTCTCCTTCGCGTACCAGGCGTACGCGTTGACGATGGCGGCGCGGTTGGCCTTGACCAGCGCTGCGCCGTCGGTGGTCAGCTTCTTGGCACCGGTTTGGTTTCCATCCACGATGCCATTGGCATGCCCCAAGAAGCCGATGATGTAGGCGTAGTAGGCCGGGATGATATTGGTGCCTGTCACCTTGCTCTTCAGCCAGTTGCAGCCGTTGCACGTCATGTATGTCCCGGCGGCGCTGATTGAGGAGTCAACCCAGTAGGACACGAATTGCAGATAGGCGTTGTAGTTCGCAAGTGAGCCTCCTGGGTCGGCAGCGCCCCACGCGAACGTGCAGCCAAAGGGATGCAGGTTGGGCGTGGACGAGCCACACGCACCCGTTCCGGTGGAGCCGGCCGCGCCGCCTGTTCCTCCTGTGCTGGCATCCGGGCCGGCGCTTCCTCCGCTGCCTGTGGCGTCGCGGTTGCCGGCCCCTGCGTCGTCAGCGCGTGATCCCCCAGTCAGGGAGGCGCCGCCGATCCCAGACACGCCCCCGCTGCCAGAAGCGCCGCCAGAACGCGAAGTCCCGCCGCTGCCCGCGCCCGCGTCAGCCGCGGTGGTTCCGCCGGCGATACTGCCGCCGGTTGAGCTGCTGCCGCCACTCGGAGCAGCGCCACCGCTTGCTGTCGCGCCGCCTCCAGTCGTGGCAGCCCCTCCTGTCGCGCCCTCAGCGCCGCCGCCCACGCCCGAGGTTCCCCCCGCGCGGGTGCCACCGAGGCTGCCAGATCCACCCGTCGCTGTTGCGCCCGTGGAATTTGTGGCACCGCCACTTTGTCCGGCGCCTGCGCTGCCGCCGGTGGGTGCGGCGCTGCCTGCACCACCGCTGTCCCCCAGAAGGCTGGGCGAATCTGAGGAGGAGCAGCCAGCCAGGAATGCGACGAGCAGAGCAGAGCCGATCCCGGGCAGGCTACGCCAGTCGTGCAACCAACTGCCAAGCCGAGGTGATGCGAAGGTGAATTTCATGGTAACTCCTTCTGGCAGAACCTGGGTCTACAGTCGGTCACGGGCGGTTCTCGCGAGCCTTGCGCGCGTGCAACCCTCACAGTAGCAGAAGAGGTTATCGCCGGCTCATGGGTTGGGCGCGGGACAGCCAGTTTCGTGAGAGGCAGCGCCAGCGCTCGGGCCAGGCAAGACCTCTTCCAGGTACGGCAAGACCTTTCGACAGGCTAGCACTACTGATTGAAATTCGGACCGAGCCGGCGCGTCGCGAGGAGGCCCGGCCGCGACGAGCGCCGAGGGAAGATACTCGACGTATCTGACCGAGAAGCGAGAAAGCGGACGGGCCCCGCAGCAGCGACGGCGACGGGAGAATTTCAATCAGTAGTGCTAGCCTGCGTCTTGTCAACGTGCACCAAGGTTGCGCTGTCCGAAGCATCGCATTGGCGAAAGCAGCGAAGATAGTTGCGCCCGATGCCGATGTGGTTGGCGTGGTCGTGGCCGGCAGTGGCACTCACTACCTCAACAGTACAGCCGCGGCGGCAACATCCTCTGACTGGGTCGAGCTCAAGGGCTCGTTCACGCCGACCATTGTGGGAACGCTGACGGCCGCGGGCGTGAACGTGGCCGGTGCCCCAGTGAGCGTCGACATCTACATTGACGACGTCACCATCACCGCAACCAAGCTCTGACCAGGGGGCGCCAGCGGCCCAGCCTCTGCTCTGGAGCCCGGGCCGCGGGGACGCCGACCCCGTCCCTGTGTCCTCAAGAACCGGGCTCAAGCAGCCCAGGCACCCCTGCCGCCGCCCCCCGCACCGCGCCGCAACGGCCAGCGCCTTGGCCAGCTCGCCTTTTCCATGAAGGTTTGCAGGAGTGTCGCGCCCTTTTAGTCGTCGGCAGGTTGGGTCCAGCCTTCGGAAATACTTGATCCGTTCGTCTAGCAAGGAGACGTCGCATGAAGAAGATCTGCTTTTGGGCACTCGCGGCCTCTCTGGCTGCCTCATCTGGCTGCGGTGACGGCGGCATCCGGGCTGGCGCAGACGCTGGTCCGCAGGACACTGGTGGCTCGCCCATGACTGGCGGCACGACGGGCGGAAACACCCCCGTACCGGCCACCGCGGGCACGACGACCGAAAATGCGGGAGGCACTGGCGCAGGCGGTCAAGCCAGCGCGGCAGATACCGGGGGGAACGGCGCAACAGGCGGCACGGCTCCGACCGGCGGCTCGTCCCCGACCGGCGGCTCGCCCCCGACCGGCG
>PMCR01000428.1:0-205 GCA_003155465.1 Myxococcales bacterium | reverse complement strand
GGGATGTGGGAAGCGCAGGCGGAACCGGCGGCAGCACCGGAACGGCCGGGGCGGGTGGCGCTGGCGGATCGAGTCAGACGTCTACTGGCCCATGCGCCGTCCTTCCCGTCAGTCCCAATCCCACGCCGCAGGCCAAGAACTTGCTTTGCTTCTTCTACAGCCAATTCGGAAACCACGTAGTGTCAGGGCAGCAAGAAACCAGTTG
>PMCR01000142.1 GCA_003155465.1 Myxococcales bacterium | reverse complement strand
GCGGTGGTGAAGGCCATGGTGCCGAAGTGCGAGGTTAGAGCGTCAGCCTGACAATGGCGCCATCCGTCAAGGTCGGCTTCAGCGCCCGCCGATACGGCGTACTCGAACTGAGGGGTTCAGTGGTGGCAGGGTGGAGGACGACGACGCGTCGTAGTGCGGCTGCGCCACTGGCGCGGCCATGGGCGTTGCGGGCGCCGGTCGAGCCGTCGACTCGCCCGGTCTGACCTTTCCTCGGGACGTCTTTCGTGACGAGCCGGACGACACGGAACGGCTGGGCTCGCGCGTCTTGGGTTCGAGGTTGGCCTTGACCGCGAAACTGCCGCCCGTGGTGAGCTGCAAAGGCATCTGCACGTCGGTGTACCCAGCCAAGCGGAAACGGTAGGTGATCTGTTGCCCGTTGACCGGGCGGATATCGACCAGAGGCGTGGTGCCCAGCAAGCGCCCGTCGTTGAGACGCGTCACCTCTGCGCCCACAGGCTCGGAATCGAGAGTGAGCGCCGCGTGCGTGGGGGCAGGCAGAGGCGGCGGCTGCTCGGCGACGATCTCGGGCGTGAGAGGTGGAGCCGATGCGGTGGACATGAACACGCTGGCCACGATGACGGCCGCAGCGACGATGACCAAGGGAACCGCGGCCCGGACGATGCGAGGGGAGTTCAGCCAATTGCGCGCCAACCCCAGCAGTCCGGCACCTCCCTGGCGCGCGCTGCCCCTACGCGCGGCGGGTGTGTCCTCGCTCGTGCCGTCGCGCGGAACCACGGTTCGCATGGCGGGAGCCGTCTCGCTGGTCCGCGCGGGGGCGCTCTGGGGAGTCAGCGTGGTCCGCGTGCGGGGCGCGCTGGTCCGCGCCGTCGCGGCCGTCGGGCGGGCGGCAGCAGGAAGAGACGCGGTGAAGTTTGCCAGGCCGGGACCGGCTGCCATGGTCTCCCCGAGGGCGATGGATTGCCCGCCAAGTTCGGCGGCGCCTGCGCCGAGAATCGCTACAACTTCCTCCATGGTCTGGGGGCGCGCGCCGGGATCCTTTTCCAGACAGCGGAGGCTCAGGCGGTCGAGGAAGGGTGGCACCTCGGGCCGGAACTCGCTGGCGGGCGGCGCTGGCTGCCTCAAGATGGCATTGAGCAGGAGCACAAGCTGCTCGGCGTTGAAGGGAACTCTGCCCGTCACCATCTCGAACATCACCACGCCCATCGAATAGATGTCGCTGGCAGCGCCCACTTCCTGGCACAGCGCCTGTTCCGGCGACATGTAGTAGGGCGTGCCCACCACTGCGCCGGCGATGGTCTTGTGGCCGACGTGCTTGTCCTGTTCACCCAGCAGCTTGGCCACGCCAAAGTCGAACAGCTTGCTCCGGATGACGCCTGGCTGCGATGGGTCCTGCAGCAGGAAGATGTTGTCGGGCTTGAGGTCGCGATGGACGATGCCGACCCGATGGGCGGCGGCCAGCGCGTCGCACACCTGCCGGCAGATGGTGACGACCTCGTCGAGGGGAAGCGCACCCTCGGCATTGAGGCGGTCGCGCAGGCTGCGTCCTTCCAGCAGTTCCATGACCAGGTAGACGTGCCCGTCCTCGGTTTTGCCGAAGTCCGAGATGTCCACGATGTTGGGGTGGCGGATNNTTGACCGCGCGGGCTTCTTGGAAGAAGCGCGAGACGAGACCAGGATCAGTGCCCAGATCGGGACGCAGCATCTTGACCGCCACCCGCTTGCCGATCATGGGGTGCTCGGCCAGGTAGACAGTCCCCATGCCGCCTTCGCCAATTACGCGAACGATCTTGTAGTTACCGATGCTGCGACCGATCAAGTTTTCCTCGTCGGCGATTATATGCTCTCTATCCCTTCTCCGTCCTCAACCCCGGCCGCACCTTCTTGATCCACTTTCGTGGACAGGTTGATTACGTCGTTCCGTCGTGGGTTAGTCTGTTGTCACCGGCGCGAGCGATCGTCATCACTGGCTCCTAGCACTACCGTTTTGCGGAGGGCGCGCCGCCACCCTTGCGGAAGCGCTTCCACACCACCGCGTCGAGCGCCCAGCGGCCGCAGCCAAGCATCAGGATGGCCAGGCTGGCAGCCAGGTACAGCACGGTGGTCTCGCGTTGGCGCCAAGGCAAGCCGGCCTCGCCGGAGAACAAGGTCAATCCCAGGCTGAAGGCGACCAGCAGGGCCGCCAGCCGACCAGCCAGGCCGAGCGTGACTAGGATCCCACCGACGAATTCCGCTGCCACGGCCAGCATCAGGCTGTGGCGGTGGCCCATTCCAAGCGGGTCAGGAAAGCTGCCGGCGCGCTCACCGTAGTGGCGCACTCTTTCCAAGCCATGCAGAAGAACCATGTTCACGCCCACGCCTAGGCGCAGGACGAGAAGCCCCAGGTTGACTACGTTTTCTCTACCGAAGACGGACACGACATCAGCGTGCCACATCTGCAGGAAAGGCCCAAGAAATCCAGCCAGTTCGTCCTGGCCCGCCACGGAGGCGTCTGGCGTGCGATCCGCGGCGGACGGGGGCTTGCTATACTGCGACCTCTATCCGCGTTTCATCGCGTCCACGACTTCGTCTACCGTGGGCAGGCCGGAACGCGAGCCCAGGCTGCGGCAGGCGAGTCCCGCGGTGGCATTGGCAAAGGGCAGGGCGCGCTCCAGTGGCCAGCCCTTGAGCTGGGCGTAGGCGAAGGCCCCGCAGAAGGCGTCGCCCGCGCCGGTGGTGTCCGCCACGAAGACGTCGATGGCGTCCTGCTGGACCAACTTGGTGCCCTCCAGGGCAACCGCACCTGCCTCGCCCATGGTGATGACCGCGATCCGGGGGCCCAGCCGCGTGATCTCGCGCAGGCTGTTGGCCAGCTCGTCGGAAGGCGCTATCTCGTTCGCGAAGCGTTCCGAAGCCACCACGATGTCGGACAGGGCGAGCAGCTCGCCCATGCCGCCCGAAAGCTGGCTGGCGTTGAGCAGGACGGTGACGCCCTTGGCGCGCGCCTTTTCCGCGACGGCGGCTTGCAGGGCGGGCTGCGATCCGTCAATGCACAGCAGCCGCGCACCGTCGAGCAAACGATCCGGCAGATCGCGTGTGGACAGCGTCGTCACGTTGCCACGAGAAAGCAGGATCTTGCGCTGGTGACTGAGCTCGTCGATCTGGATGACCGAGACCGGAGATACCTTGCCCTTGTCAATCGACAGCATGGACGCGTCGATGCGCAGTTCCTGCAGGGAGCGAAGGATGAAACGGCCGAACTCATCGTCGCCCACGCGACCGAAGTAGCGGCCACGCACGCCGAGCGTGGCCAGCACAGCCAGAATGTTGGTGGCCGACCCACCCCCCTGCATGCTGAAGACCGATACTTCCACCAGCCGGTGTTCGACGCGCGGTACAACGCACAGCAGATCCACGGTGGCCAGCCCCACGCCCACGGCCAGTTCGGGGCGCGCAGCCGGCGCACCTTGCCCGCGCGACGTCCGGGTAGCGGCCGTCCGGGTCTTCTTGCGGCTGGTCTTGCGGGTCTGGCGTCTTTTCACCACGGCCCCATGCTACCACCCCACGGAAATTTTTCTTCTTCCACCAGGCCGCTCTGCGTTTTCCCCTCTCCCCTCGGTTTTCTCTGCGGCGGGTGGCAGTCTAGTTGGATTCGCTAGAGCTAGCCGATGCCGGCAGCAAAGGCCTACCGAGCGCACCCTGGCCCTCGATGAATCGCTCCAGCGCGGCCACCGCCTTCGCGCAGTTCGCGTTCGCGTAGTACGAGCGGCCCAGGTAATAGAGCAGCTCGGGCCGGCGCTTTACGTACTCGGCGTTGTCAGCCAAGGGCTTCAGCTCGTCGATGGCGTCGCCGTAGAACTCGGCCTTGTACTCCAGAACGCCCGCCAGCAAGGCGACGTCCCTGCCCAGCTTGGTGCCCCAGGTTTCTTCGGGCCAATCGTCGACGACCTTGTAGGCGCTGGCGTACTTCTGCTTGTCTACCAGGGCCACAATTTGCTGGTACTCCGCGCGCACGCGCTCGGCCACCGCAGGGGCCAGACCGGGGGGCAGCACAGGCGGTTGCAGTCCGTCGTCGGGTGCCAGCGCGATCTCTGGATCGCGATCCTCGCGCGTGGCCACCAGCTCAAGCAGCAGGCGGGTGTGCGCCACCCCAGGGTCGCTGCCCGCAGCCTCGGCCCGCCTTTGCCACAGGTGGGATTCGCGTGCCTTGCCGTGAGCCAGCAGGCTACGCGCCAGCCGTGCCATGGATACGGCACGGTCAGGACCGTCGTAGCCTGCCACCAACTCGCTCAGGCGGCCGTAGGGCCACTGTGGGCCGTAGATCTTGGCCAGGTAGGGATCGAACTTGGCGTAGCCAAGCAGATCGCGCGGGGCCGCAAACTCGATGAGCGCATTGTCGTCGGTGTTGACCGCCGCGCCGGCGGTGAACGAGCGCAGTTCTTCCGGGCCAAGCAGCAAAAACGCAGGCACATCGTGGGGCGAAGCGAAACCAGCGCGCTTGGCTTCGGCCGCAACCATCGGATCTTGGAAGGCACGCGCGATCCGGCGCACGTCCAGGTTGATGGGGTGGCGGCTGGCAATCAGGATGGTGTCGGAGGATAGGTCCTCGGCTGCAAACACCATCACGTAGGGAAATTCGTCGGCCAGCGTGCGGTAGATGGCCTTGATGTTCCAGGGGGCCATCTCGTAGAGCTGCGCCCACTGGCAGAAGATGCCATCGTCGCGCAAACGGGCTTTGATGTCCTGAAAATATTCGCGCGTGAATAGGTTCGAGACCCCGGTAATCCAGGGATTGGATGGCTGGCTGATGATGACGTCGAACCGGTCGCTGCGCTGGCTGAGGAAATTGNNTTGCGGCCGTCGCCCACCAGGGCGCGCACCTTGGGATTCTCCAGTGGTCGCTGATTGACACTGTCAAAGAAGTGCGACGCCTCGTAGATGGCCGGCTCCAACTCCACCACCTCCAGCGATGCAATCGGGTACTGGGTGACGGCACCCGCGGTCACCCCCGAGCCGAACCCGACGAGAGCGACCTTGGGCGGGTGATCGTTCTGGTAAAGCAAGAGCGGCAGAAGGCCCACGCTGATCTGGGTCGGCATGTCGGCATCGTTGGAGGCGTCCACCTTGCCGTTGTTCTTCATGGAGAACACCTTGCCCCACTGGTCGACCGACACGGTCGTGGCGATGCCATCCTTGTAGTAGACCAGCTTGGGTACCTGCCATTTCTTCTTCTGGTGGCGGTGCTCGACCATTTCGATGTAGTCGCGCGCCATGGACACGCGGAAAAGGCCGATGGAGAAATCGGTGAGGTTCCAGCGCGGCAAGGCCAAGGCTACGAGGGCCATGCCGGCCGCGCCGGCCATGCCAAAAATGCGACGTGCAGGCGCCAGACTTCGGCAGACCGCAAAGAGAAGGGCGGCCAGCCCCAGATCGAGCACCACCGAAACGTAGATGCCTCGCTGCAACCCGAGCTGGGGCAGAACCACGAACCCAGACAGGAACGATCCCACGATGGCGCCCACCGTGTTGAGCGCGTAGGCCGAGCCAACGTCGCGGCCCACCCGGCCCAGATTCGCGGTCACCACCCGTACGGTGAGAGGGAAGATGGCGCCCATGAGGAAGGTCGAGGGCAGCACGGCGATGCAGGCCAGGGCAAACTGACACACGAGAACCGCGTCTGCCGTGATGGAAGTCGACGACAGCAGGTAGGTGAAGACATAGGGCAGCCGGTCGGTGACCAGATAGGAAACTCCAATCGCGGCCACGATGCCCAGGTGGACCATGGCCAGGCTGCGCACGGGGTCGCGGAATCTCTGCGCCAGGCGACCGAAGGCCGCCGAGCCAGCGCCCAGGCCGATGAGAAAAGCCAGCAGGATGATGGTGAACGAGAAGATCGACGAGCCGATGATGACCGCGAGGGCGCGCGTCCAGAGAACCTGCAGGGTCATGGCCGTGGCACCTGAGACCGCGAACGCGAAGAGGACAGCGCGCCGAGCCGCCGGCGTGACGACCGGCACACTGGTCTCGGCCGGCTTGACCTGGGCGGCCAGCTCGTCGAGGGTGGGCCCCGTGGGCGCCGCTGGCCAGCGGCGGCTGAAACGCTGGGCGACCAGGATGGCGGTGGCCAGCGACAGATTGAAACTCGCGGCGAGGAAGTTGGTGCTGCGCACGCCGACAAGCGGCAAGGAAATGAACCCGGCCAGAAAGGATCCGCTCACGCCCCCGAAGATGTTCACCGCGTATAGAGTGCTGAGGCGCAGGCTCACGCGGCCGAACTCGAAGGGACGCGACACGAAGTAACGAGCCAGCAGGGGCAGGGTCGCACCCATGAGAGTGGTGGGCACGATGAGCAGCGCAGCCGAGGCCCCGAAGCGCAGCAGAGAGAGCAGGGTGTAGTGATCGCCGAACGTCGCCCACAGCCAGTGGTTGAGCCCTGGGTAGAAGTGAATCAGCCAGGGCACGGCCAGGGCGTAGAGCCCGATGGCGGCCTCGGCCAGGGCGTAGGCGCGCACCGGTTTCTTGATGCGGTCGGCGATCTTGCCCGCCAGGTACGAGCCCAAGCCGAGCCCGCCCATGTAGGTGGCCAAGACCGTGGACACGGCGAGTGCGGTGGACCCGAATACCAGGGTCAACATCCGCGTCCACAGCAGCTCAAGGATGAGTCCCGACGCCCCTGACAGGAAGAAGCAGGAGAGAACTACGGTTGGCATCGGTGGAGTCTTTCTAGCCTGGCCTATCCGCGATGCCAACGGCCATGGGGGCTGACGCCGTCATGCCTGGCGCTATGCGTCTCGCATAGCTTTCTCCAACTTGGACGCCGACGATGGTATCGTGGTACTTGGATGCGTTACGGGATCCTCTCGGACAGCCACGCCAACATTGAGGCGTTGGAAACGGTCCTGAAGGCGTACGAGTCGGAGTCGATCGACAAGTACATATGCCTCGGCGATACCGTGGGCTATGGCGCGAGCCCCAACGAAGCCTGCACCTTGATGCGATCCCGGGTCGCGCAGGCTGTGTTGGGCAATCACGATGCCGCGGTNNTACTACTACGCCGCACGCCAGGCGCTGGACAAGCACGCTCAGCTTCTCGATGTGAAGAACATGGAGTGGCTGAAGAGTCTGCCCTACGACTATCGGGAGGATGGCATCCTTTTCTGCCACGGGTCACCCATCAACATCCAAGCATTCGACTACATCTTTGCGCGCGACCAGGCCGCGCAGTGCTTGGCCATGTGGGACGAGCTTCCCCAGCTCACCGTCATCGGCCATTCCCATTTGTGCAAGTCGTTTGCCATCAACCCCGACCACCCGGGCGCGCAAGAGGTGGTGACGCTCAAGTTCGAGCTGCGCGCAGGGTGGAAGTACATCATCAGCGTGGGCTCGGTGGGCCAGCCGCGGGATTTCGATCCGCGCGCCAGCTACACCATCTTCGACACGGCCACGCGGACTTTCGAGTTCAAGCGCGTGGAATACGACACCAAGGCCGCCGCAGCCAAGATCCTGGCCTCGGATCTCGAACCCAACTTCGGCACGCGCCTGTTCTTGGGGATCTAATTCTTCGTCACGTCCACACCGGAGCCACGGGTCAGGCTGGCGACGGCGATGTTGTAGTCGTACAGACCCTGTAGGTAGCGCATGCGGGCCTGGAAAAAGGCCAGCAGTGCATCGGAAAAGTCCTTGGCCTCAGCCAGTCCCACCGAAATGTTCTGCATGATGGCCGCGATCCATTGCCGTGCGGCCTTCTCGCCTTTTTGTACGGTCTTGAGCCGCTGGTCGGCTTCCTTCATTTCGGAATAGGCCTTTTCTACCTCGAAGTTGATTCCGCCCATGGCCTCGCTGCGCCGCAAGTCGGCTTCCTGGGCTTCCGCGCGCAGACGATGGGCGTGGGCGTTCTTGACGAAAAGATCGAGCGGCATGCGGAACGCGGCTGCCACACCCACGCCGGCGCTGTTGAAGGGATTGTTGGCAAAGGCGTTTTGCGGGTGGTCGACCGAGCTGGCGTAGGCGTACTGGGCGGTACCCAGCAACACCAGGTCAGGATATTGGCGGCGCCATTCCAGGTCAGCCAGCGCACGCTTGGCTGCGACCATCTGGTCAAGAGCCCTGACCTCGGGACGATGGGCGCGCGCCAGATCGCCGTACGCGGCGAGCTCGCGCGCCGGCACGTTCTGCGTTTCTAGCGGCGCATCGTCCACATCGAGATCGGCCGGCGCGTTTTGGCCGATGAGGGTGCGCAGGCCGCCCTTGGCCAAATCGGACATACGCCGCGCTTCCAGCGCGCGAGCTTCGATCTCTGCCCGCATGGTGCGCAGGCGCAGGCGGTCGGTCACCGATGCGTTGCCCGAACCCTCGGCCAACTCCTCCTCGATCTTCTTCTGGGCGTCGGTCAGATACTCCAGGCCCTCGTCAAGCATGCTCAGCATCTCGCGCGCCAGCTTGGCGCCCCAATATGCCTTGCGAACGCTAAGTTCCACGTCGGCCACCTGGCCTGACTGCCTGCTGCGCGAGGCTTCCACGCCCAGCTCGGCTGCGTTGATCCCGGCCGAGATCTTGCCGAAGGTGTAGATGGGCTGAACCAGCTTGAGTTCGGTGCGGGTGAAGACGCCGCGCAGATTGGTGATGGCGTCGAGGGTCTGCGAGGTCTGAAAGGAGAAATTCGTGCGGCCGCAGTCGCTGTCGCCGGTGGCAATGCAGCGAATTTCAGGAACCGGCGCGACCATCGACGACAACTCACCTGTGGGCAAGTAATTCCGGTGGGCTTCCAACAATTGGGCTTCGACACCCGCGGTGACCTGCGCGTTGGCGGCCAGGCCGGGGTTTCCCTTTCTTGCCATGTCCAGAAGGTCGTCGAGCTTGTACGCCTTTGCCTGGGCGGCGCCAGCCGAAAGGAGGCCGGTGCTCGCGCACAGACAAGCGGCAACTGCATAACCAGAGAAACGATGTGTCTTCATGGTGGTGACAGGGCGGAAGGTCGACGGGTTTGACCTCCAGCGGGACCCATGCTACCGCAAACCGTGCGCGGACAGTCAAGCAGTCCGCGCTATTAGACTGCTTGATGCGTTCCCCCGTGCGGTTGCGAAGTTGCGATGTGCCAGTTTGCGACCTCAAGAGGTGTCTGGAAATCGGCTCTCCTGGATTTTGTGTTCCAATGATTGCGATCACTTGCGCGACGAAAATCGCTTTTCACGGCGATTGATGGACACGTCTTCAGCCCTTGTGCGAGAGGATGTCGCGCGGGTCGACCTGGGCGGGACGGCGGTCTTGCGCGGTACCGGGGCGGATCGAATCGGTTTTCTGCACAGGCTGACCACGGGCAGCGTGCAGGGCGCTGGCGCCTGGGCTGGCTGCCGTTCGCTCCTGCTCGACAGCAAAGGTCAGGTGGTCGGTGATCTGCGCATATGCGTCAGGCCCGACGAGGTGCGCCTAGTGGTGGCCGCGGCAGCGGCGCAGGGAATTGCCGCTGCCCTCGGCCGCTATGCGGTCATGGATGACTTCGCCGTCGCTGTGGAAGCCGATGCTGCCGTGACCGCACTTCGTGGGCCGGGTTCGGCGCAGGCACTCCGCGCCGCCGGCGTCTTCTTGCCCGAGGACTTTGCGGATCGGCCGCTGTTGTCGCACACCGACGCGGCCAGCCCCTTCGGTTTGCTGTGGCTGGTGCGCAGCCACGATCTGGGCGCCGACGGGCTGTGGGCCTTTGGCGCAGCAGCGGTCTGTTCATCTTTGGTCGCAAGTTTGGACCTGGCCGGCGTGCCGGCTTTGGCGGCCGAGGTGGCGGATGTCCTGCGCATTGAGGCGGGCGAGCCGCGCTTCGGTGCCGAGATCACGGGCGATACCCTGCCGATGGAGCTGGGCTTGGCCAGCGCGCTGGACCAGAAGAAGGGCTGCTATCTCGGCCAGGAAACCATTGTGCGTGTGCGCGACCGGGGGCTCGTGCGGCGACGCCTGGCCGGGCTTCGCCTGCGCAGCGAGGGGATGCCCGTCGCTGGCGATGCAATCGCGTTCGCACAGAATTCTGCAGCGGGACGCGTGACCAGCGTTGGCCGTGTTCCCGGGCAGGCTCCCGTGGCGCTGGGGCTGCTGGCATCGGTCGTGCCGGTGGGGGCTGAGGTTCAGATCAGCCACGGGTCGGAGACCTTTGCCGCCACGGTCACCTTTGACCGGCCGGTCTGGTGATAGAGTTTGATTGTAAGGCCGTGGGGCCTCACGGCACCAGAGTCCTGATCTGATGGCTCACAACTCGCTTTCCGACGATGGCTTGGCTACAACGCCGGCCGCCTGCGTCCAGGAACGCCTGTCGGACACCCTTGACCAGCTTTACGAAACCTACGAGCCCTCAGTTGAGCGTTGGGTGCGCCGCATGGCCGGGCCAGGGGCCGAGGTGGAAGACCTGGTGCACGACGTGTTTCTGGTCGCCCTGCGGCGGTGGCACGAGTTCCGTGGCGACGCCAAGGTTTCGACTTGGCTGTTTCGCATCACCGAACGGATAGTGCGCAAGCGCCGTTTTCGCCAGCGCCTTCACGGTTTTCTCAAACTGGTCTTTCGCCACAACACGGCCACGCTTGCCCGTTGCAGTCCTACGCCGCTCGAAGAAATCGAGCGCCGCCAGCAGTGCGCCCTGCTGTACGCCGCCGTGGATCGTCTGCCCGAAAAGTACCGCACGCCCGTGATCATGTTCGACATCGACGGCCGTTCCGCCGCGGAAGTTGCGACGTTGCTTGGAATCAAGCCCAACGCCGTCTGGGTCAGGGTGCACCGTGCGCGGGCTCGGCTTCTCGATGATCTGTCGGCCGAAGGCAAGGAAACATCCCATGACGATTGAAAGCAAGACAACCGAGTCAGCGAAAGACCGGCAACTGGGGCCGCTCGCATCCCTGGTGCGTGCGGCCGAGCCGCTGGAAGAGCTGACCGTGGCAGAGCGCGAGCGAATCAGGCGCCGCTTGCGAGCGCACCTTCTTCCCGGCCATCGGCACGCGGCAGGATTCCGCTGGTCGATGGCGCTGGCAGCCTTGGCTCTGCTCCTGGTCGGTGGTGGGGTATTTGCGGCGGCGGGCCACTTCGGGTTGATCCATTGGCCGCGCGAAACCAAACTGCGGTCCGAGAGCGAGCCAGAAGCCAGCCCGGCGCGACGGCGCCCAGGGCGAGCGGCCCGGCCCAGGTCCACCCCTGCATCCCAGCCCACCGGGACGGTCAGCGAGGACGCGGTACCGCCGCCACAAGAGATGGCAGGCAGCGCGAAGGCGGCGATCACACCACTACCTGTGGTCGCACTTGTCGCGACGCCGCCTTCTTCTGGTCCAGAGCCAGGGGCTACTCCCCGTCTGGCGGCGTCAGTTCCGTCCAGCCAAGCCGCACGGCCTGCCCGTGCGCCGCGTGTCGCGCCGGTGTCCGCCACGAGCGCGGCTGCTGCCGGAATTGGCAAGTCCATTTCAGGCCAGCCGTTGTCGAGTCCACCCAAGCCGATCGCGGCGATCGCCGAGCCTGTGGTGGCGCTGCCTTCTTCCGGGCGTGTTGCCGTGTTGCCGACTGGTCCCCGTCTGGCTATGGCGGCACCTGGCACGTCCGGCCCAGCGATGCGGGCGATCCGTGCGCCGGATGTCGCGCCGGCTTTGTCCGTGGAGTCCGCCACCGGCGTCGCAAATCCCATGAACGGGCAGGCCATGCTTGGCCAGGCGCTGCGCAGTCTGCGCAGCGACCGCGATCCTGCGGGCGCGCTCGCCATCCTGGCCAGGCATGCGGCCCTGTTCCCGCAGAGTCCGCTGGCCAGCGAGCGCTCCGCGCTGGAGGTCGAGGCGTTGCTGGCCCTGGGGCGCAACGATGAGGCTTTGGCTCGCCTTGACCGGATGTCGCTCGACTACACCCCGCGCAGTGCCGAACGCCACGTGGTGCGCGGTGAACTGCGCGCCCGGGCGCGGCGGTGGCGCGAGGCTGCCGCCGATTTTGACCAGGCCCTGGCTCAGGTAAAGGGGACTTCGGCTTGGAAAGAGCGCGCTCTGTGGGGCCGCGCCGTGACCCGCACCCATGCGGGAGACGAGGCGGGCGCTCGCGCCGACTTGCAGCGCTATCTGCAGCTCTATCCCCAAGGCCGTTTCGCGTCCGGGGCAGCGCGTTTGCTGGCGGCCACACGATGAGGTGGGCCGCCTGTGCGGTGGCGCTCACCGCGCTCGGTGCGGCGGCTCAGCCAGCGAAATCGGCGCCGCTGGTTACCAGCGATTCGGATTGCCCGTCAGCGGCCGACGTGATGTCGCGCCTGGCTGGTCTGGTGTCTGGGGACAATCCGACTTCTGTGGTGGCCCGCATCCGCGTCCAGCTTGGGCAGATCGCCGTCCAGCTCGCCGGCGAGAGCGATATCGCGGCCACCCGGGTACTGCCCGCCGAGCCAGACTGCGGGTCGCGCGCCCAGTCCGCAGCCTTGGTCATTGCCGCCTGGCTCGACGCCATGCCCGCGGACTCCCTGGTGCTTGCGGAACCGGTTGCCGCCTCGGCCCCAGCCACGGCCCCGGCCACGGCCCCGGTTACGGCACCGGTTCCGGCGCCGGCCCTGGCCCCGACTTCGCTGTCGGCGCAGTCGCGGTTTTCGCTGGGACTGGGCGCCTATGCTTCTGTCGACGTGCGTGGTGCTGGCGCCGCCCTTTCCGGCGAGACCGCTTGGGCACGGGTGGTTGGCCGTTTCGGTCTGGCCGCAACCCTCTGCAGCCCGCTCCCGCGCGACACGACTGTGGCTGGAGGCACGGCTCTCTGGTGGCGTCCGGTGCTGGCGCTGGTGCTGCGCGCTCCGCTGACCCAAGGCACGTGGATTGTGGATGCAGGCGTCGGACCTGTGTTTGGCCTTCTCTTGGTTTCGGGCAGCGGTTTTCGGCCCAACCACACCGACGTGGCCGTGTCCTGGGGAGCCTTGGCAGGGCTTCGCCTGGCGCATGGACGTGGTCATGCCGGGGCGTATTGGGCCGAGCTGCGCACGTTGCTATGGCCAGCCGCACAGACCATCCGCGTGACCGGGGCCAACCCCAGTTCTGCGGCCCTGCCGCGTATTGAAGGTCAGCTTGGGCTGGGTTTCAGTTTCGGTGCTTTCTAGAAGCTGGTTGTAAGGTCGGTCGGCTTTGCGGAACAGGAACGGTCATGACAAACAGCACTTTCTTCCGTCAACCTTCATTGGCCGCGCTCCTGCTCGCAGGGCTGTCGGCCGCATGCATGTCCGATCCAGTAGTCGGCGAAGGCGTCGCTGATGCCAGCCTGCCTTCGAACGGGGGCGGGGGCTCCACCACACCCCAACCCGACGCTGCCCAACCGGGAACGGGTGGGACAGGTGGCAGCATCACGTCCCCAGGGACCAATCCGACCTCAGTCGTCGTAGTGACCGACTTCTCCGTGCCGGCCAGCCCAGCGCGGGAGGTCGACATCCTGTTCGTGGTCGACAACTCCCCGTCGATGGACCCCAAACAGGCTGCCCTGGCTGCCAACTTTCCAAAGATGATCCAGCAGTTGCAGCAGCTTCCAGGCGGCATGCCCGACGTCCACATCGGCGTGGTCAGCAGCGACATGGGGGCTGGGATGGAGGGCCTCGGTGGCAACTGCAACACCGTGCTCGGCGATCGGGGCCTTCTGTGGGGGAACGATCCAACACCTGGGGTGCGGGCGACGGTCGCGCCCGGCAGTCAATGGGCGATGGCCGCGGGGATAACCAATGGCTGCGGCCTGAGCTCAGGAGCCCGCTGGATCGAGGACATCCAGCTTCCCACTGGAGGCAGGCAAACAAACTACCAGGGAAGTCTCACGGACGTCTTCGCTTGCCTAGCCAAGGGCGTGGGCGTCGGGGGCTGCGGCTATGAACACCAACTGCAAGCGCTTCGCTTGGCACTCAACCCACAAAAGACTGGGTGCGACAGCGCCGGCACGAACTGTACAGACGTAAACATGGCAAACGTCGGCTTCCTGCGGCCCAGCGCCTACTTGGCCATCGTTCTGGTCACCGACGAGGACGACTGCTCCGCTGCGCCCGAAGACACGACCAACGATAGCATGTTCCTGCAGAAGCCCAGGGGTACCAGCGGGGCTACTACCGAAACTGGCAGCCTGAGATGTGCTGCTCGCGGCCATGTCTGCAATGGCCAGCCAATTCCCAACTACACCGACCCGGCGCGCGGCTACACGGGTGTTGGCTTCTCAGCCAGTCTTGCCAACTGCGCGGCCAAGGACCAGCTTGACCCCAGCCGACCGGACCCCCACTATCTTCCGCTCGTCAGGGTTCAGGACGTGATCGACAGCGTGAACGCGGTCAAGTCTAGACCCCGCGATCAGATCCTGGTGTCAGGCATCATCGGCTGGCCGGCGAACGATGACCCGACCAGCGTTCAGTACCAGATCGGCAAGGATCCCACCTCGATCAAGGGGCAGGAGAATCTGTGGGACTACATGCCGGTTTGCACGGTTCCTTCAGTGATGTCCGCTGACGGCAGCGTCTACAAGGCCTATAGCGGGCTTCGTTTGAAGAGTTTCATCGACGCGTACGGCCAGCACGGCCGGCACTTCAGCATCTGCAATTCGGATTTCACGGACGCCACCAGCCAGGTTGGCAAGGCGATCGCGGACACCATGCGGGCGGGATGCGTCCCATACCGGCTTGTGGACACCGACGCGAATCGCCTAGGAATCCAGCCCGGGTGCGAGGCTGTCGAGCAGGTTCCCTGCAGCAGACCAGGCACGGGTACTTGCCCGGTGACCGGCTACACGGAGACTCCGCGCCCGGAGTGCAAGGATGACCAGGGAAACTCCCTTGATCCCGCAAGTCCTCAACTCGACTCCGTGAGCAACGACGTGCGGCCTTGCTGGTACTTGTCCTATGACACCGATCCGATGTCTGGTTGCCCGGACGCGCCGAACGGCCAGAAGATCTCCACCCTGCGCAAGGCATCAGACACGTCGCCAACTCCGGGCACGCTGCTGGCCATGACCTGTCAAGTCTGCCTGGACTCCGACCCAGGATGCGGAAGCACGCCTGCCGGCACTGGCGGAGTGACCGGCACCGGCGGCACGACGACGGACACCGGCACCGGCGGCACTACCGGCACTGGCACCGGACCGGACACAGGCCTCTCCACATCCACTTGCGGTGCGAACGCTTCGGGCCCGATGACCGGCTGGGCATGGGTCGCGTTGGGTGCTGAGGATGTCATCACCGATCCCACCTGCGGCGGAGTGCCCATCACGATGGCCACTCCTTGTATGAGTGGAACGACCTGGAACTCTCCGGACGCCTGTTGCGTTTCGGGAAGGATTCCAGCCCTGCCTGCAACCCCGACTCAGGCCGACTACGACTACAACTGGGGCATCATGCTTGGCGTGAACGCAAATGCAGACGACACGATTCCGATCGGTACGGCATACTCGACCATCGCCGTTTCGCTAGATGGTTCGCCGACGGTGGGGTTACGCGTGATGCTGCACAGGAAGGGCGATCCCGATGGTGTCTTCTACTGCGCCACCAACACGGGATCGCTGATGAAGTTGACCAGCTTCAACACGGCGTGCTGGGACAATAGCGGTGTCGCGTTTACCGCGGCTGACGCGCCCAACATCGACAAGGTCAGTATCCAGGTCGCGTCGGCTCCCTATCCAATCACGGTGGCCAATCTGTGTCTGCACAGCATCACCTTCGGCAAGTAGCGCTTATCTGAACGGGTCTTCAGTCGCGTGGGGAGCCCGCCGGCCTTCGGGACGGACAGCCCACCCTGCCCACCCCGCGAGCTTTCGCGCGCCCTCGCCAGCGCTGCACGTGGCGCACCATCGCGCGAGGCCGAGCGAAGCGAACGGGGAGGAGGTGGCGGTTGGAGGGCCGAAGGGCATGGGAACCCTCTCAGGGTTCCCATGACACTGAGCAAGCAGGGTGTTCCGGCACCCTGCTTGCCTTTTTCGGTCGCGGCCGCGACCTCCTGCGGCTATCAGGGGCTCATGGCCGCGCTTGACATACGGGGCCAGTTTCCCAATAGTGGCAGCCGCATGGGAAAGCACGACAATCGCCGTTCAAAGAAGATGCGCCAGCGGGTCAGCCAGACGAAGTACAAGGCGCGAATCAAGAGGCAGAAGGCCGAGCGCCGAACTGCGCGCGGAACGCCCGTGAAGGCCGCGAAAAAGCCACGGGCCGCCGCGCCCGCGCCCGCCAAGGAATAGCCTCTCGCCGGGCCTCTAGGTCCAAGGAGGTCGCGTGAGCGGCGAGCGGGACGACGCCGGAAAAGGGGCTGGGCTCTCGCCGGATGCGCCTGTGGGTGCTCTGCCGGCTGACCAGGCCACCACCGCGCTCATGCGCCAGTACCTTGAGGTCAAGGCGCAGGTTCCCGACGCGATCGTGTTTTTTCGCCTTGGGGACTTCTACGAAATGTTCTACGAGGACGCGGTCTACGCGTCTCGCGTGCTTTCGCTCACCCAGACCACCCGCGACAAGGGCAAGGACAATCCCGTGCCCATGTGCGGGGTGCCGCACCACTCCGCGCGCGGATATATCGCCCGTCTGACCGAGCTGGGCCATCGGGTGGCCATCTGCGAGCAGTTGGAAGACCCGAAGCTGGTCAAAGGCCTGGTCAAGCGCGGCGTGGTTCGCATCATTACGCCGGGCGTGATTCTCGACGAAGAATCGCTGGAACCGCGCGCGCCCAACTACGTGGCGGCAGTGGCTGGCGAAAGCCGCGACGGATTCGGGCTGGCCTTCATCGATGTGACCACAGGCGACTTTCGCGCCACCGAGGCGGCCACCAGCGAAGGCCTGCTCGACGAGCTGGCCCGCGTCGACCCGCGTGAGATCCTTCTGCCGCGCGGGCACAGTCGCGTGGGGAGCCCGCCGGCTTCGC
>PMCR01000291.1 GCA_003155465.1 Myxococcales bacterium | reverse complement strand
CGTGAGCGCTCCGGGTGCCGCGGGCCGCACACCCCTGGGGGACTTCGGGACGGACAACCCACCCTGCCCACCCCTCGCGCTTCGCGCTCGCCCGTCGCGCTCACGCGAGCCGCCCACGCAGGCCGCGAGCCGCTGGTCGCTCACGCTACCGCTACCGCCCACGCAAGCCACGCCACGCTGGTCACCCACGCTACCGCTCACGCTGGCCGATTTGCGCTGGCCCGGGGGCCGGGGCCGAAGCCGAGCCTGTATCCGGCATCCGGCGGACGGTCATGTTCTGTCGCTGCGCCTCCCCATCAGCGACTGGCGTCGTACCTCATGACGGTCAGGCTGGTTCCGCGATTGGAATCGGGCAGCCACTCGCCAAAGGCCAGGTACGGCGTTCCCTCATACACGAAAACGCTGGTATTCACGACCGGCCTTTGCGAGATCGACTCATCGCCAACTGACTCCCACGTGGCACCATTGAAACGCATGACATTGGCGAAGCCGCCCATGCTGCCACCGTTGGATGCAACATAGGGAACGCCCGCATCGACGAAGAGGGACACGCCCTGGGCAAAGTGGCCAGGGTTGAAGCCCGCAGTGCCCACCACGTCCCAGGCGCCTTCGTACTTCATGGCCGTCGCTTTGTTTCCGGCCGCGCGATCCTGATAGGCGACGAAGGGAATACCCTGGTCGACGTCGAAGGCCAGATAGAGTGGGTTGTCCGACGAGAAGCCGGCGGCGCCCACTGTCTGCCAGACTGTGCCGTCGTATTGCATGACAGTCACTCTTGGCTGCCCCGAGGAGCTCGTCGGGGCGTACGCGAGGTAGAGCTGGCCCAAACTGACATCGATCTCCAGGCCGTACTCCGAGCAGCCGCCGAAGCCCTCCGTCCCGACGGTCTCCCATTCACCCCCTGCGAACCGCTTGACCGTGACACCGCATCCGGTGCCTGGCAGCCAATCGGCGTAGGCGGCATACACAATGCCGTTGTCAGCGACCAACGAGGTATTGAGAGCCGTTCCGGTGGAGAATCCCCGAGCCCCGACTGGTTGCCAGCTCGCCCCGTCGAACCGCATCACCGTGAGCTTGTTCCCAAGGGCGCTGTCAGCGTACGCCACGTATGGGGTGTCGCCTTCGACCGCCAGCGACGGACTGTTGCATTCCGGCCCCGAAAAGCCGGCGTCTCCCAGGTAGTCCCAACTTCCAGACGCGAAGCGCTTGACGGAAATGCCATCGCCATTCGCCGCATCCACGAAGGTGACATAGGGGATGCCGCCGCTAACTACCAACGGATGGGTCGCTCCGCCAATGGGAGGCATGGTGGCGATTCCGCGCCGTCCCACAGGCTGCCAACCACCTTTGCTGCAACTCGCGAGCGTCGTGAAAGACATGCCGAGGACAGCGACGGCCAGGTACGAGTGCGGTGATCGCGACATGGTTCAGAGCCTCCTTGCGGCGGCGGGGGCATAGGTGCCCCGAGGCAGTCCGCCCGACGCAAGCGTATCACGCTCCCGTGGCACGGTTGTCGCGTTCCTTTCAGATCTCCGATCGACAGGTGGGTGTAGCGGCTCGCGGCCCGCGGCCCGCGAGAGCGAGGGCGTGAGCGTGTTCGTGTGGGGTACGCGGAAGGCGGGAAGCAGACCGCGGGACGCTCACGCACACCCAGGCCGCCCACGCAGGCCGCCATTCGCTAGTCGCTACCGCTACCGCTCACACGCACGCTGGCCGACTTGCGCTGGCTCGGGGGCCGGAACCGGAGCCGGGGCCGGAGCCGGTGGCCGAATCCGACGGCCGGTTCCAGATCCGTCCTCGGCCCCGGATCCGGCCTCCGGCGCTCCGGATCACTTCGGCGTCGGGCCGCGGCGGGGCAGGACGAACCAGAAGGTGCTGCCCCGGCCGACCTCGCTGTCCACTCCGATGCGTCCGCCATGCGCCTCCACCGCCAGCCTGCAGAAAGTCAGCCCGAGGCCGGTCGAGAATTTCTGGCCACTCAGAACCGCCTCGACCTGACCGAATTTCTCGAACACCCGTTCGCGGTGTTCCCGCGGAATGCCGGGCCCGGTGTCGGTCACCGCCACCCGTACCATGTCGTCGTTGGCCTCGACCGACACCGTGATGACCCCGGCGCTAGGCGTGAACTTGAGCGCATTGCCCAGCAGGTTCTGCATGATGCGCGCGACCACGTCCCGGTCCACCAACGCCATGACGGGCTCGTCAGGCCAGTCTCGCTCAAGCCTTCGCGTTCCAACCAGCGATTCCAACTCGTCCACGCTCTCCCTCGCCACCGCGGCGACATCGCACTGGGCGAGTTGGAGGCGCATCTCCGTGCCCTCCATCTTGCTCACATCGAGGACCGAATTGACCAGTCGGATGATGGTCCGGGTTGCGTGCAGGGCCATTTCCACGTCGGCGGCCAGCTCGCGACGATGCTGCTCCTCCGCGTCCCACTTGATGACCTCTAGGCAGGCGGAAATGGCAGCCAACGGCGACCGCAGATCATGCACGACCATGTGCACCAGGCTGTCGCGCAGGGTCTCCAGGCGCCGCAGGGCCACGAGGCTTTCCTGCAACTCGCGACGCTTGCGCCGGAGTTCCAGGTGGGTGGCCACGCGCGCTTCGACCTCCGCCATCTGGAACGGTTTGGTGACGTAGTCCACTCCACCGACGGAGAATGCCCTCACTTTGTCCGCCGTCTCGTTGTTTCCGCTGATGAAGATCACCGGGGTGTCGGCCAATTTGGGATCAGCCTTAAACTGCTCGCACACCTCGAATCCGTTCATGTCGGGCATGTTGATGTCGAGAAGAACCAGGTCGGGCACCTCGGCCTTCGCCGCCCGCAGGGCGAGACGGCCTTCCAACACCGGCCGCACGCGATGTCCGTGCTCCTTGAGCATGCCAACCAAGACCTGCAGGTTGGCCGGCGTGTCGTCGACCACCAAGATGCTGGCGCCGCCATCCGGATGTGACGAGTCCTCAGACATGCCCTTCTCCCCCCTGTGCATACTCGATAAGTCTCTGGTAGTCGAACCGCTCGATGGTCTGGCGCAAGACCCGCGCCGAACCGACATCCAAACCTGCGAGCTGGTCGGCCAGGGCCATGAGCCGATCGTAGTCGGCGTGAATAGCGGCGGTGTGGATCTGATCGCGCAGGGATGAAGGGATCTGCGCCAACGCGGGACTGGCTGGGCTGAGCGCGAGTATCGCCCCCGGCGTTTGCGGCGCGGGCACGTCGGCGAACATGTACTCCACCCCCAGACGCACGCGCAGGCGCTCCAACAGGTCCATTTCGCGGAACGGCTTGCTGAGAAAATCGTCCGCTCCCGCGGCCAACGCCTGTTGCCGATTCTCGGCGAAAGCGCTGGCCGATACGGCGAGTATGAAGGGGGTCTGCCCGGCCGGTGTCGCGCGGATTTGTCGAATCGCCTCGGCGCCTCCCACCTTCGGCATGCGCATGTCCATCAAGATGGCATGCGGGCTCCACCCGACGAAGCTGGTCACCGCTTCGGCCCCGTCGTTCGCCTCGCGGATTTGGTAGCCAACGGCTTCCAGCATCTGAGACATCACCGTGCGATTCTCGGGTTGGTCGTCGACGACCAGCACCCGAAACGGATGCGCGGTCGGCTTTATCCCTATCACCCGTCGCGAAGGCGCTTCGACGTGCAGTCGATCCGATCCACCCTCGCCAAGAGAAATCTCGACATGGAAGCAACTGCCTCGTCCCATTTCGCTCTGAACCGTGACGTCACCGCCCAGAAGGCGCGCGAACTGGCGGCTGATGGCCAGCCCAAGGCCCGTCCCCCCTGACCTGATTCCCGCTGCGGCCTGCTCGAAGGGGTTGAAGATCCGCTCGCGATCCGCAGCCGGGATCCCCGGTCCGCTATCGTCCACATCGACCAATAGGCGGGACGCGGGAGTCTCGCCAGGTTCCACTCGCACCCGCCACAGGACGTGCCCCTGCTCGGTGAACTTGATCGCGTTGCCCAACAGGTTGATGAGAATCTGACGCAGTTTTCTCTCGTCCGTCACCACGTAGTCCGGCACGCTGTCGTCCAGCTTCACCTCGAAGCGCAGCTTCTTGGTCTCGGTGCGAAGGTGGAACATGCCGGTCAAATCAGCCACCAAAGTCCGCAGGTCAAACGTGGATGGCTGCGCGGCCACTCGCCCGGCCTCGATCTTGGACATCTCCAGAACGTCGTCGATGAGCGCCTGCAGATGCTCGCTGCTGCGCCCAATGGTCTCCAGGTACTGCCGTTGGCCCGCGGCCAGGGAAGGATCGCGCAGCAGGAGCTGGGTGAACCCCAGGATTGCGTTCATCGGGGTACGAATTTCGTGCGACATGCTGGCCAGAAACGCACTCTTCGCCCGATCAGCCCGCTGGATTCCATCGACGAGTTCTCGTTCGCGCGAGACATCGCGGAACACAGTGACCACGCCCTGGAACTCGCCCTTGCCATCGAAGAGGGGCGCCGCGCTGACACTGACCGTAAGGTTCCGGCCATCCCGATGGTGGGCGGCCACCTCGCGCGCGCTCAGGGGCTCGCGGGTACGCCTGATCGCCTCAAACGGACACCCTTCGGCAAAGCAAAGCGTCTTTCCCTCCGCGTCGCAGTGGCGTCCCATCTCACTGCACAGGTGGCCGATTGCCTCCTCCGCGCGATAGCCCGTGATGGCCTCCGCGCCGCGATTCCAGGACACGATGCGATTGTCGGTATCGACGGTATACACGCCGTCGGTGATGCTGCGGACGACATTCTCGGCGTACTGTTTCTGTAGGGCGATCTCGCCCGCCAGCTTCTCTGCGCGCCGCTGGATCTCCTGGTGAATGAGCGCGTTGTCGATGCTGACCGCCGCGGCACCGCAGATGGCCTGCAAGAATGCGATCTCACCGGCCGAGAAGTCCCGGTACTTGGTCGTGACCAGGGACAGGACGCCAATCACCTTGCCCCGCGAAACCAACGGGAACCCCACGTAGCCGAGAGCGTTCTGCCCGCTCGCGCTCCACTCGGGACGGCCATCCCGCGGCGCAACGAACTCGGAGGACTTGCGGACGTCGGAAATGACCAGCGGCTTCAGCTCGCTCAGCACCCGGCCCGCCGCGCCCTCGCCCCGGCACAGACGAAGGTTGGCCGGCATCGGGCCTTCGGGACCAATGACCGCCGCGGTCTCGAGCAGATCCGTCTCGCGGTCGAGCAGCATGATGCTCGTGCGTTCGACCCTCGACATCTTGCGCACGCTGTTCAGAACACTGTCGAGGATCTGCCGCGGATCGAGGGTGGAAGTCGTTGCGGTGACGATCTCATTGAGCGCGGCGAGCTCCTGTTGGTGCTGTGCCTGTTCCTGCTCTGCGATCCGTCGCCGGGTGATGTCGTGCAGAACACAGATGCCCTGCACGAACTGGCCTTTCTCATTACGTATGGCTGATGCGACCAGGTTGACCCAGGCAACGACCCCGTCCTTGCGCAAAAAGCGTACGTCGATCTGGTACCACTCTCCCCTGCCGGAGGTCAGATTCTCGTGCGCAGCCGCAAGGCGCTCGCGGTCTTCAGGATGGGCGATATCGGTGAGGGGAAGCGACCCGATCTCCTCTTCGCTTTGGCCCAACATCTCGCACAACGCACTGTTGGAATGGAGCGGTCTGGCACTCGGGTCCACCAGCACGATGCCAACCGGCGCTCGGTCGAACACCGCCCGAAACTCCGCCTCGCTACGCTGCAGCGCAAGCTGGGCGTGCCTTTGCGCTGTGATGTCGCGACGGGTGCCCCAGANNACCAGGCTGTTGAGTGCCCAGGTTTCCTGCCCGTCGGGTCCGCTCCCCGGCGTGACCAGATCGGCGACTCGGAAGCCGCTGCGAACAAAGCAACGCAGAAACTCGAACTGATCGGTCCGCGCTCCTTGCATCAGCTCAGATAGGCGCCGGCCCAACACATCGGGTGCCCGGCTGTAGCCCTGCTGGCGGGCAAACTCGTCGTTGCACTCGCCCACCTGCGCGCGCTCGAAGAGGGCCGCCACCAGCTCTTCCTCGGGCAGGTCTGCCCGCACCGGTGGCAGCAGGTCGTAGCGCCACACCCCCTCCCCGCTCATCTGCACGAAGCGACGATAGCGCTCCTCGCCCGCCCGGCGCGCCGCCTCTGCGCGTTCCGGCTCGGTCAGATCGACGGCGATGATGAGCAGGCGATCACCCACGCGCGCGGCGTGAAACTCCACATGGCGCAGCGATCCGTCCTGGCAGGTGATGACGGCATCCATGGGACGCATGGGCAATCCGCGATGGGCCGCGTCGGACAAGCGGGCCATCCAGTCCGCGTGGACGCGCTCCCGGTAGTCGGTCTGGGGATAGGCCAGGCGCCACCAATCGTCCACGGTGGCCGGCTCGCCCGAGCGATAGCCGAACAAGTTGAGAAACTGGCGGTTGGCGTAGATCGGCAAGCCCTGTTCATCGAACACCACTGCAGCGAAGGGCGAAATCTCCAGCAGGTTGCGGAAGTCCTCCTCGGTGCGACGCAGGGCCTGCTCCGCTCGACGTCGTTCATGGCGGTCGCGGGCCTCACGCACCTCGCGCTCGATCACCGGCACCAGTCGCGCCAGGTTGCCCTTGCCGACGTAGTCGTGGGCGCCGGCCAGCATGGCGGCTGCGCCTGCTTCGTCCGAGATTTCGGCAGACACCACCACGAAGGCGGCGTCCACGCCCGCATCCCGGTAGATCTCCAGCGCCTCGGCCACGGCGAATCCGGGTATGGGGTGGTCGCACAGGATGAGATCCCAGGGCAGATCCCGCAGCGTCTGCCGCATGCCCTCAGCCGTGTCGACACGCTGCTGCTCCACCTCGCGTCCCGCCTGACTGATATGCCGCACCAGCAGGGCGGCATCACTCGGCGAGTTTCCGAGGATGAGGACACGCAGCGGCTCAGTCAAGCCGGCACCCTCCCCCGCCCAGCGGCGTGACCAGGATACTCCTATGCGCATCGCGGGCGGTCTTCACCGCGCGGCCAAGCAAGACCTGTCGTTCCGATTCCGGGTTGGCTCGGCGGGGTGCGACAGGCTGCACCACGGAGACCAGGGCGCATCTCACGTCGTCCATTGTTTTCGGAGGAACCGCCCCGTCGCTGTAGCCGAATCGTGTTGCGGACGTATACCCCAATCAGGGAATGGAAATGCGTCCACGCGCTCCGGCACGTCCGGGCCGCCAATCCGACTCCCTTGTCCACATGGTAGCAGATGGACACGCATGCACCGACAGCGGGCACAGGCGGGCAACTGCGACCAGCGGCGGACCGGTTCAGAACGACCCGGCTCGGACTTAAGAAGGGACCGAGATCCGACGATACTCCCTGTTGTCACTGCCGGCGCGTCCCCCGCCGATGCCGGCCTGGGCCTCAAGATCTTCCGCGGCGCGGGAGCAACCCGTCGCAAGGAGTTCCATGGACCCCGTCCTTCACACTGACCCGCAAGAGCAACTTCGCAGCCTTTACAGGTCGCTGCTCACCCGGCAACAGAATCTGGACGAGTTCAAGCAATTGCTGTCGCAGTATCCACCCATTCGTGAAGACGACGACGAAGAGCCGCTCATCGCGGCCGAGGTGCGCGAACGGCTCAATCAGCGCATCCGCGAGTGGACGGGGCAGCCCTTTGGCGGCCTCTCAGCCACCCAGATGCACATGTGGCGGGCGATCGTACTCGACCGGCGCATGCACATTGCCCTGTCGCCGTGGAGCGAACCAAATAACTGATATGGGAACCCCGAATGGGTTCCCATGCCCTTCGGCCCCCCACCCGCCTCCCCTACCCCGCTCGCTTCGCTCGGCCTC
>PMCR01000205.1 GCA_003155465.1 Myxococcales bacterium | reverse complement strand
GCCAGGATGATGTGGTCCATGACGATCGCGATGTCCACCTCGGCGGCGTTGAAGCCGTCGCCGCGCACCCAGGCCTTGGCTGGCTCGACACACCCGGCGATGATCACTGGCGCTTGCCAGAACCAATCGCGACTATACGCGGCCTTGAGCTGGGCGCGCACTTCTGGGTCGGTGACAACTACAAGCTGGAAGGGCTGGCGATTGCAGGCGGTGGGGGCCACGCGCCCGGCGTCCAGCACACGGCGCAGGACGTCGTCGGGCACCGCGGTCGGCCGGTACGCCCTGATGCTCCGGCGGATGCGGATCAGCTCTTGGAAGTTCATGTTCCCTCTATACCAGGGGTGCGGCCTTCTTGTCGCAGGTGACCAGGAAACCCTGGCCCGCGTAGGTGGGGCGGATGGCGACTGGAGCGAGGTCGGGCCGCGAGAAAAGGCGCGCCAGTCCCTCGGCCTGCCAGCGGCTGCGATCGCGCCAGGCAGTGGCGAGAATCCGCAGCACGATGGCGAGGTTGAGCAGGCCGGCCACGGCCAGCCCAGGCAGGTGGGCCAAGGCGCACAGGAAGGCCCGAACGCCACGCGCTCGCCGCAAGTGACGGAAGACAATCACGTCGAAACGGAAGCGCCAGCGCGGAGTCGTGTGCACCATGCGGCCGCCCTGCACCAGGCAGCCCGCCATGTGCTCAATGGTTCGGCGTGGTTCGGCCAGTGCCCAGATCAGGTTCACACTCGCCACCCGGTCGAACCGCCCGTCGTGGTTGGCCAGGAAATTGTCTATGTCTCCCTCCACGAAGCGCGGGCTGACGGACCATGGACGCCGCCGGGCTCGCGCCAGCATGGCGGGCGAGGCGTCGACACCTACGACCTCGACCTCGGGATGGCGCAGGGCCAGCCGCGCCTCCAGGGCGCCCGTGCCGCAACCTGCATCCAGCACGCGCATGCCGGGCCGCAGGTCCAGCGCCGCCACCACGTCGTCAAGCATGTCCTGGTAGGGTGCAAGCCCGGCCACCAGGTCGAAGCAAGCCGCGTACAGGCTCCACAGCACGGCCGCAGCCTACCCCGAGCCGCCCCGGCCAGCGACTGGGATTTGCGGCCGAGAGGGTGCCCAAAACTTTGACCACGCCAGCCCGGGCGAACCTGTTACTATCCCCGCCTCACGCCCACATATGCACGAGGGGTCATGAAACGCGACACGAAATCCACTGGTTCGCGACGTGATGATCCGAACAAGGCCGCCGCTGACAAGAACAAGGCCGCCGCTGACAAGAACAAGGCCGCTGGCGAGAAGCTGAAAGCGGCGCTCGCCGCAGCCCAGGCCGAACCGGCCAACCCGGCGGTCTGGGATGAGGTGGAAGCGCTGGCCAGCCAGCAGCAGAAGCCCGACGAGGTGGCCGCGCTCTATCAAAAGGTGCTCAAGCCTGGCCTTGACCGCGAGTGGGTGACCACTCTCGGGCAGCGAGCCTTGCGCTTCTTCGAGGATTGGTACGCTGGCGAGACCGATCGTGCGGTCGAGCTTCTGCGCCAAGTTCTGGCGGCGGACCCGGACGCCGACTGGGCGCTCGAACGCGTCACCATGTTGCTTTCGGTTCAGCAGCGCTGGGAGGAGGTGCTGGCCACCTATGATCAGGCGCTGTCCGGTGCCTCGGAAGGGGCCCGGCGCCACCGCCTTCTGCAAGAGGCGGCCGCGGTCGCGTCCGACTCGGGCGCGACGGAACGGGCCATCGATTATCTGCAGGCGCTCTTTCACACCACACCCGCGGCTCCCGATATCTCCTCGGCCTTGGAAGGTCTCCTGGAACAACAGGGCCACTGGCAGGCCTTGGTCGATATGCTGCGGATTCGGCTGCCGCTTCTGCCGGGGTCCGAGGCCGATGAGGCACGCCTGCGCCTGGCCACCCTATGCGTGGAGAAGTTGGACCAGCCCGAACAGGCGCTGGACGAGGTCGAACGCATCTTGGCCAACAACCGGATTGCCGATGACAGCGGCGTTTGCGCAGTGGCCGAGCGCGTGCTGATCGCGACCGACTTTTCTCCCACGGTGCGCTGGCGCGCGCTCGACATCCTGCGCACCCGTCATACCCAGAAAAACCGGCCCGATCGCCTGGTTACCGCGTTGCGGGCTGCGCTCGGATTCGCCGAAGCGACCGAGAAGCGCGCTCTCGTGCGTGAGGTCGCCGATCACCTGTATCGGCAAGGCGACCTTCCCGCCGCGCGCGAGCAGATGGTTGAGATGCTGGCGCTGGAGCCCGACGAGCCGGCCCTGCGCGCACGGCTCAAGTATCTGGCCGAGGTGACCGACGCGCCCGAGGCATACCGGCGGGGTCTCCTGGCCGCTGCGGGTGCCAGCTTGGACGCCAATCTGCGCGTGGCCTACTGGCTGGAGGCGGCGCAGCTCGGTGACGATGCGGCCTCGGATACGCAGACGCTCTATAGAAAGGTGGTGGAGGACGAGGCGGCGCAACCGGCTCAGGTGCTGGCGGCGTTGCGCAAGCTGACCAAGCTCCTGCAGGGCGAGAAGAACACGGCCGAACGTCTGGATGCGCTGGAAAGGCAGGCTGGTCTCGAGACCACGCCAGGCGTACGGCGGGCCTTGCAGGGCGAGGCCGCTGCCCTGGCAACTGCGCAGGGCGAGATCGATCGAGCCATCAGGCTGTGGGAGACGCGCCTCCAGGCCGACCCCAACGACCGCCGGGCGCTCGACAGCTTGGTCGATCGGCTGGCCTCGGCCGAGCGCTGGGCTGATCTGGCGGCGGTGTTGCGCCGGCGCGCGACCGCCAACATGCCGTCCGCCCAGCGGCGCGCGGACATGATGCAGCTTGCGCGGGTGCAGAACCTGCACCTGGGCCAGCCGGCTGAGGCCATCGTCACGTTGCAGGAGTTGCTGCAACTTTGGGCTGACGATCCCGAGGCCACCGACGAGCTGCTCGATCTTCTCGCCCAGGTTGAGCGTTGGTCTGATTGGCTCGATTTGGGCACAAAGATCGGGGAGAAGGAGAAGGCTCACCTGGTCGCGCTCTTCGTGCGCGCGGCGGAATTCTGCCGGACCAAGCTGGGCCAGGGTCCAGCCGCCACGTCGTGGTACGCGCGCGCACTCGCCATCGATCCCACGCTGGCCGTCGCGCGCGACGGCTTGGCGGCCTTGCTCGACGATGCCACCTGCCGGCCGGCCGCGGTCGAGGCGCTTGGCCGCGCCCTGCAAACCGCCGACGACTGGGCCGCTTTGCTCGGTCTTCTGCCGCACCGCCTTGAGCTGGCGGCCGATGACCGTGCGCGCGCACGTCTTCTCGCCGAGGCGGCGCAACTGGCGGAGACGCGTGCTGGTCGTGCCGAGGAGGCTTTGGCACACCTGTGCGGGGCGTTGCACTTGGCCCCGGACGATGGCCATCTGGAAGCCGAGATCTTCCGTCTGGCTGCCACGCTTTTCGAGTGGCCACTCGTGGCCGAGTCTCTGGGGGCCGCCGCGGCCTCACTGGCGCCGTCGCTGGCTCGGACGGTTCATCTGCGCTTGCTGCAAGCGCGCCTTCTGGAGGAGAAGTTGGCGGACAAGAAAGGCGCGCTTGCCGCCTATCAGTCGGCCCTCAAGGGTGCGCCCGACAGCCGACAGGCGCGCGCTGCCGTGATCCGCTTGGCCGCCGACACGGGGGCTTGCGAGTTGGCCGCCGACACCTGCATGGCAGAGCCATTCTCGCCCGATCGGCTCCTGGCAGAGCATCTGCCCATCGTGGAGAGAATTGCGGCTGCGTCGGTCCACGCCGGCGCGGTTTTTGTGGCCCTGGGCACGGCGCTGTCCGCCGCCCTCGCTCGACGCTCATCGCTGCCTGGCTCCTTTGCCCGAACCATTGAGGAACGCATAGCGGGCTATCCCGTCGCTGACGGCGAGGAGTGGGAAGAGCAAGCCCTGCTGCGGGCTTTGGCCTACGACCCCATGCACCTGCCGACCTTGCGTCGTCTGGCGCAGGTGCAGCGTGGGCGCGGGGGCCGGCCCTTGCTCGACACCCTGATGAAGATCGTGGCACTCGCCCCGTGCGATCTGGATGCCATGGCAGAGGCCGTGGATCTGGCCAGCCGCGTCCTGCACGACGTGGAGGTCGCGCGCCGGTGCCTGACCGTGCTCTATGATCGAGCGGCCCAGCTTCTGCGCCTGGGAAGCCGCGCCGAGGGTCAGCTCGCGCCGGCTGCGGCCGTATTGCGAGCGGTTGATGGCTTGGTGGGCCCGCTGCTTGCCAGCAAGGACAAGGCCGAGCTGCGACAGGCAGTAGACCTTCTGCTCGAAGCAAGTCGGCTGCCCCTGCCCGCCGAGGACAGCAAGGGCTTGCGGGTGCGCGTGGGTCAGATCGCGATCGAGGCGGACAAGGCCGTGGCGCGTGATGTTTACCGGCACATTGTCGACGAAGAGCCCAACAACCGCGAAGCCATGGCGTCTCTGGCCCGCCTCTACGAGGAGGCCGACCAGTTTTCCGAGTTGATCGTTCTGCGTCGGCGCCAGCTGGACCTGCTTGCCGACGGCGAAGCGCGTCTGGCCCTGCGCCTGGAGATCGCTCGTATGGGTGAAGTGGTCGAGGGACGCACCGGCCGATTCGAGGCGCTGCTCGCCAACCTGGAGGAATTGCCTGGCCACCCGGCCACCCTGGCCAGCCTGGGCAGCTTGCTGCGCGCGCGTGGCCGGTACGGCGAGTGGGCAGACATCCTGTCCACCCAGGCGCGCAAGCTGGAGGGAATGGGCGACAGCGGCAAGGCCGCTCGACTTTGGACCGAGATGGCCGCTTTGGCCGAGTCCCCCCTTGGCGATAGCGCGCGCGCCATTGCTGCCTGGGAACGCGTGGTCGTGCTGGAGAACAGCTCGGCTGCGCTCGATAGCCTGGCCCGTCTGTGCGTCGCTTCGGGCGAGCCACTGCTGGCAGCCCAATGGCTGGAGCAGCGCATGTCGCTGGGCAATCCGGCCGAGCGGCGCCAGTCCGCGGCCCAATTGGCCCGCGCCTACGTGGCGGCCGGGCAGAGCAACCGGGCGCTGGCTTCGCTGGAACACGCCCTGGCCGAAGACCCGACCGCCGACGAGCTCTGGGTGCTTCTCACTCAGTTTTATCGGGATGGCGAGCGCTGGGAGGCTCTGGTGCGGGCTCTTTCCGATCGCTGCGCCCACCTCGACAACCCCGAGTTGGTGGTGGCCTGTGCACGCGAGACCCTGGTGGTCTGCCAAGATCATCTGCACAGTCCCGAGCGGGCGGTGCCGGTTCTGGAACGGGCGTTGGCCGTTGTCCCGACTGATCGCAGCCTGCGCCTCGCCCTGGCCGACGGTATGCGCAGAGCCGGTCGTTTGGCCGATGCGCGCGCGGTCTTGGAGGGCGTGCTGGACGAGTATGGCCGCCGTCAGTCGCGCGAGCGGTCTGTGCTGCACCACCAGGTCGCGCAGGTGGCACGCGCTGAGAAGAACCCCAAGTTGGCCCTGCAGCACCTGGAACAGGCCGCGTCAGTCCTGCTCGACAACATGGAGGTCCAGCTCGCCTTGGCCGAAGTGGCCGAGGAAGTGGGTGAGTTCGACCGTGCGGAGAAGGCCTATCGGGCCCTTCTGGTTCTGGCCCGCCGGGGTCAGTCGGCCGATGCCGCGATTACCGCGGGCGAAGTCTTCCTGCGCCTGCGCCGTGTGGCGCTGGCTTTGGGTCGCAAAGAGGCCGCAGCTCAATCGCTGGATTCGGCCCTCTCGCGCGCTCTGCACGATGCCGCCGAGGCCCGCCGTGTGCAGGCTGCCCTGCTCGCCGCTGGCGAGGGCGAGGTTCTGCTCGGGCTCCTTGGCAAGCGGCGGGCGGCAGCCAACCTGGCCGCAGAAGAGGCGGCGGTGGTGTGCGAGCTGGCCGAGGTTCTGGAGAAGCTTGGCCGTCGTGACGAGGCCCTGGAAGCCTTGCTAAAGATCGTCCAAAAGGTGCCTGACAACGCGACCGCGCATGCACAGGCGCGTGCCCTGGCGACCAAACTGGGCCAGGCCGGACGCTACCTCGAAGCGGTGACCAATGCAGCCGATCAGCTTCGCAGGGCCAATGACGCGCCTCGGGTGGCTGACCTGTTGGTGCGGGCTGGGGAGGCGGCGGAGCATGATCTGCGCGATGTCGCGCGCGCCACGGCGCTTTATCACCGCGTCGAGCAGACCGGGCAACGGTTGGCCGAGGCCTTGACGGGGCTGGCCCGGGTGAGCCTGAGAGTCGGCGATGAGTCCGAGCAGCGACGGGCCGCAGCGCAGTTGCGTCGCATGTCCCAGCTTGCTACCACCCCGGCAGAGAAGGCCGACCTTCTCTATCGTGTGGCCGAGTGCCACCTGGGTCTGGAGGACTCCAGAGATGAGGGCTTGGACGCCCTGGCAGAGGCCGTCGACCTTGCGCCTGACCTAACGCGAGCCATGGCGCTGGTGGGGGCGGCCCACGTGCCCGAAGCCGATTTGGCGCGGGTGATGCCGGTCTACGAGAAGGTGGCACGGGCGTCATCCGACGAGCATGTGCTGCTCGACTTCTACGAGCGGCGGGCCGCCCTGCCGGGCGCGCGTAGCGAGGACGCGCGCGACGGGGTGGACTTGGCCATCTCGTTGGGCGAAGGAGCAAGAGCCGAGAAACTGCTCGAGCGCGCGGTCGCTCTGGCTCGCGGTGCGCCCGGCGGCCTGCGCGACGCCACTTGGGCCATCTTGGACCTTGTGCGCCGCTTGCGCAGTCGCGGCGATTTCAACGGAGTGACGCGGATTCTGGAAGACACGCGCGAGGCCTGGCCCAATCCGCGCCTGGCGCCGGTGGTACGTGAGATGGCACACGCCGCGGCGGAGCACCCGGAAAGCGCCGCAGCCGCAGCTCGGTTGTTCGAGCAGCTACGCAACCTCTATCCATTGGACCGCGAGGTTTGGGAACCGCTCTTGCGCCTGTACGCTGGGCTGGGAAACCAGGCGGCTTTGGAGAGCCTGGTGCGCGAGCTGGCGGAGAAGCTGATATCCCGATCCGACCGTAACGCGGCCCGCATGATCTGGGCCAAGTTCCTCATGGGTGAGAAGAAGACCGAGGAAGCGGCGACGGCAATCCTGCGCGAGGTGTTGGCCGAGGAGCCGGGCCACCCCGAGGGGCTCATCATACTGGCTGACCTTCATGAACGGCGGGGTGAGATGAGCCAAGCCGTGGCTCTCTTGTCCGAGGCGCTGGGCAGTGGTGAGGGCGTGGCAGCCTCGGCCGGGCGGGCCACTCTGGCGCTACGGTTGGACGATCTGGTCAAGAAGATCGATCCGTCTTCCGCCAAGAAGGTCTATCGTCAGGTGCTGGCCGCGCCCTTCTTTGATGCGGCGGTCAGGCGATCACTTCAGCTGTCCTTGCTTGAGCTTCTGTCTGGCCAGGACGAGCTGGCGGAGCGCGCGGCCCTGAGCGAGGAGATCCTGGCCGGCGAGAGCGAAGCCGAAGCGGCCGCGCATGCGGCGGATCTCGCCGAACTGCGCGCACGCCTGCACGACGATGCCGGTGCGCGACGGGCCCTGGAGCTGGGTCGAAGTCGATGTCCGGACAACCCGGACCTCTTCCAACGCCTGGCCACCTACTACAGCGATCGCGAGTTGTGGCCGGAGCTGGTGGAGTTGCTGTGCAACGAGGCCGCGCGCGTGGGAGACGCGGACCAGGCCGGCCGGCTGTTGCACCAGGCGGCCCGCATCCAGCGCGACAAGCTGCGCGACGAGGCGGGCGCTGCCCGAAGCCTGCGCCAGGCCATGGAAATCGCACCGGGAGACATTGAGACGTTGCGGGAGCTGACCGCCTCGCTCGCCTCTTCCGGGGACGTGACCGCCGCGAGATCCGTCGTCACCGATGCGCTGGCGGGCAGTGCCCAGGAAGGGCGCTCCGATCTCCTCCGCTTGCGTGCCGAATTGGCTGCGACGGCCGGGGATGAGGCGGCCGCCGTGGCGGACATGGAGGAAGCCCTCGCTCTCGGCGCCCACGAAATGGTACTGCCCCTGACCCAGACGTTGGCCCGCATCGCGGAACGCGCGACCGCCGCCGGCGATCTGGACGTGGCTCGTGCCGCCACCCTGCGACTGGCCGAGGTGGTGCGGGGAACCGGCGACGAAACTCAGTCGGACGAGATTCTCTTCCACTGGATTGACGCCAACCCCACTGACCGCGAGGTCCTGCATAGCATGCGCGCCCGCTTCGAGGCCGAAGAGCGCTGGGACGCCGCTGCGAGCGCATGGTCGCGCCTGGCCCAGGTGGAACATGGCCAGGCCAAGGCCGAGGCCGTCCTGGCCATGGCCAACGCCTGCGAGAAGATTGGTCGGGGCGCCGAGGCCATCCCTTGGCTGCAGGAGGTGCTGCGCCAGATGCCGGGGCACGCCCCGGTGCTGGCGCGGATGGCCCAGCTTCTTCAGGCTGGCGGCAACGCCATCGAGGCTGCGCAGCTACAAATCCAGATGGCCGAGGGGGAGACCGACGAAGGCGAGCGCTACCGGCTGCTCGTGCGTGCGGCCGAGACCATGCTCGGTGTCGGCGCGTTTCCTGCGGCCGCGCAGGCACTGGACAAGGCCGTGGCGCTTCGGCCGACGGAACGGGCCGCGCGCACCCTGCTGGTCGATACCTGCATCGGTATGGGCGAGCTGGAGCGCGGCTCGGACGTCCTCGGCGGCCTGCTGTCGGAGGCCAAGACTATCCGCGCCGAGGAGCTGGCGACTCTCTATCAGCGCCAGGCCCGGTTGGCCGCGGCCAAGGGGGACGATGACGGCCGATTGCAGGCGCTCAAGAAGGCGCTGGATACCGACCGCAAGAGTGTGGCCATAGCCAGCGAGGTGGCGGACCTGGCCGAAGCCGCGGGCGACGATGAACTAGCCATGCGCGCCCTGCGGGTGGTGACCGCGAACCCGATCAAGGATGCCAAGGCTTGCGCCGTGGCGTACTTCCGTCTGGGCCGCATTGCCCACAAAGGCCGCGACAAAGCCCGCGCGATCATTTTCGTCAAGCGTGCCCTGCAAGAGGATCCCGATCTGGCCGAGGCCAAGGCCCTGCTCGACGAACTGAAGTAGCGGGCCCCGGGGGCACTAGAGCAGCAAGGATTTCCACCACGGACTGCTACCGGGGCCGCACTCCGCTGCGTTGGAAGTCGGTGTGGGCGGCAGTAGGATCGTGGTTGGGATCGTAGTTGGGGTCGTTGGACAGAACGACATCGCCATTGCCGCTCTGCCAGCGGTTCTTCCACTGGTTGGAGTCGAGTTCGACCTTTCCCGTGTGGGGATTGACGTACTCCTCCTGGCTGGTGATGTCGAGCCAGTGCTCGTGGCGGATCTCGGCGTTGACCTTGCGGCGGTTGTCCACGATCTGGCGTTCTTCCTGCTGAAGATGGCGCTGGGTAGCGAGCGCATTGTGGGCCCGCTGAGCGGCGCCGCGGCTCTCGCCGGCCACCCATTGGGGGTTGCCCTGGATCGATCCCTGGATGGCAGAGAAGAGCGGCCGCATCTTTTCGAACTCGCCCGCAGGCGCGCGGACCATGAGGGTGTCGTGGTTGGTCCACCAGCCCGTGGGCCCTTCGACAACTTCGATGACCGCCGCCATCTGTTCCTTGTAATGGACGCCGCCCTCGTCATAGGTGACCGTGAGCAGGGCGCCGTCGAAGCGGCTGGGAAGGCCCGGCGCGGCCTTCTGCCGGTATTGCTGGACAAGCTTGCTGAGAGGCTTGTGGTCCACGACCTGCACGTGCTGGGCCTGGGGCCGCTGCCTGGGGAAGACCCACTGGGACAGGAAGCTCTGGGCGTCCATCACCGGCAGGACAATCATGCCCATATAGTTGCTGCCCACCCGGAACCCGGGCAAGAGGCGCGGGTCCTTGTAGGAGAGGTTCGCAAGCCAGTGCATCATCACCGTGCCGGCCGGGTCCTTCTTTTCGGCGAACTCGATCTTGGCGCCGACCGAGTTCATCGGGCCGCTGGCCGGATTCAAGCGCACGACGCCCCCGTCGAAGATCCAGCCCTCCGGCAGAAGCACCGTGAACGCCCCTTCCTTGGGTTCCACATGTCGGTGCAGGCGCCACACGGTTCCGGCGCCGGGTGACTTTCCGGGCGCAGACAGCGCCACACCGCCGGCACAGATACCGGAAAGAATCACCAACGCGAGTTGCAGCAAGAACTTCTGCCGTCTGGACATTTCCACTCCCTGTTCAGTGGGCGGCGGATGGACACGGATCGTGAAGCCTAACGACTCAGCCATGGACATCGCCCTCACGAGAACTGGCCTTTTCGGGCAGGATACTCTCTCGGAACTTAAGTGGAATGGCAAAAAGGGCGTACCTCACTCTCGACGGCAGATCGACCAGGGGCTGCGTTGCCGGTCGGGCTCGCGATGGGCAAGAGGTCGGCTGCGGATGTCCTTGGGAAGAATTCACTGCGCTCTCGGCAGGGGCGCAGATGGGGTAAACTTCGTTGCCTGACAGGAGCAATCGCCATGGAGATGACAAACGACACGCGCACCGAGCTTCCACCCCGGCGCATTCAGGAAGTGGCAAGGGAGCTCGGTCTTGATCCCGAGACGATCTACCTGAACGGTCATTACATCGCGAAGGTGCCGATTGACGAACTTGAAGCGCGCAAGAACCGGCCTTCGGGAAAGCTCATCCTCGTGTCGGCCATGTCGCCCACACCCCAGGGCGAAGGCAAGACTACCACCACCATCGGCCTGGCAGACGGCCTGCGCTATCTGGGCAAGCGGTCATGCATCTGCATACGTGAGCCTTCGTTGGGCCCTTACTTCGGTATCAAGGGCGGCGGCACCGGGGCGGGACGCTCACAGGTATGCCCGTCGGAGGCCATCAATCTTCATTTTGTCGGCGACATGTACTCCGTCGAAAAGGCGAACAACCTGCTGGCCGCCATGCTCGACAACCACTTGCAGCATGGCAATGCCCTGCAGATCGATCCGCGCCGAATCGTTCTGCGTCGGGTGATTGACCTAAACGACCGGGCGTTGCGCGAGATATTCATCGGTCTTGGCGGCGTCATGCACGGCATTCCACGAAAGGACGGCTTCGACATCACGCCCGCCTCCGAGGTGATGGCCATCCTCTGCCTCGCATCCGATTATCACGACCTTGGCCGCAGGCTCGGCGAAATGGTGATTGCGTACACCTTCAAGGGTGAGCCGGTTCGGCCGCGCGACATCGAGGCCGTGGGCGCCATGCAGGTGCTCTTGCGGGACGCCATCAACCCCAACATCGTGCAATCGCTCGAAGGCACACCGGCATTCGTCCATGCGGGTCCTTTCGCCAATATCGCACAGGGGACCAATAGTGCCATCGCCACCCGCATGGCGCTGAAGCTTTCGGACTATGTCGTGACCGAGGCGGGATTTGGTACCGACCTGGGCGCCGAGAAATTCTTCCATATCAAGTGCCGCAGTGCCGGGCTCACTCCCAGCGCAGCCGTGATCGTGGCGACGGCCAAGGCAATCGCCCATCATGGCGGACTGTCGACCCATGGTGGTCTGGGCAACCTGGCCAAGCACATCGAGAACATCAGTCTCTTCGGCGTCGAACCCGTGGTCGCGATCAACCGGTTCGACGACGACAAGACCAGCGACTTGGACGCCATCGTGCGGTTCTGCGAAAAGCAGGGGGTCAGGGCCGTGGTCAGCGATAATTTCCGCAACGGGGGGAAAGGAGCCGGCGCTCTGGCCACAGCCGTGCTTGAGGTCGTCGAAACAAGCAGGAAGAAGAAACTGAAATTCTTGTATTCGTTGACTGATTCGATAGAGAAGAAGGTCGCGACCATCGCCACCAAGATCTACGGGGCGCAAGGCGTGGATTTCGACGCCCAGGCCAGAAGCGAACTTGCGACCATCGAGAAGGGTGGCTACGGAAACCTCCCGATCTGCATAGCCAAGACGCCGCTTTCCCTTTCCGACAATCCCAAACTCCTCGGCCGGCCCAGAGACTTTCGCATCACCGTGAACCAGCTGCGGCTTTCCGCAGGGGCGGGGTTCGTGGTGGCTATCTGCGGGAATATCGTGACCATGCCCGGGCTGCCCAAGGTGCCGGCGGCGGCGAGGATCAAGATACTGCCAGACGGACGCGCCGTCGGATTGAGCTAGTACAACACAGTAGTACTAGAAATCCCGGTAGGTGCGCGCAACCAGTGGTGTCTTGTCTTCTTCCGAGATCAGGGCCAAGCCAAGCTGCGCGCGCAGGTTGAAGTAGTCAGAGGAGCAGCCCCAGCTGACCAAAGCCAGGATTGGATCTTCGGGGCGAGACCTGCGCACGCGTGCTTCCTTGACAATTTCCCGTGCCGCCGCCATGACGTCACCGCAGGCGAGAAGCCCCGCGCGATTGGCGCTCTCTTCGACCGCCAAAATCCAACCATCCAAATCGACGCCGTCCGCGCCTGACAGCAACGACTCGACTGCGGATGCGATGGGTGCCATTTGGGTGGTCGGCAACACACGGTGCAGATACGCGAGATACTGGCGCACCGCCCTGGGATCGGCCTCGGGCAATTTGTAGCCTGGACTTACCAACGCAATCGCCGCGCCCAAGATGGCGCGCAGTTCGCCCTTGGTGGACACCAGGCGCGGCCAGAGCAGGCAGCGATCGGCGCGCAGTCCCACCAGCCGTTTGCTGAGGAAGAATGCCAGCTCGCGATCCGTCCGGCCCACAGTCAGGTCACGCCCCAGCACGAACGCAAGCACGGGCTGGTTGCCATCCTGCAGAACGACGAGATCGATCTCGCCCGGTGCCCCGGGAGGCGCGTACACGGCGGGCATGGGTACACCGATGAAGCGACTGGTGTAGACTAGGATGCGCCCCAGGAGGGACCTTTGGTCGTTCGGATCCTGGCGATAGCAGGGATCCAGTCCATATGAAGCCGCATCCTGAACGCGCGTCATGAGTACCGCCGCGCTGACCGCGGCCAGCAACTGGGAGATGCGGCGATCCTCGCGCGCGGACAAAATGCAGCCTTGCCACTGAGCTTCCGTCAACATGCTGGTCGCCAGGGGAACGCTGGGCAAGGCGTTGTTCTCGTAGTAGCCGCGCTCGCGGACATCGGCCTTCATCAGCACGCTGAGGCCACCACACGCACAGAACACCCGATCATACTTTCGCTGCCCGCGGTAGAGGTTGGCCAGAGCCCGGATATGCTTCGCCGCTTGGTCGGCATTGGTCGAAAGGCCCAGCAGATGTTCGCGCGTCTTCACGGCCTGACTGAACATGGCCGGCCCCTGGGCCTCGTAGGCCTTGGCCAGGGCTTCGCGGTGTTGCACATCTTCGGGAGCCAGAGATACGCACACCTCGTACGCGGCAGCGGCCGCGGGGATGTCGCGCAGATACCGCGAGCAAAGGTCGGCCAGGCCCCGCCACAAGCCCAGAAGCCAAGACCGCTTGTCCGGCGAAGGATTGGCGCCCAATCGCCGAATCATGCGACGATAGGCCCGAGCCAGGCCGCGCCAATCCTGCCGCGCGGACAAGATGCGCTGGATGCGCTCGAAACTGCGCGAATCATCCGGATTCTCGTCCAGAGCCTGGTTGTACAGATCGACTGCTTCGAGAGGCGCTTCCAGCTCATAGTTGAGAATGTTGGCCGTCGCCACCAGGTAGCGTGCCTTGTCCTCTCCCGAGGACACCCGCACCAGCCGCTCAAGCGCCTGGACGACGCGCGACCAGTGGCCATTGAGGGTGTGAATCTCCACCAACTCGTGCAGGACATCCGGGTCGTCCGGCCGCAAGGTGGAGGCCTGCAGGAAAGTCTCCAAGGCGGCGCGGTGATCCTGCAGCTCTTCACGCTGCAGACGACCCACGCGGCAGAGATACTCGAACCGCTCGTCGGGTGAGAGGTTCCCTCCCAGCAACCGTCGAAGCTGCTCAATCAGCACCGCTGCATTGGCCGGACCGCGACCTTCGATCCTGGCGTTGGCCTCGGCCAGCGCCTCGCGTGCAACCGCGAGGCCTGGCGCCAGTTCCAGCGCCTTCATGAGGGTCTCGGCGGCGGTCTCCGCGTTGTGGAGTGCAAGATGAGCCTTGCCGAGACCGAACAGGTGATCCGCACGTTCGGCAGCGGTCAGGCGGTCGCCGGCTTGGGACAGCAGACGCGGTACGATCTGGCACACGTCCTGCCACCAGCCCTGGGTGCGGGCGAGTTGCGACCACGACTGCAACGTCGGCAAGTAGGTGGGCTGCGCCGCATACGAACGGCGGTAGCCCGCTCGAGCTCGCTCCATGTCGCCCAACATCTGCGCCGACCACGCGACTTTCTGCCAAAGCCGAGCGGATTCGTCCAACGCGTCCTTGGCCGAGCCGGCCAGGTTTTCCAGCAATGGCAAGGCGACGGTCCAGTCCTTGCGGACCCAGGCCAGTTCCGCCAAGGCGGCCGTGGCCCGNNTGCAGGCGTTCCCGAAAAATCTCGGCAGCCTCCAGGGTCAACTCGATCGCCTCCGTCGGGTCTGCGGCACTGCCCGAAGAGCAGGACAGATAGGCAGCGGCACGCAGCCAATTCCCCCGCTGACCGTGCAACTCGAC
>PMCR01000138.1 GCA_003155465.1 Myxococcales bacterium | reverse complement strand
TCGCCCTTGCGAGTCGGAGGCGCGCGCCGAGGGCGCAATTCTGGCAAAAAGAGCCGTGCCAACGCCGCCTGTGCTGGGCAAATCCGCGGCACTGCGAACTCTATGCAAACGAACGCCTTCGCCCTTGCGAGGCAGGGACGCGCGATCAGGGCGCAATCCGGGCCAGGAAGGCCGTCTCCGCGTTGGCGCTAAGCAAATCCGCGGGTGGGCCCATCTGCAAGCTTCCGGTAAGAGTCCCCGCCAGCCAGACCGCACCCAGATCCGGTCCAGCAGTCATGGTAACCACGCCGAAGGGATTCTGGCTGGCACCGGAGGCACCATAGCCTCGCGCCAGAAGAATGTTGCCCGACTGGTCGATACGGGCCAAGAAGACCCCGCGAATTGCAGCGGGCGGCAAGGAGATGCCGCCCATGACCAACCCCGCGGGCGGGCCGTCTACGTACAGTCCAGCCACCAAGAGAGTACCGGCCGGCTCGATCGTCACCGCAGTGGCAACTTCTGCGCCCGTGCCGCCCCAGCGATCGCCCCAGACCGGACGCAAATCAGCATCGAACTTGACCAGCAGGGCATCCCTTGCTCCGGCCGAATTCAAAGTGCGGCTTCCCACGTATCCCGTACCGATGAGACCGCCGGCCAGCCAAAGGCTCTGGGGGCTTTGGTTGTCAAGGGTGATTTGATGAACCTCTTGCCGCCCCTCGCTGGCCGCGCCCAGGCTGGTGGCCGCCAGTGCGTGTCCCGTGGCCCCGTCTAGTTTGGCAACCCAGATCACGATCGTCGTGTTGGCGGCCGACGCAGGGGCTTGCGGCAAAGCAATCTGGAACCCCGAGCCGAAATCGACACTGCTAGCGGCGTTGCCCCCGTCGCTGTCCGTGGGAAGTGACTCCATCGCGCCCGCCAAAAAGACGCTGCCGCTGGCATCGACCACGACGCTGTCGCAGGTTTGCTTTCCCGGAGCGCTGATCTGACGACCCCAGATCGCCTCTCCGGTGTTGCGGTCCAGGCGAGCCACGACAATATCGCCGCTGTCAACCATCGTGGCGAAGGGCGCCGCTCCCCCGTCGGCTGGCGGCTGCAGGCCAATGGCCGGGTCGTCGCTGGCCCTGCCGCAGACCACGAAGTCCCCGGTGCTCGGATCGGCTGCGATGGCCAGGTCCTGTTTCGTCTGCGGCCGCGTGGCCCATAGCCCAGCTCCGGATGCGCCGAGCCCAGCCACAAAGGCCTCGGCCACGGTCGCTGAAGGATTCGTGATGGTGTGATCGCCGAAGGCCAGGGACCCGTTGAAAACGCCGGTGATCGCAATCTGGCCGTACTGGTTGACCGCAATCGAGCGGCCTTCCTGCACCTGGTAGTCACCGAAAGGCTTGGACCACTCGGTCTTGCCCGTGGCAGGGCTGATCTTGGCGACGAGAACGTCGGCGGGTAGTGCTTTCGCGGCAGCGTCGGCCTGGCTGCCGGCTGGAATCAGGAGCCCGGACCCGAGATCGGTCGCACCCACGAGCGAGCCCACGACGAACAGAGCACCCGTGCCGTCTGAGGCAACGGCGCTGACCGCGGAGAACTTCGTACTGGGCAGCTTGACCGCCAGGGTGCCACTCGGAAAGGTGGGCCAGCCGTCGCGTTGGCAGATTCCGGTCGCGGTCTCGCAGGAGGGGCAGGAAAGAGGAGTTCCCACGCACGTCCCCTTTTCGCACTGATCCCCGGTGGTGCACGCCAAGCCGTCGTCGCATCCCTTTCCGTCCTTGGCCAAAGGATTGGTGCAGGCTCCGAGTGCCCGGTCACAGTTTCCTACCTCGTGACAGATATCAAGTGCGTGGCAGGACATGGTAGGCCCGGAGAAGCACAGACCGTTCTTGCAGGTGTCGCCCAGGGTGCACGGGTCCTTGTCTTCGCAAGCCGTCCCGTCAGGGGCGGGTGCACTATTGCACACGCCAAATGAGCACTTCCCCTGCCCGTTCACCAGACAGACGTTTTCGCAAAGGGTGTTGTCAGCGGCAAAGGTGTTAAAGCAGGCGCCATTGTCGCAGGTGTCGACTGTACAGGGATTGTTGTCGTCGCAAGATGTGGGGCAAGTTGGCTTGCCGGTAGGAACGTCTGGCGACGGGCGGTCAGGGGCCGGCTGTGTATCGGAGGCGGGGACGTCAATCTGTGCGGCACCATCGGCCGCCAGGGAGTCAATCTGTGCGACGAGATCGGGCGCCAGTACGTCGACGCTGTCGGGCGCGTCCGCGACACGGGGCCCCCCGTCCGGGTATGGAAAGGACGGACGGGCCACTTTGGGCGGGGTCGAGGTGCACCCGGCCGCAACGACATGGGCCAAAGTCGCAAACACAGGAGCGAGCCAGGGCAAGAGTTTCATGTTCATGGTTGTCTCGNNGGCTATGTCTAGGCGGCTTCTGCCTGATGCCACGGTGAACTGTCCGTGAAACTTCCTGACGTCAGGCCGCCAGGAAGTTCGCGCAACGGTAACCAACACGTCACATAGCCAGCTTGGGGTGTGAGCTATTAGTCGAGCGCCCAATCGGGCGGAAACAGCCGCTTCAGAAAACGCACCCACCTCTTGTCAATCAATGACAACCCATACTCGCCAACTCGTACTTCTCGCGCCTCTGCTGCTCTCGGCAGGGGCGGTTGTGTCTTGCGGACCTGGCACGCCTGCGCCACCTGTCTCGTGCTACAGACGTGATGTGGGCGCGTGCACGTTCACCAAGGCAGACAGCGGCCCGTATTATGATGTGGCAAGACCGCTCGACGGGGCCAGCAACGATCAGTCGCCTGGCCTGACGGGCGACGCCCCCTACGATGCACCAGGATCCGCAGACGCGGGATACGGGCTCGACAGCAAGGATGGCCCCGCGGTTGGCGTGAGCGATGCGATGGACGCGGGAGCCATCGCGTCCGATGGAAGCAGCAACACCGACGGAGCCCGAGACGCCGGCTCGGGAAGCGACGGAGCGGGTGGGACCGGCGGAACCGGAACAGGTGCTTCCGGTGGAGCCGGATCCAGCGCAAGCAGTTCGGGTGGCAGCGGCTCCGGTGGCAGCATTTCCGGCGCGAGCAGCTCCGGTGGTGGAAGCTCCGGCAGCAGCAGTTCCGGTGGTGGCAGTTCCGGTGGAACTGGTTCAGGCGGCAGCAGTTCCGGTGGTAGCAGTTCAGGCGGCAGCAGTTCAGGCGGCAGCAGTTCCGGTGGTGGCAGCTCCGGCGGAACCACAACCGGTGGAGGCAGTGCCGGTGGAAGTGGTTCCGGTGGCAGCGGCTCCGGTGGCAGCGGCTCCGGCGGAAGTGGCTCCGGCGGAAGCGGTTCTGGCGGTGGCGGTTCCGGTGGTAGCGGTTCTGGTGGAAGCGGTTCCGGTGGCACCGGCTCCGGTGGCAGCGGTTCAGGCGGAAGCGGATCCGGCGGTGGCGGTTCAGGTGGTAGCGGTTCTGGCGGAAGCGGTTCCGGTGGTAGCGGCTTAGGGGGTAGCGGCTCAGGTGGAAGTAGTTCTGGTGGCGCTTCCGGCGGCGCTTCCGGTGGAGCTTCCGGCGGCGCTGGCTCAGGCGGAGCAGGCGTTTGTCCGGTCGCGAGTTTCGCGCACCAGTACGCTGTTCCGAGCATTATGGGATTGGCCGCAGACGGAACGGGTAATCTGTATGTGTCAGCCAGTCTCTACAGTAGTGCCGACTTCGGTTCAGGGAGCACAAGCTCGGCGGGTGGCGCAGACCTTGTGGTTGCCAGGCTCGATCCCGCCAGCGGCAACGCGACCTGGGCCAAGCCTCTCGGCGACGCCCAGGACCAGATCGCAGGTGGTGTGGCGGTCAGCCACTCCGGGCAGGTGGCAGCGATAGGCACGTTCACCGGAAGCATTACCGCGGGCAACACCATCACCAATTCCGACTCAAACGCCATAGACTTCATCCTCGCCCTGGACGACGCCGGTACCGCCCTATGGGCCAAGTCGGTCAATACCAAGTTTGGCACTTTGCTTGCCATCGGCAGCAACCCGGCGCGCGACGAGCTCGTGGTCTGTGGCTACACCGCACCCTGCACTGATCCAGACAACCCGGCCTGCACCGGCGCCATGACTGACCTCGGGGTGACCGGCTACGTAAACAGCGAGACTGACCCCGGAACTAGTCTTCCGGTCTATCTTGAAGATATCTTCATCGCCAAGCTGAACGCCGCCACGGGCGCCGTGGTCTGGGCAAAGCAGTTCGGTGGGGCTGGCTCGCAGGTTTGCAGCGCAATCACCATGGACAGCTCAGGCAACGTGTTCGCCACCGGCTACTACAATGGCACGCTCGGCTTCGGCACCGGACTGCCCTCCTTCACTGACTATACTATTCTCGCCCTGTGGGTCGCCAAGTTTGACACTGCCACCGGCACCACGATCACCGCCAAGAGCTACGGCGGCCTTTCCAAACAGTTCCCCAAGGGGATCGCTGTCGACAGCAGCGGCAACGTGGCAATGACAGGCAATATGAAAGCCTCGCTGGTGTTTGGCTCGAGAACGCTGACCAGCGCTGGCAGCACCGACGGATTCCTAGCCAAGCTCGACTCGAGCTTGGACCCCTTGTGGGCCAACCGCTGGGGTGATGCCGCGGCCCAGGAAGGCCATGCCGTCGCCTTTCAGTCCAATGGCGACATCGTGGTCGTTGGCCAAATGAGAGGCACTGCGATCTTCGGCAGCACCACACTGGTCACCACTGGCACCGGTTCCACCGACGCCTACTGGGCCAGATTCACTTCCGACGGCTCCAGCATCGGCTGTGCCGCCATGAGATACGGCGATGTCCTGAGTCAGAGCGCCGATTCTTTGATCATCAGCAATAGCGGCGCGCTCTATATGGCTGGTTTCAGCAAGGGGACCATCGACTTCGGCAATGGCAAGTCGCTCACTTCGGTCGACTCGAACGGTTTCGTGGTCCAGATAGGCCCATGAGAAAGGAACGCTCCTTGGGTTCGATCACAGTCGCCGGATGGCCAGTGAAAATCCAGCGAGCCATTGGGCTGGTTCTGGTTTCCTTGTTGGTCGTCGAAACAGCGCCCGTCAGGCTGGCCAGGGCAGAGGAAAGCACGCCCGTCAAGAAGAAGCGCAAGCCGGCTGCTCCGGTTGCGCAGACGAGTCCGCCCCCTGCGTCTTTGACACCTCCCCCACAGAACGCGGCGCCGCCGGTTCCGGCGGAGACCCCGGACGTCTACTATGCCCACAAGCGGGGGGTCATCGCGCTCAACACCGGCCACTATGCCGAGGCGGTCAAGGCATTTGAGGAAGCCTATGCCTTGAACCAGGATCCCTCGCTTCTCTTCAACCTGGCCCAGGCGTATCGTCTGGCTAACCAGCCCAGCAAGGCGCTCGAGGCGTGCAGCTCGTTCTTGCGCTCAGCCAACGCCACAAGCGCAGATCGGGCGCAGGTCGAGCGCTTCATGGCCGAGCTCGAGATGATCACCTATCAAATTCGGATGCAGCGGGATGTTCACCAATTGCCCGCCCCCGCAAGCGCGCCGATCGAGCCCCCGCCAGTGGCAGCGGCAACGCCACAGCTGGACTTGACGCCACAGCCACCGCCGCCCACGTCCGTCAGCCTCACGGTTGTCGAGGAAACCAGCCCACCCAAGCCGTTCTACCTGCGTCCGGTCTACTGGGCAGCGGCAGCCGGAGTCGTGGCGGCAGGCGCTGTGATGGTGTGGTACTTCATCCGGCCGAGCCATCTGCGCGCGCCCACCACCACCCTTGGCTACCAACAGGCATTTCCATGAAACTCTCTACTACTACAGTCGCGCTGTGCTCACTCGCGGTCCTGGTGAACGGCTGCGGGGCCGACGATCAGTCGTTGGTCGTGGTCAGCGTCGACGGCCCTGACAGCCTCGGGCCTGTGTACTACCTGCGCGTGGTTGTCAACAACGGCGGTCAGCAGGACTACCACCAATTTCCCCTCGACGTATCCGCCGCGCCTATTGCCCTGCCCACTTCGCTCGGATTCCAGGTGCCCCGGAGTCGGGATGGATCGGTGACCCTCTCGGTCGACGGTCTCGATCAACAGATGGCGACCGTGGCCAGCGGAACGGGCTCTGTGACCTTGAGAATTGGCCAACGGGTCGACGTGTGCATCGGCTTGACTCCGGCCTGCCAGACCGGCCCCGGCAGCGCAGCACTCGACGGTGCGGTTTCCCCTGACGACGCCATCGCATCCGCAGGCGACGGCAAGATCGAGTCTGCGGGCGGGTTGCCCCAGGGACTGCGCTTTACGCGCGTGGCGGCGGGGACCGACCATAGCTGCGCCATTGCCGCGGACGCCTCGCTCTGGTGCTGGGGAAGCAACCTGAAAGGACAGCTCGGCAGCGGCCAGTCGACTGACGGCCACTTGCCGACGCAAGTTCCCGGCCTGTCGTGGAACAACGTCGCAACAGGGTACGCAGCGACGTGCGCGATTCAGTCAGGTGGCACGCTGTTTTGTTGGGGCAACAACGGCTCTGGCCAGCTCGGCAATGGTGGCTATCCCATCGCGGACAGTCGAATCGCCATTCCCCTGCAGGTCGCGGGCACCGGGTGGTCGAGCGTCGTCCTGGGCTACTATCACGCCTGCGCTGTCAAACAGGATGGCGGCCTATGGACCTGGGGCGACAACAGCGCCGACCAGCTCGGCGACGAGGGCGCGCCGTCGACGGGAAGGACCACACCCGGCCAGATCGACGATTCACTATGGACCGCCGCAAGCGCAGGCAACTTGCATTCGTGCGGCCTGCGAGCCAATGGCACCCTTTGGTGCTGGGGCGACAACGCCAGCGGCGAACTGGGCGATGGCACGAATCACATGCGCCAGTCGCCCACCCAGGTGCCCGGGACGGACTGGGCCGCGGTGACCGCCGGTTACTACCACACCTGCGCATTGAAGAGCGGCGACGGATCGCTGTGGTGCTGGGGTGACAATAGCGGCGGCCAGTTGGGGATCGGCGCAGACAGCGCCAGCACTTCGCCAGTCCAGGTCAACCCAGGGACGGCCAGGTGGACGGCGGTGAGCGCCGGTGACAACCACACCTGTGGTCTGCAGGCCAATGGATCTCTTTGGTGCTGGGGCCAAAACGCGGACGGCCAGCTCGGCACTGGGTCCAACCTTCCGAGTTCAGCGCCGGCCACGGTTATCGCCCTGCCGACGACCTGGTTGGCGGTCGCGGCCGGCGGGGGGCACACCTGTGCGGTCGGGGGCGACGGAACCCTGTGGTGCTGGGGCCGGAATGCGAGCGGCCAGCTTGGTATCGGCTCGGTTGCACCGCAATCTCTGCCGACCAAACTCGGCACCCAGCCAACCCGCCGCGCATCGCTCACACAACCTACACCAAACCGTCACATTGGAAGCGCGCACAAACGGACTACAAGGGACCACCAATTCTGCAGTCTCGGCCGTGGGCATTTAATCTGAGAGGTTCACAATGAGAGTGACAGGTTCGACTTATTTCAAAGCGTTCGAGTCGTCGTTTCTTTCCGGCGCCGTGTTCTTGCTGGTCTTGGCAGGTTGTTCCAGTAGCAGCAGCCAGCCGGCCGGTGGAGGCGGAAGCATCCCGCCCGTTGGCGGGATGAACGTCGGCGGCGCCAGCGCGGCCGGGGGCCAGGTTGTGGGCTTGGATGCCGGCGTGGCCGGGATCACCGCCGCCGCAGGCGCAGCCGGTGGCGCGACCGCAGTGGGTGGAATGGTCAGCGCGGACGCGGGGGTGGATTTGCCCCGAGCGGATTTGGCCCCGCCGATACCCGATGCCGCTATCCCGGACCGCGTGGTGAACCCGCCGTCTGATAGCGGCGTGGATTCTCCCGTGCTTCCGCCAGATGCGCCCCAGTTTCCGCCAGCAGACGCGTCGACAAGCCCGGACAGCGGCGGTTCTGAAGGCGGCGTCCCCGGTGGTGTCTGTCCCAGCCCCAAGTGGAGCAAGCAGCTCGATCTCTCGTCGGTGGCTGGGCTTGGCGCGGACAAGGACGGCAATCTGTTCATGTCGGCCACGCTCTTCAAGTCAACCGGGGTGGATCTCGGCTCCGGCCTGGTGACCCCGGTGGGCAGCGTGGATCTGCTCATCGCCAAGATCGACCCCACGACCGGCCAGGCTGAGTGGGCCAAGCGCTTCGGCGACGCTTCCGATCAGTACGCGGACAAGCTCGCAGTCGCCAAATCGGGTCAGGTGGGGGTCATCGGGACCTTCACCGGCAGCATCACCGCAGGCACCACCATAACCAACCCCGCCGCAGACGCGATCGATTTTGTGATGGCCGTCGACGCGAGCGGCACCGGGCTTTGGAGCAAAGCAGTTGATACCAAGGGCGGGGCATTGCGGGCGATAGCCGCAAATCCAGCTCAGGACGCCTTTGTTGTCTGCGGGTTTGCCCTAGGGGCGGCCACGGACCTCTTTCCCAGCGCCACCGCCCCGTCCGATGGCCTGGAAGACATTCTGGTCGCCAAGATCAACGCAGCCACCGGGGCGGTGCTCTGGAGCAAGCAGATTCCGGGAGCGGGAAGCCAGATGTGCAACGCGTTGGGCATGGATTCCGCAGGCAACGTCTTTGCGGCCGGTATCTACAACGGAACGCTTGATTTCGGATCTGGTGCCTTCAGCCCCGCCCCGGCAAACGATTCAATGGCAATCTGGATCGCCAAGCTAGACAGCGCGACTGGTGCAACCATGGCGGCAAAGAGCTTCGGCAACAGCATGAAGCAAGTGGTGACCGCAATGGCGATCGACGACAGCGGCAGCGTGGCCATCGCAGGTGTTCTCAAGAGTGTCGTGAGCTTCGCTTCGCTCACCCTGGGGAACGCTGGCGCCGACGGTGGCGCGGCGGCGGGTTCCGGGTACAGCGCCTTCGCCGTCAAGCTGGACAGCAGCTTGACTCCGTTGTGGGCGCGCAACTGGGGTGCCGTCCAGAAAGATCTGCCGAGCAGCCTCGCTTTCGACTCCAAGGGTGACCTTGTGGTGGTCGGATGGCTCTTTGACAAGGCGGACTTTGGCAACGGCATAGTACTGACTTCAGCCACCGGAGTTGATTCGACTGCGGCGCAGTCCGATGCGTACTGGGCCAAGCTCAAGGGTGACACGGGCACAGGACTTTGTGGCAAGAACTACGGCGACGATTTCAGGCAACAAGCTGATCTGGTTGTGGTCAGCCGGTTGGCCAGTGGTGCGCTGGCCGACGCGATCACCGTGGCAGGTAGCCTGAACGGCACGATCGATTTCGGGCTGTCGTCGGGGCCGATCGTGGCGGGAGTGCCGGGGACCAGCAGCGCCAACGGACTCCTGAGCTTCCTCCTGAGGGTGGGTCAGTAGCACTTTCACCAACGCAGTCACTTGGGCAGATGTCTGCCCTCGCGGTCGAATGAACATCCAGGGACCACCCTTGTTGTATCGCGTGGTCCCGCTCCCATTACGCTCGCTGACCTGGTCGCATGTTCGTCACAATCCCGTTGCAGTGCTGTCGCAGAGTGGTTGCTCGCTTTCGCCTATTGTGCCCGAAATGTCCGCGGTCGTGTCGCAAGTCAAGCCTCGCATTCTCGTGGTCGAGGATGAGGTAGACTTGAGCCGATCGCTGTCCTACAGCCTGGAGGCGAACGGCTACGCCATCGCGGTTGCCGATTGTGGGCGAGAGGCTTTGCGCCTGGTGGGCGACTTCTCCCCTGACTTGGTTCTGCTCGACATCATGCTGCCCGATCTGCCGGGATTTGAAGTGTGCCGACAGATTCGCAGCCGCGGGGGCGAGCAGCCTGCGGTCATCATTCTGACCGCGCGCACGCAGGAGACGGACCGCGTGGCTGGCTTCGAAGTGGGAGCCGACGATTACGTGGTCAAGCCCTTCAGCGTGCGCGAGCTGATGCTGCGGATTGAGGCGCGCCTCAAGGCTCGGCGGAATGCTGATTCTGACAGCCCCACACCGTCCGCCAGCACCTCGTCGGCGGTCGAAACGGATCTGCGCATAGTCGTGGGGGCGGTGGAGATCGATCGCGGCGGCCATCGGCTGCTGGTCTCCGGGCAAGAAATCAAGATGAGCCCGCAGGAAATGCGGCTGCTCCTGTATCTGGCCAATCCGCCCGAGCGGATGCGCACCCGCAGAGAACTGCTGACCGAGGTGTGGGGCTACCACCCGGAGGTCTCCAGCCGCACCCTTGACACACACATCAAGCGGATCCGCGACAAGCTCGGCCCTGCGGGGAACGTCATCCAGACCGTACGCGGTGTGGGCTATCGTTTGGGCGAGGCTCGCCGGCGACGAACGCGCGCCAAGGCCGAACGCCGGGAAGCTGCGGACTCTTCCGAAGTCCACAAGTAGCGACCGAGCGGGTCCTCTGGTATGGGGCGCGGCTGCCTCCGCTGGCCTTGACGGAGGAATCCCGGCAGAGGCAGCCGCATTCAAAGTTGTGGCTCACGGAGCACGCCCCCCTCTGAGTCCCCACCCCACTGGCCGGATCCGCTTGCGTTTCCGTCAGTTCTGATTCGTGATCCTTGAGCCAGGGCGACTCATAGCAGACCGGCGCGGACTGGAGTGCGAACAGTCCGCTAATTTCTTGCAACGTCTGCGTAACTGATGCAGTCATGTCGGTGCGTATCCGTTGCGGCCGACGGAGTTGATTGTTGCTCGTTTGTCACATGGCCCTGCCATAATTGTCGCCAAGGCCGTCCGTGAGAATTCCTGGCACAGAATCCATCATCGCTGCGGTTGACGTCGGCGCCAATGCCGTGCGTTTGCAGATGGGCCGCGCTTTGCACGACGGCAACATCGAGATCACGCACCAGGAACGCGATCCTGTGCGGCCAGGCCAGGACGTGTTCACCCGGGGTGCGATTCCCGGCCCAGCGGTGGACCGCCTGGTGGCAACCTTGCGGCGCTACGGATCCCTGTGCCGCCGCTATCGGGCCCGGGTACGCGCAGTGGCGACCAGTGCCCTGCGCGAGGCGCGCAACCGGGATGAAGTCGTCCGGCGCGTGCAGCGTGAGGCCAAGCTGAACCTAGAGATCATTTCGGGCAAGGAAGAGGCACGGCTCATCTGCCTGGGGGTCTTGCACGGCAAACGGCCCAATGTTCGCTCGCTGTGCGTCGACATCGGCGGCGGATCGACCGAGGTGGCGGTTGCGTTGGGCGAAAAGCCCACCCACCTGTGGAGCCTTGCCATGGGCGCGGTTCGCCTCACTGAGCTGTTCAAGCTGGCGCACACCATTACGGCAAAACAGCTTCGCTTGGCGCGCGAATACGCACGCGAAGCCATGGTCGAATCGCTGCCCAAGGTTCTTCCTGGCGCGCCCCGCGTAGCTCTCGGAAGCTCGGGCTCGATCCGGGCGGTGGTGGACTACACGTCAGCCGAAGGCAGCAACCAGGCCACGGTCAAGCAACTGGCCCGCGCGGTAGATGAACTGGCTGCCATGAGCCCGCGNNGGCGCGGTGATCTTGGAGGCGCTGGCGCGCCGGCTTTCGCTGGACGCGGTGACCGCGGTGGATCGGGGCCTGCGCGACGGCGTACTCGTTGACCTGCTCAATCGCCGCAGCTCCAGTCAACGCGATCGCTCTCTGGCCGACCAGGCGCTCGCGCTCGGGCGTCGGTTTCAGTTCGACGAGGCGCACGCGCGCCAGGTGGCCAAGCTGGCTTTGGCTTTGTTCGACCAGATCCCCCAGATTCACCGACTGCCGGCCGCGGTCCGCCCGTACCTGGAGGCCGCCGCCTGGTTGCACGACATCGGCAACTCGGTGAACTACCAGAAACACCATCGTCACACCGAATACCTGGTTCGCAACACGGACATTCCTGGTCTGGCGGATCGCGAGCGCGATCTGGTGGCGCGCATCGCACGCTATCACCGCAGAAGCCACCCTGACCTGCACCACAGCGGAATGGAGGGACTGTCACGCAGCGAGGCAATGACTGTGCGAAAACTGGCCACCCTGCTGCGCGTGGCAGACTCGCTTGATCGCAGTCATGCCCGGCCAGTGCGGCGGCTGACAGCGCGCGTCCGGCCGAACGAGATTCTCTTGAGTCTGGTCGCGCGGGGATCTGTGGATCTGGAACTTTGGGATGCGGCGCGCGAGGCGTCGCTGTTTCGCCAGGTTTTCCGGCGCCGTTTGCGGGTCGAGGCGGCTTGAATGGAAACTTGGTAACATTCAATCTGGCTACGGCACCGCAGAAGTTCACAGAAATGTCACAGAAGGTTGGCCCAACGCGGAGCAGAAATGATTGCCTTGTCTTCCAAGCGCTCTTCTTCCGCGGCCAGCCAAGCGCCCGTCGGTGCCGAGACTGAGGTCCGGCCGCACCACTTCATCAATCGCGAGCTGTCCTGGTTAGAGTTCAACGGGCGCGTTTTGGAGGAGGCGTGCGACCCCGCCGTCCCTCTGGCTGAACGCTGCAAGTTCCAGGGCATCGTGGCGTCCAACCTGGATGAGTTCTTCATGGTGCGGGTCGCGGGCTTGAAGCAGTTGCTGGCCGGCGGTGTGGCCGACAGCGGTGCGGACGGGATGTTGCCCAAAGAGCAACTCGTGGCAATCGGCGCCCGCGTCCATGACATGGTGGCGGCTTTGTACCGCAACTTTCTGGAACATATCGCGCCCGAGCTGTCGGCAAAGGCGGGCGTAGTCATTCTGTCGCCTGCCCAACTCAACCCCGAGCAGAAGGGATTCTTGCACGCGCACTTCAGCCGCGACGTGTGGCCCGTGCTGACCCCGCTGGCAGTGGACCAAGGCCATCCCTTTCCGGTTCTGCGCAACCGCAGCCTCAACCTGGCCATTGTCCTGCACAAGGAGCGCCAGCGCGTGGCCCGACGCTCCCGCATCTTCGCGGTTGTGCAGGTACCGGCGGTATTGAAACGCCTGGTGGAGATCCCGCCATCATCGCCCCATCGGGCCGCCTTCATTTTGCTCGAAGATGTCATTGCCATGCACGCGGGCGAGCTGTTTCCCGGCTTCCGCGTGGTGGGCTGCCATTGCTTCCGGGTGACCCGCGACTTCGATCTGTCGGTGGACGAAGACGAGGCTGACGACCTGCTCAAGACCATTCAACGCGAACTGCGGCGCCGCGAGCGCAATCAGGCGGTTCGCCTGGAACTCGCGCATGACGCAGCCCCCGAGGTGGAGAGTTTTCTGCGCAAAGCCCTGCACCTGCAGCCGGATGACGTGTACCCCGCCCGAGGACCGTTGCACTTGGCCGATCTGGCCCCTTTGGCCATGCGCGACGAACTGCGGAAATTCAGGGACGAGGCGTTTTCTCCTCAGCCCGTGGCGGCGTTCCACGAGGCGGACATGTTCCGGGTCATTTCCGAGCACGACGTGCTCGTGCACCACCCCTACGAGTCTTTCGACCACGTGGTGGATTTCGTGTCGACCGCGGCCACTGACCCGGACGTGCTGGCCATCAAGCAGACCCTGTATCGAACCAGCGCTGATTCGCCCATCGTCACCGCGCTGACCCGCGCCGCCGAGAATGGCAAGCAGGTGACCGCCATGATTGAACTGCGGGCGCGTTTCGACGAGAAACGGAACATCACCTGGGCGCGCGTGCTGGAGGAGGCGGGTGTGCACGTGGTCTATGGGGTGGTCGGCTTGAAGACTCACTGCAAGGCTTCGCTGGTCGTACGCCGCGAAGGCGATGCCATCCGCCGCTACGTGCACCTGTCCACCGGGAACTACAATTCGCTGACTGCTCGCAGCTACGGGGACATCTCGCTTTTCACGGCACGCGAGACGTTCGCCGACGATGCGGGGGCGCTGTTCAATCTGCTGACTGGCTATTCCTCTCCGCCCTCGTGGAAGCGCTTTTCGGTGGCGCCGCTGGGTCTGGCCGAACGGATTGTCGAGCTGATCGATCGCGAGCGGATGTACGGCCGTTCAGGCCGGATCGTGGCCAAGATGAATGCTCTGGTCGACCCAAAGGTGATCCGCGCCTTGTATCGGGCGTCACAGGACGGGGTGTCGATCGATCTGCTGGTGCGCGGGATCTGCTGCCTGCGGCCTGGAATCCCTGGCATGAGCGAGAACATCCGCGTGTTGAGCGTGGTGGATCGCTACCTGGAGCACGCCCGCATCTTCCATTTTCACGCCAGCGGCCGACGTGAAGTGTACCTTTCGTCCGCAGACTGGATGCCGCGCAACTTCGTTCGCCGCGTGGAGGTGATGTTCCCCATCGACGACGAATCCCTGCGCGACCGCGTGATCGACGAAATCCTGACCATTGGCCGGCAGGACAACGCAAAGGCGCGCATCTTGTTGCCCGACGGAACCTATCAGCGCGTGCACCCGACCGATGGTGAGCCATTGCGGCGCAGTCAACAGCGTTTCATTGAACTGGCGCGACGATCCGCGGTAGTCGAGCCGGCACGGCCGGAAGACAGCGACGAGTATGTGGTGCCGGAACGTCAGCCCCCTGCGAAGACTACAGACTCTATTGTGCAGCCCGCATTGCACGGCAAACCGTCGCTCCTTTCGTAGCCACACCACAGTTGTCTGACCTGTCACGCAGCCGCCACACACCTGCGGCTATCCTGCCGGCTTCCCATGGCGACCAAAACGGATCCTGGATCGTTGGTGAGCGCGGCCATCCGGCGCCCTCGCTCGCGCAGGGTGGGTCGCGTGCGCCTCTGTGCGCGAGACCTGGCCACCGTCAGACAGATGCTGTCGTTTCCCATCCCAAGTGTCCCGGCCCGGTTGGAACGTAGAGCCGGCCGCGATTCCAGGACCGTCGGGTAAACGCGCCCGTCACTTGGCGTTTCCGCATCCGCCACGCAACTGTGCGAATGCGTCCCCACACCGTAGGCTAGTTTGCGTACCGGCGTTCCGGGCTGGCATTTTCCGGAATGACCACCAGTTTCTTGTGGGCCGCCTGGGTTCGACCCAATCTCCTGGGCCTGGGTGGCCCACTCTTTCTTTACGCTGAACCGGGGCGGTACTTGCACGTGGAAAGCCTGGCGACGGCCTCGTCCCACGGCGACGCTTGTTGAAAAGCCAGGGCATCAAGCCGCCACGCGGAGGGCTGGTCATCGTCGTCGTCATCGCTCATCCCGTCGGCCACGGCCTCATCATCGTCGTACTCCGCCCCTGGCCAGGTCGGTTCATTGTCCCAGGGGTTCACCTCGCGCGCCGGCGGGTTCGGCCGCTGGCTGGGGCCGCAATTGTTTGAACGTCGGTATGGATTCTGGTCGGTCATGTCATTCCTCCAATTCGGTTGTTCGGCAGACGGCACGTGGCAGAGTCAGACCCAATTCCAAGGTAGCGAGATTTTTGTGAACATAGCGTCACTGTTAGGTGGCATTTGCGAAACCCGCGGCACAGCGCCGGGCCGTGGCAACAGGGCGGCTTTTCCGACTTGTCACCGATGTGCCACCGCCGTGGGCGGGGAGCTGGCGGATACTTCCTCCTCGGAAAGGATTAGACCCATGCAGGCCCCGAGGTTCACGCCTGCCTTCATCGAGGAGGGAGACTTCGAGACCCACGCGTTCAACGACAATTGCGGCCGAACCGTCGAGGTGCAGCCGCCCTCGCGCATCTTGGTTGCGCTCCAGGATCCGCAGGCTCGACGCGGGATGAGCCGAGCCCTTCGCGCCAACGGATACCGGGTCATCACGCTGGATGAGCCCTTCGCTGCCTGGGGTATGGTGGCAGAGCACGCGTCACCTCGTTTGGCCGGTTTTGACTTCGTGATCTGCGGCGGTTTTCGCAGCGGCCGCGGGCCGGAAGCCCTGCACACACGCGGCGCCGGAACGCGCTTCTTCTTGCTGCTTGGCCGCCACGGATTTGTTCCCTTCTCGGCCGACGGGACCCCTCCTCCGGCATGGGCATTTCGTCGCGTGGGCACCGGACTGTCCCGGAGCGAGCCGTCAGGTTTTCCACGGCACATTGGGCGGCCTTCACTTGTGCCCGACCCGCAGGCGAGGCCCACTCACGCGCCATGAGCAGGTTTCGGGCAGTCGCTGTCACCCTCGTTCTGGCGACTCCGGTCGCATGTCATGCCACGCGTGGATTGCCTTGCGCGCGCCCGCCCGTCACGCCCGACTATCGCGTCGTGGTGGCGATCGTCGTGGATCAACTGGCGGCGTGGGTGATGGCCGAGCGGGCGCGGGAATTGCCCGCCAGCGGCGGATTTGCCCGCCTCGCCCGCGAGGGACTCTATGCGCGCGAAATGCAGTTCCAGCACGCGGTCACCGAGACCGCATTCTGTCAGCCCTTATGACGGGCGTGGCTGCGCTTGCGCGGTTCAGGAGCGGCAGGTCGTTCAAAAATGCGATAGCCCACCCCGCGCACGGTATGGATGTGGGCACCCGCGTCGGCCAGCTTCTGGCGCAGCCGCTTCACATGAGTGTCGAGAGTGCGGCTAGAAACCTCCGGGTGGTAGCCCCAAACCTCGGTGAGCAGTTCGCGGCGGTAGCGAACCTTCCCAGGCACGGCCAGAAGATGCAGAAGAAGACGCATCTCAAGCGCACTCACGTGAACCTCCGTGCCGCCGACAAAGACCTGATGAGAGTCGCGGTCAACCTCAAGATTGCCGAGAATGATCCGGGACTTGCCTGGCCCTGCGCCGGCAGCGGGTGCAGCGTCGTGTTCGTGCTCGTCCGGTGCGGGCTGCGCGCGCTGCCGCGCCTCCATGCGCAGGAGCAACTCGCGCACGCTGAACGGCTTGACCAGATAGTCGTCGGCTCCCACCTCGAACCCCACGACGCGGTCGACTTCCTCGCCCCGTGCGGTGACCATGATTACGATCGGCTGATGCGCCTGACTGCTGGCGCGAATCCGCCGACACACTTCCAGGCCAGAGATATCTGGCAGCATCAGGTCCAGCAGAACGATGTCGGGTGGCTGGCCGGCCGCCAACTGCAACGCGGTCGTGCCATCCAGTGCGCTCTGCACCTGGTAGCCGGCTGCTTCCAGACTGTAGGACAGGCTGCTGACCAGATCGACCTCGTCCTCCACCAGCAAGACTCGGCCTTTGCGTCGGCGCGCGGTGTCCGCGCCAGGCGCATGCGCCCCGCTTCCGGGTTCCGCGCCCGAGCTAGTCGGAGTTCGGACCATCAAGCTGTGAGGCTGCTCAGTTTCCTTCGTGGTCTGGGATAGCACGCAAAGCACCTCCTGGTCTGACACCCTGGCGAACATCCTCCGCGCGCACCATCAACACGACCATCTCGCATAGGTTGCTGACGTGGTCGGCGATTCGCTCAACGCATTTGACAATCGACTGATAGCCCTGTGCCAGACCATGTTCCGGTCTCATGGTTCGCAGTCTGAAGGGCTCCAGTTACAAACACGTGACGTAAAGGCAAACTCCTGCGCACGCACCGGACTGTTTGCAGGGGGCTGCAGAGTGTTTGCACGTTCGTCACATAGCCGTTGCGAAGTCCTCACTACGCCGGCCGGATCAAGCCGCTATGGTCCGCCTGCGCCTGGCGCAAGAGCCCGGCGCAGGAGGAATAGAATGAAACTGACCAAGACAGTATGTGTGCTTGCCAGCGCCGTCGCCGTGATCGGCGCCGGCGCCCAGGCCCTGGCCCAGGCCATCCCGCCCTGCAGCGACACGAACGCCTTTCCCAACGCGGTCTACATGGCTGGGTCCAGCGCCTTTGAGCCAACCCTGGCTCGCCTGGCGTTGAAGCTGGCNNACCCCGCCGGTGACCGTCATCTACAAGACATCGGCCTCGTGCGACGGGGCCAATGTCATCGTCAGCGCCGGGCCCTTGACTGGAAACGCCGACTACTTCATCCCCAATCCGGCACTCTCGGCCACCAGTCCGCTGCCCTACGTGATCAAGAACTGTACCCTCGACCCCGACCACCCCACTGCCCTGATTGGCGTGGCGGACGTGGCGTTCCAGACCTGCATTGGCACTCCGCCGCCTGCTACGATTGGCGAGTACCCGGGCCCCATCCAGGCCATGCTCTTCGTGGTCCCGGCGGCCAACAAGACCACAACCGCCATCTCCGCCGAGCAGGCTGCCGCCATCTTCGGCTGCGGGGTGAGCAGTGGCGTTCCACCCTTCACGGATGAAACGGCCATCCAGCAGCGCAATTCCACCTCGGGTACCCAGCGAATGGTCGCTGCCTATATTGGCGTCGACGCCGCCGCGTGGAAAGGCAAGCAGAACAGCAAGAGCGGCGACTTGGTGAGTTCACTGCTAGCAGTGACCGATTCCTCGAAGGCCATCGGCATCCTGGCCGCCGACGTCTACGCGACTCCGCCCAACCCGACAAACATCAACATGTTGGCTTTTCGCGGGTTCAATCAGACCAAGGCCTATTACGCCGACTCGGCGCCTGGGATCTTCGACAAGAAGAACGTTCGCGACGGCCACTATATGATCCAGGGACCCCTTCACTTCTTCACCACGCTGACCGCCGGCCAGCCCACTGCCCGTGCCAAGCAGATGCTCGACTGGCTGCAGGGCAACGGCGTGCTCGATCCCGCCAACCCCAATGCCTACATCGACCTGGTGACCGCCGCGGGCGCGGTTCCCAACTGCGCCATGAAGGTCAGGCGCGACGTGGACGGCGGATACCTCACGGTTTGCACGCCGGCCGTTTCCTGCGGCTGCTACTTCGAGGCAGTCGCCACCAAGACCACGCCTGCGGGCTGCAAGCCCTGCACCAGCAATGCTGATTGCAGCGGCGGAACCACCTGCCAGACCGGCTACTGCGAGTAGTCGACCAAAGGAGAATGGCCATGCTCACGTACAAACGATCGATTCCTTTTCTTGCGCTCCTTACTGGTGGCTTCGCCGCTTGTAGTAGCACTAGTAGTAACAACACTCAGCCCACTATCATCGGCGGCTCAACCGGGGCAGCGGGTGACATGGGCGCCGGAGGGAGCGGCGGAGGCACGGGTGCCGGCGGGGCCGTCGCCATGGACGCCGACATCGGTGGCGGAGGGGCCATCGCCATGGACGCAGCCGTGGTCGTGGACAGCCCAGTTGGCGTAGGAGTCGACGCTGCTCCGGTGGACAGCGCCGCGAGCGGAGGAATCGACGGCGGCCCAGTGGCCGACGCCGGCCAACTAGTGCCCGACAGCGCAGTTTCCCCGGCTGTCTGCCCGACACCCACCAAGGCCGGCAACCTGGCCATCATCAACGGACCGCCGGCCGCGGGAGTGATTCCCCTCGATGTGACCGGGCCGACACCCCCTGTGTACGCTCCCACCACGAACACGTGCCAGTAGAACGGGAATTTGGCGCCAACAGCAGGAGTCAAGTAGCGCATGAAGGACACGCGGGCCATAGGGCGATTGCTTCCGTCTTCGTCAATCGGCGGCAACCGTAAGATACATGGCGTCCTGTTGCTCGCGTGTCTGGTTCCTTCTCGTGCGGCGCTCGCCCAAACCGTGGAGAGCGAACCCGCCGCGCCCTTGCCGGATCAATTGCAGGCGCTGGCCGCTGCCTTGGCCGAGATGCAACAGCGCGAGGAAGTTGAGCGGGCTGCCCTGCGGGCCGAGTTCGGCCAGCAATTGGCGACTGAACGAGCCGCCCGTGAAGCCAGCGAACAGAGGGCGGCGGCCGAAGTACAGAAGCGGGTGAACGAGGCGTTGGCGGCGAATCCGGCCGTGGTGGGCGTCAAAGGGCTTTCAGTGACCGGATTTGTGCAGGCGGATCTGGCCTTTCGCCAATCGTCGGAGGACCAGATCAACAGTTCAACTGGGGCGCCGCTGAACGAGGATCGTTTTGTCCTGCGGCGGGCAAGGGTGGCAACAGCTTACGACTCCCGTTTCTGGGCGAGCGTGTTTGAGCTGGACGCCAACACGGTTAACGGTGGCCAAGTGCGCATCATCAATGCAGAGGCATCAGCACGCTGGCCGGGGAGCCAGCCTCAACAACCTCCTTTGCTCATGGTCACTTTCGGCCTATTCAAGATCCCGTTTGGTTGGGAAGTCGTAGAAAGGGATCGGGATCGGCTCTTTCTCGAACGCAGCACAGTGGTGCGCGCCCTCTTTCCCGGTGAGTATGACCTTGGCGGTCGACTGCAGGGCGGCTGGCGGTTTCTTCGCTACGCCGTCGCGGTTCAGAACGGCGAGCCCATCGGCGAACGTACCTTTTCCCTGCGCGACCCCAACCTCGCCAAGGACGTCACGGGCCGCGTGGGCGTCGACACACCAGTGGGCGCCCTGGCCAAGTTGGCCGCTGGGTTCTCTGCTCTCTATGGGGGCGGCTTTCACAAGGGAACACCGGCCACCAAGCCGACGCTGAGCTGGCAGGACCGCAACGAGAATGGGACGTTCGACACGGGCGAGTTGCAAGTGGCGCCTGGTGTTTCGGCCACTCCCTCGGCGAACTTTTCGCGCTTTGCCTTGGGCGCCGATGCGCGGCTGTCGTGGCGCATTCCACAACTGGGGGAGACCGTCGTATATGGCGAACTGATTTGGGCCAAGAGCCTGGACCGTGCCGTGCTGATCGCTGATCCCATGGGGCCACTCGGCCGGGACCTCCGCGAACTCGGTTACTACGTGGCGGCAGTTCAAGACCTAGGCCCCCACGTCCAGGTGGGCGTGAGGTACGACAGCTACGATCCGGATCGTGATGCGACGGACACCCAGGGGGCGCGTCTGGTTCCTTCCAGCCACGTCTACCAGACCGTGGCCCTGGCGCTGGCGCTGCGTGCGGGCCCGGGCCGGCTGGTGTTGGAGTACGACATCAACCGCAACCACCTCGGCCGCGACAGCAACGGCATGCCGACCAACCTCGCGGACAACGTGTTCACCGTCCGCTCTGAGGTCAAGTTCTGATGCGCACTGGCCCCACGCTCTCCCGCTTGGTTGTGCCGCTACTCCTGTGTAGCTGTGAGGGGGCCAGTGCGCAGTCAGGTGTGACGTCGTACTTGCGGCTGGTAGGGGCCCAGTTTGTCTCCGGTGAAATTGATAGTGCCGACTACAGTCCGACGCCCACGGTGGAACGCGTCGACAGTCAGAACAACACGGTGCACCCCGGCATCACGGGCAAGAGCATCGGAGGCGCGGTTGGGCCAGGGGGAACTGCCGTGCTGATGGGGATGAGGGGCGACAGTGGCCACTGGACCCTGCCAGTGCAGTCGCAGGATCAGAGCAGTCCAGGTGATTTTGTCTTTTCGGCAAAGGCATCCTTCTCCCCTGCCGTCCCTATCGGTCCAGCCAGCATATTGTACCGGGCCGTGAGCGCGGAGGGAGACGTCGGACCACCCTTCATACAGGAACTAGATATCGAGACGCCAGCCGTGCAGGGCGCTCTGGTGATCAGCCTGGATTGGGACACCGAAGCTGACCTGGATCTGCGAGTGACCGCACCCGACGCCCAGGGCAAGGAAGTGGAGATCTGGTCGCGCAATAAGTCCTCTCTGGCCCGAGCGGCACCCGGCGATCCGCCCGCGACCGCTGACGAAATCGCTGCGGCGGGATTCCTCGACTTCGATTCCAACAGCCAATGCCAGATCGACGGGCGCCTCCAGGAGAACGTCATCTGGAAGACCAAACCGGCCCAAACGTTAAGTCTATACACAGTGCGCGTGGATGCATTTTCCATGTGCGGTGAGGTGCTGGCCCACTGGCACGTTCGCGTTCTACTGGATGGGCAGGAGGTGGCCCAGGCAGCCGGCCAGGTCGGCGACGCAGACACACGCTTCGATCACGGACCGGGAGCCGGTCTACTCGCGTTGGAGTTCAAGTACTAGTGCCACAGGCAATTGAGAAGGGAGAAAGGCAATCATGTTGGTTCAAAAACTGCTGCTCGCGGCCCAGTCGGGTGCCACATTCGTCATGTACATCCTCATCGCAATGTCGGTGTTCTCTGTCGGTATCATCTTCGAGCGGTGGTGGTACTTTCGCCGGCGCCGCTTCAATTTGACCGCCATGTCCTCGGCGCTGCAGGGCCCCCTGCGGTCGCGCGACGTGGAAGCGGCCAAGAAGGTCCTGGGGTCGAGTCGCGCCGTCGAGGCCGAGATCGTACGCGATGCCCTGGGGTGGTTCGATTCGGGCGCAGACTCGGTACGCGAGATCCTGCAAAAGGGCGTGCGCGAACGCCGCAAGAATTTCGAGTCAGGTCTGGTGTTCCTCGGCACCCTGGGCAACAACTCGCCCTTCGTCGGATTGTTCGGCACGGTGTTGGGTGTGGTGGCGGCCTTCCGCGAACTGGGCTCAACCCAGGCCTCCATGGCCAGCGGTGGGGGCGGCATGGGCAACGTGATGAGCGCCATTGCCGAGGCCTTGGTGGCCACAGCCATCGGCATCCTGGTGGCCTTGCCCGCGGTTGTGGGTTACAACGTCTTTCAGAAGAAGGGCGCTGATATCGAGGAGAACACGGCCGCCCTGGGCAACCTGATGATCGCGGCCATGGAGGCTCATCCGCGCGGCAGTTCTGAAACGGGCAAGAAGGGCAAGCTGCCCATCGAGTCCGCGGTGGAGGATGTGAAGGGGCTACGTCGCGCCGCTGGAGTGGAGGCGTAGATGGCTGGCACGATGGCCGCTGGGGGCCGGGTCAAGACCATCAGCGCGATCAACGTCACGCCTCTCGTGGACGTGATGCTGGTGTTGCTCGTCGTCCTGATGGTCGCCTCGACCTACATCGTGGCCCAGACGCTGAAGGTGCAACTGCCTAAAGC
>PMCR01000561.1 GCA_003155465.1 Myxococcales bacterium | reverse complement strand
GCTCTACTGCGCAACTTCGGCTAGCGTGTGTCGAAGCGGATTGCGAACCCGAGGACTTCGGTCTGGACTGGGAATCTGCTCTGCGTCGGCTGGCTCAACCCGCCCCTTCCGGCTTCTTCCGTGTCCGGGTGGGCGCAGGACATTTCGCGGTTGTCACAAGAAGGGAAGTGGCACGCGCTCTGCGCCGCGTGCTCGCCGCTCGCGAGGTGTGTTGGGAAGTCGAGGCGGAGGAATCCGGCCAAGACCCTGTGTCGGTCGCGTCCTGTCGAATGATCCGGGACGCTGACTTGGTGGCCTGTATCCAGGCGATTCATGGGGTGCTCTAATGCGTGCCCTTCGGTATGGCCTCGATGTTGTGCTGACCCTGCTGGCACTGCCCCTCACACTCGGCCTTGTGGCGCTGGATGCCCTGCAAAGGTGGCTACGCCGTGACTGACACCAACCTGACGTGTGGTGCCTGTGGCGGCCGTGGCTACCTACTCATCAGGGGTGGGTGCACGAGAATACCGTGCTCCGCTTGCCGCGGGCTGGGCGTGGTGCGCCTTTCTCCCCCTGGCGCGTCTTCTGGGATACCATCGTCCGGCGGGAACCACCCGTCGGAAGGGGGTGAAGGTCAAATCAAAAAGTGGATCGGTATCGTTGCGCTGCTGCTACTCTGCTGCTGCGGTTGCGATTTCGAGCCGTGTCTCCTGCGTTGCTGCTACTGCCACGACGACGCATCGGCGAACGATGGTTCCGCATCCGTCGAAGCAAGCGACGTGGGTACGGCAGACTCGGTGACGGCAGACCTGCGACCTATCGAAGATCGGCCGTTGCTTGACTCATCGGCGGTGGATCTGCCGCCAGTCGAGGATCGGCCATCGCGTGACGGCAGGTACCCCTCCTGCCCTGCGGCTGAAGCAGGTGCATACAGTGGCGGGGGTCTGTGTCCGGGGTTCTCCATGTGCTACGCCAAGACACTTAATGGCGTGCCGGTGGGGATATGCTGGGTCACATCCTCAACATGGTACGTCTCAGACTGCGCGATGTGCGCGGGAATAGGCAGGGCGCAGTGAGGTGGCTTCGTCGGCACGGCTGGCGCGCTCTTGCGTTGCTCGTGTTCGTCGTCATAGGTCCCGTGTGGGTGCTGGGTCTGCTCCTCACTCCCGCGGCCATGGTGCGCGCGTGGTGCTACCGCCTGTGCTCTGGCGCGTCCTATCGGTTTCTCGGTGCATGGGCACCTATCGCGAAGCGGGACCGCTTGCCGCCCCTCCTGCGCAGGCACAAAGGCCGCTGGCGGCATGCTCGGGCGGTGCGGTGATGTCGCGCTATCTGTGGGTCCCGTTTCGGAATCTCACGTCAACGAACGAAGCCCTGCGGCTCGTCCGATCGGACGGCTTCCGCGCTGCACACAGTCACCGCCAACATCCGAGCGCGCTTGTTTGCCACCCCTGCCAGATTGACGGTTCCCACCTGATCACTATACTCGCCGCCTAGATCCGTTCGCCATCCTCACGGGAGATCCGGACGCAATGAACCTGAGAGAAAGCTCGAGAAGATCTACGTGTGCGCGCGTCGCTGGGTGCCATCGTCCCATCGCCGTCGTTCTGGTCGTCGCTCTCCTGGCGACGGGCTGCGGTGTGTGGGTGCCGCTCGGGCCTGGCCCGCGGGTGCGCATCGAGTCCGATCCTTCTGGCGCTGTCGTGAAGCGCGAGGGGGCCACGAAAAGAGTGGATGGAGGTCTTTTCCACGCAGACACGACGGTCAAGGAAGACGATGAGGATCTGGGCAAGACCCCGTACGTTGATGACTTCTCGAAGTCTCACACACGCAAGGTCTATCACCGGGGCTGGTGGGCCTTCCCGGTCTGGCTGCTGGCAGGGGCTGCGGTCGCCGGCACGTCGATCATGCTCTACAAGTACGTGCCACTGAACACGCCCACCAAGGACACTCCAGACCCGAAGAACGACAAGAAGCTTGCAGTTCTTCTTACTAGCATACTAGGTGGCTGCTTCTGGGGCCTGGGCATGATCGCGCTGTTCGTACCGGAGGACGGCGAGATGAAGCTGTTCCCAAACTACGACTCCGATGCCAATTCGGACCTGCGTGTCAACAAATGGACCTACATCACCACGCTCCCCGGACACAAGCCGGCGAAGACCGTCTTCAGGTTGGGCGTGAATTCAGAAGACAAGCCTATCAAGGTTGCTCTTGAGGCTGATATGGAGCAGTACGCTCGCGTTCAGGCAGCGTTCGGGGAGTCACGACCCACAGAAGCGGCCGTCCCGGTCCTTTCCCCTATGACCCATCCGTCGCCCATCTCGCGCCCTTCCGAGTCTTCGGGCACTGCAACCTTTCGCTCGGGCGCTTCACGTTCCGATTCATATGCGTTGGTGGTGGGCATAGAGGGCTACCGGGATCTCTCCCCCGCAGCCGGTGCACGAGCTGACGCGGAGGGATTCGCCGGGCTGGCGGAAACCACTCTCGGGGTGCCAAACCGAAATCTCCACCTGATCACCGACGGCCGCGCCACTCGCACCGATGTACTGCGCGAAATCAACTGGCTCAAGAAGAATGTGCCGGCAGGGGGACGGATATTCTTCTACTTCAGCGGGCATGGGACACCCGACCTCACTTCCGGCGACAGCCTTCTGCTGCCCTACGATGCCGACGTGCAGGCTGCGGCGCAGACCGGGATCTCCCTGCCCGAAGTGCTCGCTGACCTCTCTCGCTCTCGCGCACAAGAAGTTGTTTCCTTCGTGGATTCCTGCTTCTCTGGCAGCGGCCGATCGGTCTTGCCCTCCGGCGTGAGGCCCATGATCCCGGTCAAGACGGTGGTCGCGCCAGCCAAGGTGGCGCTCTTCTCGGCTACCGCCGCCGGCGAAACCGCGGGGAACCAGGCGGACGCGACGTCAGGGGGACTGTTCACGCGGTTTCTCCTGAAGGGACTTGGTGGTGCCCAGGCCGACATGGATGGCGATGGCGCCATCTCTTTGAAGGAGCTGACTGACTGGGTGACGCCGCGGGTTTTCCGGGAGGCTCAGCGCCAGTTCCGCGCGCAGAATCCCACCCTGACCGTGGGTGGAGGCCTGGGCGCGGCCAAAGACGTCCTACTGGCCAGAGGGCTTGGCGAGCAGTGACGAGGACAACAGGCGCGCTGCGGAGTCCGACGGAGAGACATGAACGGAACACGAACCAGTCTGCTGTCTCTCGTTCTTGCAACCGCATGTGGGACAGCTCAACTACCAGCTCGCGACAAAGCGAGAACGCAAGAAGCTGTTTGCACGCCCACTGACAACCAATCCTTCCTCCAGGCGACCCAGTGGCTGGACGAGGACTGGGCGTTCGGGGCGGGTGAGTCGGTGACCGCGCAGGCGGCCTACGACTTGGCGATCAACGATGCAATGCGCACGATCGAGATCAAGATACGATCGGAGACGGCGGTGGTCGACAGCGAGACCGTTGCAGGAGGTACGAGCACGCGGCTGACCCGCTCGGAGGAAGACGTGCGCGTGCTGGTGGAACAGCGCCGGGCCGGCTGCTCGCGCGAGCGTAGCTGCCAGACGCCAGACGGCCGGGTTCGGGTTTGGGCGCGCTGCTCGCGCAACACGGTGATGGAGCAAGACCTGCGCAAGGCCAGCGCAAGGCTCGTACGGGCCTTGCCCGCGCAAGCAGCCATCATGGTGCTTCCACCCACTGACGATGGCGACCACTTCACCCACCTCGCCTACGAGGCGCAGGGCATCTTGCAGCACCGCCTGCAGCCGCCGCTGCTGGCGCCCACCCAGAAGCTTGTGGTTATGAGCGAGGGCATGACGACCGACCCGACGAAGCTGTGGCGCCAGTATGGTGTAACTCACTTTGTGACCGGCTCGACCTCTTCCCCAACCGGCCGCAGAGCGGAATTCCGCCTGTACCTGCAAAACGCGGCCACGGGTGAGATCCTGCCCCAGTCCTTGTCTCGATTTGAGGTCGACCTGGAACCCCAGGAACGGGACAAGCTGGAGCGCAAGGGAGCCTTGTTTCCGCAGAAGGCGGCCATGGAACTCGTCGGGATGGTAGGCGACAGACGTGGTATCGAACTGAGACTGTCGGCCACTCAGTTCCGCGAGGGAGAGCTGGCCGAGTTCAGTCTGCGCCTGGCCGAGCCAGGGTATGTCTACGTATTCAGTGTCTACGAGAACGGCAAGGCCTCGCTGTTGCTGCCCAGTGCGCCCTCGCCCGGCAACCGGCTGGAGGCCGGCCGCTGGTATACCTTCCCCGATGAAGCATGGAAGAAGGGTGGCTACGTCCTGAAGGTCTGCCCAATCCCTGGTGACAAGGTCAACCGGGAACGCATCAAGGCGTTCGCCACGACCAAGCCCCTCGACCTGCCGCTCGACCGATACACGCTGAGCGGCCTGGCCGATCTTCGCGAAGGGCCCAAAGGCCAGATCGCCGAGATCAACCAGCGCATCGACGAACTCCAGCGCGCCGGCGCCGGCGTCAGCACGGCGGTTGCCGCCTACGACATCGTCGCCGTGGAGGCTCTGAACACCGGATGCCCGAAAAGATAGGGTAGAAATTGGGGGCTGGCCTGGTCACGGCCGGCGGCGGCCGACGGTGACCCCTCCCCCCGTCCGCTGGCCTTCCGATCCCAAGAATCATTTGTGTGAGTGGAACGAACTCTGGGGGGCCGATGCCGGAAGCGCGCAGGCGCGTGTCTCTCCCGCAAGTATTGCGCAAGCACAAGGGACGCTGGCGGCACGCAAGGGTGGTGACGATATCCTGCTAGATCTTCGCGAACAGCCCCATGGCAGCCCCGGCCGTTACCCCGGCGATGCGCACCGTCTTCCGCTTGCCGGTTTCGCCGCGAATGATGGTCACGGCCGAGCGGGGCACGCCAAAGGTCTCGGCCAGAACCCTTTGCACGGCCTCATTGGCCTTGCCGTCCACCGGCGGGGCGTTCACCGAGACTTTGAGCCTGTCGCCCTTGACCGGCCCCACGCCTTCGCGCGGACAGCGCGGCTGCACCACGATGTCGAGCGTGACCGCGCCGTCCTTCTCGCTGACTCTCAGCTCGGCCATGGTCGATCAGAGGGAGTTTCCTAGCTTACAACGATATTGACGATCTTGCCGGCGACCACGATGACCTTGCGCACGGTCTTGCCCTCAAGGTGCTTGGCCACATTGGGCACGGCCATCGCCTTTTCGCGCACCTCGGCCTCGGGCGCGTCGCGCGCGACCTGGACATCGCCACGCAACTTGCCGTTCACCTGCACGCCCAGGGTCACCACCGCGTCGATGGTCAACGCCTCATCGTAGCTCGGCCATGAAGCCTGCAGCAGGAAACCCTGCTGGCCCAGTTTTTCCCACGCCTCGTCGCCCAGATGGGGAGCAAAAGGCCCGATCAGCTTGATGAGCGCCAGCAGATCCTCGCGGGTGGCGCCGCTGCCGGCTAGCGCGTTCAGGTACTCCATCATCGCGGCCACGGCCGTATTGAAGGCCATGCGATCCAGGTCGCCGGTCACTTTCTTGATGGTCTTGTGGCGCAGTCGCAAATGCGGATCGCCGGCCGGCGCCGGCTTCTCGTCGAGTTCCTCCACCAGCCGCCAGACGCGCCTCAAGAAACGACTGCATCCCTCGATGGCTCGCGCATCCCAAGGCTTGGGCAGCTCGAACTCGCCCATGAACATCTCGTACAGGCGCAACACGTCTGCGCCGTACTCGGCCACCACGTCGTCAGGGTTGACGCCGTTGAGTTTGGTCTTGGCCATCTTGTCCACGGCCGCCTTCAGTTTCTCGCCCGTGGCCTTGAGGATGGCGTCGTCACCGCGCAGCTCGATCTCTGACATCTCGTGGTAGCGGCCCAGTGCATCCTGGTACGAGTAGGCGAGCACCGTGCCCTGGTGGCGCAACTTCTTGAACGGCTCCTTGGTCGAGACGTGTCCCAGGTCGTAGAGCACCTTGTGCCAGAAACGCGAGTAGAGAAGGTGGAGGACGGCGTGCTCGGCGCCCCCCACGTAGAGGTCGACCGGCTGCCACTGCTGCTCGGACTGCTTGGACCAGGGCTCGTGTTCGGCCTTGGGGTCGAGGTATCGCAGGTAGTACCAGCAGGATCCCGCCCACTGAGGCATGGTGTTGGTTTCGCGTCGGGCCGGGCCGCCGCAGGTCGGACAAGTCGTCTTGACCCACGATTCGATCCCGGCGAGAGGCGATTCGCCCGTGCCGGTCGGCTCGTAGCGCTCCACCTCGGGCAGGGTGACCGGCAGGGCCGATTCGGGCACCGGTACCGTGCCGTGGGTGGGACAGTGAACGATGGGGATCGGCTCGCCCCAGTAGCGTTGCCGGGAAAACACCCAGTCGCGCAAGCGGTAGCTGACCATGGCGCGACCCAGCCCGCGGGCTTCAAGCTGCCTTGTGACCTTGGCCTTGGCCTGCAGCGTGGGCAGGCCGTCGAGATCGCCTGAGTTGATGGCGATCCCGTCGTCGACGAAGGCCTGGCCGGGCTCAGGCTCGCGGCCGTCGGTGGGCCGCACCACGGGACGGATGGGCAGATTGAACTTGCTGGCGAATTCGTAGTCGCGCTGGTCGTGCGCCGGCACCGCCATGATCGCACCAGTGCCGTAGGTCGAAAGCACATAGTCGGCGATCCAAACCGGGATCTTCTCGCCATTGACCGGATTGATGGCGAAAGCTCCAGTGAACGCGCCCGTCTTTTCCTTTGCCAGATCGGTGCGTTCCAGGTCGCTCTTGCGGCGCGCGGCGATCTGGTAGGCGCGCACCGCCGCATGCCGCGCCCCTGTGGTCAACGCGTCGACCAGCGGATGTTCAGGGGACAGCACCATGTAGGTCGCGCCGTACAAGGTATCGGGCCGCGTGGTGAAGACCTTGATTTCTTCCATTGACGGCAAGCCATCGGGGCCGGCCACCTTGAAGATCGCCTCGGCTCCGTCCGAGCGACCGATCCAGTTGCGCTGCATGGCCAGGGTGGACTCGGGCCAGTCCAGGTCCGCCAAATCCTCCAACAGCCGATCCGCGTAGCGTGTAATGCGCAACAACCACTGGCGCAAGTCTTTGCGCTCGACCCCGGTGCCACAGCGCTCGCAGCAGCCCTGACTGACCTCTTCGTTGGCCAGGCCTGTCTTGCATGACGGGCACCAGTTGATGGGCACGGTGCCCTCGTAGGCCAGACCCTGTTTGAAAAGCTGCAGGAAGATCCACTGGGTCCACTTGAAGTACTTGGGATCGGTGGTGTTGACCTCGCGATCCCAGTCGTAGGCGAAGCCGACAGAATCGATTTGCCGACGAAAGTTGGCAATGGCCTTCTCGGTGGTCACGCGCGGNNCGCTTCCAGCGCGTGATGATGTCGGTGGCGGTGTAGCCCTCGCAGTGTCCGACGTGCAGCCCCGCGCCCGATGGATACGGGAACATGTCCAGGGCGTAGAACTTGGGCCGCTTGGGATCAAAGGTGGTTTGGTGCAGGCGGGCCTCGCGCCAGCGGGCCTGCCACTTGGGTTCAACGGAACGATGGTCGTAGGGCATAGGGCTGCGGAGTTTACACCACCGCAGCACCGATCAATCAGACGTCATGCGATTCGCCCTGCCCGCGTCCGGCGGCAGCGACAGCGGCGGCAGCCCGACCAACTCGCGCCGCCGTTCAAAAAGCGCCTGCCCGAAGAGAAGAGCGGTCATGCAGGGATGGGACTGAATGGCGTAGGTCTTTCCGGCGGCGCGCAATGTGACGTTCTCGTCGTTCACCAACCAGCGCGTGCCGACCTTCTCGCACCAGCGCACCTCCACCTCGACCTCAGAGGCAGCCATCACCGCGGCCGGAAGCGGCTTCCAATTCTCCACCAGCAGGCGCCGCAGGGCGGGCAAGCCGGTGTTTTCCCCGAATCGGTAGGCGCTGCGGCCGCCCAGCGTCTTCTCACTATCGCCGGTCTGAATCTCGTCGGACCGAACCTGCGCGGGTGGCCTTTCCCGCCGGCGCGCGAGGTCGTCGAAATAGTCCTGCAGATGGCACTGGTCGTCGAAGATCACTTCACTGGGCGGGGCCTTAGCGAGATTGCGACGCACGCCCACGGCACAACCGACCAGCGCCGCCGCCCCAAGCACGGCAGCGCAAGTCATCCCGGCCAGTAGTTTCTTCCAGTGCATGGGCACTTGCCCTGAGATTATCGCAGGACTGGCGTGAATCCTTTAGTACAACTGGCTGCGTCCAAGGCAAGCATCAAGGGCCGGTATCCGGTGCACTTTCACCGCCCTCCTCGGACGGTCCGTAGTCCACGCCTGGCTTGGGCAGGTAGGCCTCGATCGGCCTTTGCGCCTTGCCCATGATGCGTCCGGCAGTGACCATGACCGGAAGAGGCGGGTAGAGTTCATAGTAGTAGCCACGCGTGCTGAGGGCGTAGTGGTACGGCTTGCCCTCATATTCGAAACGGCGACGCAGGGTGAGAGGCACGTTGCCGACGCGGTTGAAGGCCCGGTGCCGCAGCACGAAGTCGAACAGGCGGGCAGCCCGACTGTTCACCAAACGGTGGCAGCCGTGCGAGAACCGCCGCGCGATCGAGGTGTAGTCCACCGAGCCATGGGTTCGAATCTGGTTGTCGTAGAAACTCTTGCCCCGCTTCAAGTGATGGATTGCCATCACCAGGCCATAGGCCGATTGATAGCCAGGGCCCATCACGTCGGTGTTCACCACCGTCACCGCCCCCGCGTCGCGGTCCCATGTCTTGCGGGTCAGCAGATCCTTGGCCGGGGTGCCCTCGGGCGGGATCCAGACCGGCCCGGCCACGATGTCTTTCCACACCCGCGGGCCGATATCTGAGTTCTTGTACTTGAAGTACACCTTGCCGTTGGGGCGCATTTCGCTGCGCCACGACCCGATGGTGGTGCGCCAGCGGCAAAGCGGGATCTTCTGTTTCTTCCAGGTCAGGTAGAGCGTGAGGCTGGGGAAGCGCAGGCGCGGCTGTGCGATGGGCTTGCCGCTTTCGTCGAGGGGGAGGTCGTACCAGACATCGCCACGATCAATCTCGACCGAAAGGTCCATCTTGCTGCTGTAGTAGGGGGGAAGCTTGGGCGGCGGGATTGCCACGTGAAGCTGCCTCATCCCCTGGGTGCGGAACGTCGCCATGACCCTGAGCATGTCGTCGGTCGTGCGCACCCCCAACGCCGTCATGATCGCGTCGGTGTAGTCGGCGATGAGATTCGGCACCGGGTGTTCGATGCCCGCGGCATCCTTGTATGTCGCCGGCTTCGCTCCGCCCGAGACCGAACCGTCCTCGATAATGCCCGCCGCGTCGACCACACGTTCCATCAGGATGCGCCGGAAGGTGTCCAGGTGCAGGTCGAGCGGCGGCCGCTGCAAAGCCGCCAGCGTCTCACCACCCAGAAAACCCCACCCAAAGATATTGTTCTTGCGCTCCCATGCCGCCAACGCCTCGTTGGTCGCCAGATCGAACTGCCCCTCCACGTGTTTGGTCCGCGCGGACAGCAACCCCTCGCAGCCGAGGCGCGCCTGAGCCGCCCGGATCGCGCGCAGGCGCACCTGGCCGCGCCGGAAGCGTTCGACGCGAACCCCGGCCTTGGTGTCTTCTTGGGCAATTGCCTTCAGCCATTCGTCGCGGTCGCGCACGGGAGCGCCCGCCGCTTCCTGGGCCTTGGCGATCTGCTTGTCCACCCAGGCGGCGTCCCCCATCGCCTCGTTGTACTCGTGGCGCGCTTGCTCGCGGCTTTGGAAGGTAATAGTGCCGTCAAGGGCCGCCAGGCCGGCCAGGTCAAGGTTGGCGTAGCAGGTCCTTTTCTGGTCCTCTTCGATGCGCGCCAGCAGGACCGGAAACGTGGGTGGGATGCCGTACGGCTCGAGGAAATTCGGCTCGCGCCGCAAGTGCAAGGCCCGTCGCGCTTCGTCGAGGACACGCCGGCCCTGCGGGCTCTCTGCCGCCTCCTCGGTGCCGGGAAGGCCCGCCGCCATCAGGACAGCGTAGTGCGCTTCTGGGCTGGCCAGGAAGATGTCATCCGGACTGGCCAGATCGTTGGCCAGCGCGACGAAAGCGTGGCGGTAGCGGTTTGGCTTTGGCTCGCCCTCCGGCTTGTCCGACTCGCTGAAGATGAACGGCGCCCACTCGTAGGTAAGATCCACGTCGAGCAAACCACTGGCCACCGCCATGGCGATGGCCTCGCGACCGCCGTGCTCGGGCCGCAGCGCGATGGTCTCATGCTCGGCTAGCTGCCCACCTTCATCCCAGGGCATGGGCGTGGGCGGCCGCACTGGCTGGACCGGGCTGGGCACGGGCATGGCCACGGGTGGTGCTGCATCGCGCGCAGGGCTGGTCGGCCGCGCACAGGCCGGAACAACCAGCACAGCAAACCAAGGAAGCATACGGCGGGTTCGCAAGGCGGAAACATTAGTGAACATCCGCAGGTCAAACGCAACCATCTGACGCCGCAACCCAGACGCCACAACCTGCAACCCAAGCCCCGGCGGGGAGAGCTTCCATTTGACACCCGCCGCGCCGGCGAGTAGATCCTTGCGTCCCAATGCGCCGGGAAGCCGTCGGGTTGGGGCATGGGGTGGTAGTTAAGTTTGGTTATAACGCCGGCCTGTCACGCCGGAGNNAGAAATCCTGAGGGGTTTCGTGTAGTGGACCCCAGTTTGTGGCTGAGCCCCGACGGGGGGATCCCCGGTGTTGGCACGGTCTTGCCGGCTCCGAACCGGGTCATCCCGGTGTTTTCGGTTCACAGCTCCAGCGCCCGCGAAATCGTCGGGGCACTGGGTTCCGTTCGGCTGAGACTGGGCCGGGAGGCGGTCAACGCCGCTCCCGACGTGGTTTCCCGCTTGATATCGCATCGGCGTTTCGTTACGTTCTGGGCTGGCGCTGATCCAGCGCACAAGCCTCGGAAACTCACCCAGCGGAACGCGACGGGGACAAAGGGACGAAGACTCCCGGATCGCATCGCCGAAACCTCGTCCGTCGTGCTGTTGCTGCTGCTGGGAATGGTGCCGCACGACCAAGACTGGAGGACTCCGATGCCCAAGAATGGTGACTTCAAGAAGCTCGTGCGCGCGCGGATGGTCAAGACGGCAGAGAGCTACGCGATCGCGAGGATGCGGCTGCTGGGGGAAGAGAGATGCGACGAAAAAGGCCCGCCGTGCGCCTTCTCCCTTCCTGCCGGCGGTACGCGGCCGCTCTCCGATGGACCTGCGATCTTCCAGGTGAAGGTCGCCTTGCTCGACATCGAACCCGCCATCTGGCGACGGATACTGGTGCCGGCGGACACGACGTTGGACCAGTTCCACGACGTGATCCAAGCCGCGTTCGGATGGTGGAACTACCATCTGCATCAGTACCTCATCGACGGCAAGCACTACGCCCTCCCCGACGCCGACGACGATGACGACCTGCTGCCCCCAAGACTCGATGAGCGTGCGGTTCAACTTCGTGATCTGCTCACCTCCAGCTCGATCGTCTATGAATACGACTTCGGCGACGACTGGAAGCACCTCGTGGAGATTGAAAGCGTGGCAATGAAGCGGAACCCCGGCGTGAGCTACCCCGTATGCACCGGCGGCGAGCGGGCGTGCCCGCGCGAGGATTGCGGGGGGACTCATGGGTACCGGCGCCTGCTAGAAGCTCTTGCCGATCCCATGCACGAGGAGCACGCCGAGCTGAAGCAGTGGGCCGGTAGGCGATACGACCCCGAAAAATTCGACCCAGCGGTGGCGAATCGGGCTCTCCGGAAGCTGCGCAAGCGCCCCTCGCGCAGCCATCGAGACCGCGACGCAAGGCCGTAGCCAGAGCGCGACAGGCATGGCGGCGATGCCCCGGACCCCTTCGGAGAAATCTGGAGGGGTTCTCTTGCGTGCTAGTCTCGCGGTCCATGAGGACGATCATCTTCAAGGTCACGTCATGGCTCGACTTGAGCCTCTGGCGACGGATCGAATGCACGCAGGAGCAAACACTGCACGGCCTGCATCAAGCAATCCAGTCCGCCTTCAACCTCGACGACGACCACCTCTATGCATTCTTCTTGAACAACCGCCCGTGGGATCAGGCGTTCGACTACGGCGGCCCCGGTGTCGCCCAGACGCCTCGCTGCGCAACCGATGCCGTATTGGCCGAGCTTCCCCTCAAGATCAACAAACGCATCCTCTACATTTTCGATTTCGGCGATGATCTAAGGTACGAGGTCAAAGTGGATGGCGAGGGCCTCGCGGACCCTACGCGTTCGTACCCGCGCGTGGTCGACGGCGAAGGCGAGGCACCGCCGCAGTATCAGTCGCTGGATGAAGACACCCGCGAGCATCAAGGAGAAGACGATGAGGGTGTCAAGCGACGTTCGCATCCCGGACTACAGGCGCTGGTGCCTCTGGTCGGACGATGTCTGAGAGCACACGTCCACCGGCGGCACCCGGAATGGAGCGAAGAGGAGGTTGACGAAGCCTGCCCCAGGCTCGACAACCGACAGCCAACAACGCTCCAAGAGGAACGCGAAGCTGCGCTTGCGATCGTCGAACAGAGCGGGGGTAGCTTGTCGCTGATCGATGCGAACATCGAGCACGCGCTCGAGAGCACGGTGTGGCGCTGGCTCGGCGACCTCCCGCGTGACATTTCAGACGAAGGTCATCACGCCGATGCGGTCACCTTGAGCGAACGTCTGGCGGCCGTGTGGCGTGATGAGCAGCTCATCTACGATCTCCCCCTCCTGCTCGCCCGCAGCGGCGACCGCCATCGAGCGATATCGCTGGTGGAGAGCAACCTCGCCGAATTCCCTGATGAGCCCAGCATGCTGCTGCCGGCCGGACAGGCACTTGAGATGCTTGGAGAGAACGATCGGGCCGAATCCGCGTATCGTGATGCGCTCACGTGGGTGGGCTTCGAAACCAGTCTGCGCGATGAGATCGTCACGACGTCCATCGCGCTCCTCGAACGGGAAGGCCGGGCCGACGCCGCCGAGAAGCTTCGGCAATCCGAACGGAGAGCGCGCCGCGAGGCCCAAGACCAGAGAGCTCAAGCCATGGGCCTGCCGGCGTCGAGAACCATCCGGCGCGAAGAACCGAAGACCGGCCGGAATGAGCCCTGCCCGTGCGGTAGTGGCAAGAAGTACAAGAAGTGCTGCGGACGGGGTCAATGACTGGGCGCACTGGCCTCACTTGAGCGCCGATCGATCGGTCGGTCCAGAAATCGCACGCGCCGTACCCCTTCTCTTGCCGTTGACTCGCGCACGGGGCGCCTACCCGGCGGCCTCCGGAACGATCACGTTGAACCCCTCCAGTTCGGCCACGCCAG
>PMCR01000310.1 GCA_003155465.1 Myxococcales bacterium | reverse complement strand
TTCGGCTCCCTCGAAGTCGCGATTGTAGATGACTACGATCCGCGGCCTGGTCCGTGCCTTCACGATGCTTCCATCATTCTAGTGACTGGCGCCGTCCCATTGCAACCAGGAACACGCACCTCCCGTAGTTGTACACCAAAGTTCTTCTCAAACAAGCCGATGAGAGATCGCGCGACCACTTCCGGTGGCGGCGCGCTGCCGATCTGTCGGGCCAACGACGTGACACCCGCAGTTTGCAGACCGCACGGGATGATGGTCGAGAAGCCGTCCAGTTCGGTGGCAAGATTGAGAGCGAACCCGTGCGTGGCGATCCGATGTCGCACGTGTACGCCGAAAGCACAAATCTTCTCGGTCCCCAACCACACCCCGGGGCTCGACCCGCGCCACTCGGCCGCAAGTCCGAGGCTGGCAAGCCAATCGACGATGCTGGTGGCCATGGCCTGCATATGCGCGCGCACGCCTCGGCGCAGCCGAAAGATGGGGTAGCCCACCAGCTGGCCCGGTCCATGAAAGGTCACGTCACCTCCCCGTGTTGTCCGGCACAGGTCGATGCCCCGCGCGCGCAGAGCAGGGATGGGCAGCAACACGTGCGCCGGGTCGGCATGCCGGCCCAACGTGATCACGGCCGGGTGCTCGAGCATCAACAGGGTTTCCCGCCTGCGGCCAGCCAGGATTTCGTCCCGGATCTCCTCTTGTATCTGCAGCGCGGGCCCATAGGGAACCCGACCCAACCAGGTCCAGTCGGCCACGGCATCCGCCTCGGGATGGCAGCCGGCGGCCACAGTGGCTAGCCTTCCGAGATTTCGGCGAAGAAGTCGGCGTCGACGAATTCGACGTTGACCACGGCGCCGATGACACCGATCCCGTGGCGAACACAGGTCTCGGCCATCGCTGGACCATCCACCACATCCACCGGCGCACCCGATTGCTTCCATTCCGCAATGGCGTCGTCGGCCAACCGGCCGGCAAGCACGAGCACCCCTTCGTCCTGGTTGCGGGCACGGATGCCCGCGCGCAACTCGCCCAGGGCACGGCGGCCTGCGGCCGCGGCGCCTGGTCGCAGGGCGATGAGACAGCGCGAGGGCCTGAACCCACGCCCTCGCAACGCCTCGAGGTATATTGTGCCCTCGACCCGCTTGACAAAAGTAGCCGGACCGAAGCCCTCACGCTGCAGAAGGACGCGGGCCACTGCTTCGAATGCTGCCGGACTCAGATCCGCCAAGCGCTGCTCAAGGGCGGCCAGCGTGCGCTCGCGCAAGGCACGCCTGGCCTCGCCCAGAACGAACTCCGCTCGTTCGAGATCACTGTCCGGGGGCCGGCGAGTCAAGGCGTATAGGCCGCTGCCCGCGGGTCGCACACGAGGGCGCTGGCCAGCACGTAGCCTCTCCTTGCCCTCGGCCGCAAGAGCGGCTCGCATGACCCGCCATGCTTCGTTGGGCTCGCCATGGATAAGCCGCCGGCGAACCGCCGCATCTGCGATCTGACGCACATGCAACCCGCGGCCGGGAGCCTGACTCTTCAGGATCTCGATGGCCGCATCGATGGGCGAGGTGATCTTGCGCCCAGGCTGGGCTGGCGTCCCAGAAGTGCCCTCGCCCGCAAGCGAGGCCGCCTGAGCCGCACCGTCGCTGGGGCCGGGTGTTGGGCCGGAGGAGCCTGGCAGCTCGGCTCGGGCGGCGGGGTCACCAGCGGAGGCAACGGCTTCGTCTCTACCTGCGCCGATCCCTTCCGGCTTCGCACCCACCTGCTCGTCGCTCTCGGCGCTCACGTCCTTCGGGGTTCCGCCCTCATCGCCGTCATCGGTGGGCGCCTCTGCCTCGCTCTGCTCCTCTGCCTCCATTTGCTCCGAGTCGCCTTCCAGTACCCCACTCTCAGCCAATGCGGCCGCGCGCGCCTCGGGGGACAGCGAACCGGTCTCGGGCTCTTCGGGCGCTTCGCCACTCTCGCGCTCCTCCGCATCCACGACTGGGGTTACGCCCTCGCTGGCATTTCCCCCTGAAGCGTCGCTCGTCGCCACAGCTTCACTCGGTGCATCGCCGCGCCCGCGCCGCCGTCCCCGTCCTCCCCGCCGTCGCCGACGGCCGCCGCGTGCTTCGCCTGCAGCCGCCGGACTTTCGCTCTTCTGCGACTTCTCAGGTATGGCTTCGGGCTCGGCAGGGGCCTCTGGATAGCGCAGTAACCCGAAAACCCCCGGTTTGACCCGCACGAAGGGATTGCCCGGGGCCTTCTTCACGGCGCCGGTAAGCTGGGTTTGCATGGTGACTTCGGGAGTTCGCCCCACGAAAGTCAGGAGCTTGCGCTCCATGGCCTTTCCGGTGAGTTCCTTGAAGTGAAGGGGACGGCGTTCGCGCCTTAGAATTTCGAGGGCTGCTTCCAGAAAGGTCATGACGATCTCGTCTCTACCACAAACTGCGCACGCGTGGCGTTGGGGTGTTACGGCTGGGCAAAAAGTGGGTATTTTTTTTGACGATACTCGCCGCCGGCGTTACCCGTGAGGGATGAGTTCTGCGCGCAAGATTGGAGTGCTTCTCGGCGGACTTTCCCTGGAACGGGACGTCTCCGTGCGGGCCGCCGAGGCCGTCGTGTCGGCCTTGCGCCAATGGGGCCATGATGCCCAGGCTCTCTTCGTCGATCGTCACGTCGACATGGCCCTGCGTCAGTCAGGGATAGACGTGGCTTTCTTGGCCGTGCGCGGCCGCTGCGGCGCTGACGGCTGCCTGCAGGGCCTGCTGGAGATGCTCGCGATCCCCTTTACCGGTTCAGGCGTGCTGGCCTGCAGCCTGGCCATGAACCGAGCGAAGACGAAGGAGGTCCTGCGGCTGCGCAATCTGCCCACCGCGCCCGCCTACCTGATTCGTGCCCAGCAACAGGAAAGCCTCAACGACATTCACGGCGCTTTTGGCTTCCCCGCGGTGGTGCGGCCGGTGAGCGCGACCCTGCTCTTCGGTGGCACCCTGGTACGCGACGAAATGGAGCTGGAGAGCGCCATCGAGGATGTGTTCGCTCTGGACGACGAGGCCTTGGTTGAGCGGCTCGTGCCGGGAAGACCAATCTGCGTGCCGGTGCTCAACGGCCAGGCCCTTGGTGCCGTGGAGGTGTCCCGAACCGGGTGTTGGGCTACCCAGCCGTCGGCCAGCACGCGCAGGCAAGAGATCTGTGCGCCCGCTCGCTTGTCGCCCACGCGCGAGGCTTCGGTATTGCGCCTTGCAACCCAAACCTACGAGGCCCTGGGCTGCGAAGGCCCGGCCTGTGTCGAGATGGTGGTCAGCGAACGGCTCAACGAGAACATCGTGGACGTGGATTCCGCGCCGCTGCTGTTGCCCGGAGCCCCGCTCCCCCGCATGGCGCACGAAGCTGGCTTGCAATTCGACGGGCTGATCGAGGAGATCTTGGCAGGCGCCCGCCTGCGAGCCCACGGCGTCCGACGCAACCGGCGTACGGCCCACAGGACGTTCGAGGGTCCGGACCGCCGAGCGGATGGGGCGCTGGCCGCTCACTAGCACCGATCTTGGAAAATCCTTGACCGGTGGAGATTGCCGGTCCCGGGGCGGGTCCGGCGGACGGAGGAAGGAGCCGCTCACCCAACTACGAGTTTTCGAGAGGCGGTACAAGCGGTACCATGGTGCCGCTTGCGCCCTACAGCCCGCCGTCTCATCTTTCTTGGAACCGCCGCCCTGGCCATCCTGATCATGGTGCCGGTCGGCATCGGGCTGTGGAACAAGTGCCTTGTGCCGTGGCTTAGAGCCCACTTGGAACGGGCGATTGGGCGTCGTGTTCGGGTAGACAGCATTGGCATAGGGGGGCTGCGCACGCTGGTCGCGCATGGCGTGGATGTCTTCGGGGAGCCTCCGTTCGATTCGGAGCCGATGGTGCGTGCGGAGCGTATCGTCGTGCGACTGGGCGGCCCGGCACATGGATTCTGGGAACCCGCCGAGGTGACGGCGGACGGTCTGGACGTCGAATACCTGCGCACCGGAGCAGCCGACAATGTTTTCGGACAGCCGTCGACAGCGGGACCGTCCCCCGCTTCGGGCAGTCGGCGTCCTTTCCGCGAAGGGTCGGTTGCGCTTGTCGTCCGAAGGGCGTGGGTGCATGGTGCGGTGGTTCTGCCGGGCGGATTGCGGGTCAGTTTTCGCACGCCCGATGCCAGCTTCCAGCGCACGCCCCAAGGTCGGGAATCGGTACTGGTGCGAGATCTGGTCGTCGAGGTGGGCGCAGCCGCGACCCTGCGCTTGCCCGAGCTGGTGGTTGAGAGCGCGCGCGGGATGCCGGTGACTGCGACGGGGCGGCGGGTCAGTCTGGCGATCCCCGGCGGCGGCGTTCTCGCCGAGGACGCGACGGTCGCGGCACGCCTAGTTGGGCAGGACCTGTCCGTCGAGCTTCGCAGGGACGATCCCGAGGGGTCATCCCCGGGTCTGCGCATCTCGTACCGGACGGCGGGCGAGGTGGCTGACCTGCAGGTGGAGGTCCGCGATCTGGCCTTGCGTGCGCTCGGTGTCGTGACGGAGCCGCGGGGGGTGGGATTGGATGAGGCACGCGCCGATCTGCGCCTCGTGACATCGTTCGACATGGAACGACGGCGCGTCCTCTTTCAGCTCGACAGCCAGCTGCGCGGGCTGGAGGTGCACCATGTGGCGGTGGACCGGACCCCCTGGCGCGACGTGGGCCTGGAAATCCACGCCAGTGGCCAGGTGGCAATCGCGGCCGGCCGGGTCGACATCGAATCAGCCGAGGTGCGCGCGTTCGGTGCGCAACTGAACGCCAAGGGCTGGGCCGAGCTGCTGGGAACGCCCCGGGGCGAGATCACCATCAGCACGCCGCCCGCAGCACCCTTGGCGTGCGCGTCCCTGCTCGCCTCAGCTGCTCCGCCCGTCCGGCAGGCATTGGAGGGCCTCTCTCTCGGCGGGAAGCTGGGCGTGTCCGTCGCCTTTTCTTTCGACGCGGCTGCCTGGGAAACCCTGACCCTCGACGTCCGTGTCAACCCCCGCTGTACGGTCAAGACTGAACCACACGTGCTGGCCAGCTTGACACCCGCCCTGCTTCAGGGAACGCCAACCGGTTCGCGGGCGCCGCACCTCCCTCTGGGCAAGGACAACCCAGATTTTGCCTCATTGGCCGAGATGCCAAGACACCTCCCGGCGGCCTTCCTCACGTCTGAGGATAGCCGTTTCTTCGTGCACAACGGCTTCGATATCGAGATGATTCGTCATGCTCTGGTGCAGGATCTCGAGACTGGGACTTTCGGACGCGGCGCCAGCACGATCACCCAGCAACTGGCCAAGAATCTGTTCCTGGCTCCCCATCGAACTCTGGCCCGAAAACTGGAGGAAACGGTGCTGGCGTGGCGCCTGCACAACCTTCTCGGGAAGGAACGTATCCTCGAGCTCTACTTGAACGTGATCGACCTCGGTCCCGGAATTCGCGGCGTTCGGCAGGCTGCGCGGGTCTACTTCGGGAAGGAACTGCACCAGCTCCGGCCCATCGAGTCTGCCTACTTGGCGGCCCTGACGCCCAACCCGCACGTGCTGGCGCGGCGTTTTCGCGATGGCCATGTGGACGACGGTTGGCTGCAGAGACTCCATGATCTACTGGCGATGATGAGGCGTAGCGGCCGTCTCACGGCTGCGGAGCTTGCCGCGGCCCGGGGAACCAAGCCGGCGCTGCGCAGGATTGACAAAGAGTTCACGACGCACCCGGCGCCGTAGTGGTAATCTTGTTGCCATGAGGTTCCTTCGAAGTGTTGCCCTGGGCCTGGCAGCCTTGCTGGTGCCATCGCTAGCGGCGGGTTCGCTTGTCCAGGCCTTGGACCTTGCTGAGTTGACCGCGCGAGCTGAACGCATCGTCGTCGCGCAGGTCGTATCAGCAAGAAGCGAGTGGGATGCCTCGGGCCGAAACATCCACACGCGCATCGAGATCAGGGTCGAGGAAGCTTGGAAGGGCTCGGATGCTCCTGACCAACGCCTGGTCATCGTTCAGCCGGGAGGCACCGTGGGCGATATCGAAATGCTCGTCCACGGCATGCCCAGTTTCGCGCCGGGCGAGAAGGCGGTGCTGTTTCTCGCCGGCCAGGGTACGCCCCGAGTGGTGGGAATGAGTCAGGGCAAGCGCCCCCTCCGTTGGGATGGCACGGCCAAGCGCTGGGTGGCCGAATCCGCAGAGCATTCCGCGGTCGTGCGACGTGATTCCCACGGCGGGCTGCAACCGGCCCTACCTGAGCCGGCTGTGGCATTGGATGAACTTCGCCAACGAGTGCGCGCGCTGGTCAGGCCGTAGGAGAACCGGGGCATCCTCCATGAATACCCGAACCGTTCTGGTGACCAACGCTCTGCTGCTAACCCTGTCTATTCCTGCCTCGGCCTACGTGCGCACGACGACCACCGCGGGCGTGCCCACGGCGTGGAAAGCGCCCTGCGTGACCGTGGAGTTCTCATTGGGCGCCCCTCCGCCCGAGTTGGAGGCTGAGGGATACTTCAGCGCGGCTCAAGCAGCGGGCGCGGCCTGGAGTCAGGCCTCGCTCGATGGGGTTCAACAATGTAGCAACGTGCTCTTCAACGTGGTCTCTGTCCCCGATGTCGCCGGCCCGGTGGGCATGGACCAGCACAATCGATTGATCTTCCGCCAAGACACGTGGTGCGCCGATCCCCTGCCCAGCGATGGCTTCTGCTACGACTCCAGTGCCCTGGCCATCACTTCGGTGTTCCAACGCAAGACCAGCGGCGAGATATTGGACGCCGACTTGGAAGTCAATGCCGTCAACTTCACGTGGGGAGACTACGTAGGACGTCCCGAGCTGGCCGGGCTCAAGACCCACGATTTCCAGGGCGCGGTCACCCACGAGTTCGGGCATATCATTGGGCTGGATCACACCTGCTTCATCCCGGGCGCGACTCGTTCGGACGGCACACTGGTGCCACGGCCAACGGACAACAACGGCAACCCCGTGCCTAATTGCGGCGCAGACAACCCGCCCTCCATCACGGAGACCACGATGTACGTCTCGGTTGCCACGCCCGGTGCAGAAGTGGAGATGCGCAGCTTGTCACCAGATGACGTGCAGGGCGCATGCGACATCTATCCCTTCACGGCTAGCTCCGCGTGCGGCGGATCCGGCACCTGTTCCAGCCCCGCGTGCCTCCCTCCGTCGGGATCTGGCACTACATCAGGCGGCGGCGGTTGTTCCTACACGGCCCGACCAGGACCTGGCTCTATGGCCTGCGTGCTGGGACTCCTCGCGATGGCAATGCTGGCCCGGCGTCGGCGCTAGCCGCGCGGGGCGCCAGCCGGAACTCCACTGGATCCGGATTCCCGAGTGCACGCACCAGGGGGATGGCCTGGGGCGCATGGCCTTGGGCTTGCGCGGACATCGCGTACTCTCCCACCGGCACACGGATGAAGAACTGGCCTTGCGGGTCGGATGTGATCCGGATAGCGGGTCGCGCCGGCTTCCCGGCAGCACGGGCTTCCACCTGAGCGCCATCGAGGGCCTGGCCATTCTGGTCCAGCACGCGTCCCGAGAGCAGGACTCCGGTTTGCACGACGACATCACCAAGAGCCCGTGCATCGCCCGGGGCAAGGAGGAGTGGATCGAGTCGCAAGGGCAGCTTGTCGGCCGGTGAGACCTGAAGGCGAGAGGGTCCCGGAGCCAATCCCCTGACCTCGAAGCGTCCCTGCGCATCGGAAAGCGCAGTGCGAATGCTGCCCTGGCGCGCCACCGAGCCCGGCGGCAACTCGGCTGCCTCGGCCGCCGTGGGCAAGGCGCCCGGGAGGACGATCATTTCGTCCTTGCCCCCGACCAGCCCCACCACGGACACGGGCGCTGCGCGCAGTGGAAAGCCATTCTCGTCGAGCACCCGGCCCGATACGGTGGCTGCCCGCGCGAGTCTGGGGGCAACCTGGACCCTGCTCCCGGCGCCAAGCAAGATCTCCGGCGCATCCAGCAGGATGTGGCCTTCAAGCCGGGCGACAACCTGGTAGCGACCCGGCCGCATCGGCCCGACGGTGAACTTGCCTTCCTGGTCCGACTGGCAAGTGACGGGTAGGTCATCGGATGGCGTGGTCAGCACATCCACAGTGGCCCCAGAAAGGTTCCGGCCCATGTCGTCGCACACCCGGCCCTCCACGAATGCGCCCGGACCCAGCAGCAACCGCAAAGGGGCCAGATGGCCTGTGCTTTCTTCGATCACCTGACTGGCTGCCGCTGACACCAGCTTGCCATGGGTGGCGCGAATCGCGAAACGTCCCAGACCCAGACCCGCAAACGAGAAGACGCCATGGCTATCTGCCACTGTCTCGCGCGGCCAGCGCAGGCTCGGCCCGCCCAGCACCACACGCGCCCCGGGTTCGGCGCGGGTCGGGGTGCCGAGCACGATGCCGCCCAGGCTGCGCCCCTCCCCTTCGAGAGAAAGGACGAACGATCCGGCATCTGGCCCGGTATCTGGCACGACTCGGTCGACTTCCAGCGTGCCGAAGCCAGCTGCCTCGGCCAGTAGGGTCCATGTCCCGGGCCGCATGCCGGTCAACACGAAGCGCCCCTCGGAATTCGAGCGCGCTTGAACCACGGAACCCTCGTTCTTGCCCTTGGGCCAGGCGATGACTAGGGCATCTGGTAGGGGCGTTCCGCCGCTATCCTGCACCACGCCGACGAGATCGACGGGCGAGGGTGTTTTTCGCGCTGGCGCCAGTACAGCATCTCCTAGCGCATTGCGCCTCGGCTCGGATTTTCGGCAAGCGAGCCCGCAGACTGCCACGAGGATGAGCCCCATCACCCCGAGAGTGACCAGGTTTGCTTGTCTGTGAGTGCTTGCGGCGCGCATCAGTCAGTGCTAATGGTACGCGCTTCCGGAGAACCCATGCCTGCGCAGTGTGCAATTTGCGGCAAACAGAGAAGAGTGGCCAACAACGTTAGCCACTCGAATATCAAAACCAAGAGCCAGCAGCGGCCGAACCTGCAGAACGTGCATGTCACGATCGGCGGCTCGCGAAAGCGGGTGCGCGTCTGCACTCGTTGTATTCGCTCCGGTTTCGTGGCCAAGGCCCCATAGCCTCGATTCGGCGTCGCATTCGGCGCTCTCAATTCAGCCTGCCACAGCCACGGCATCGATTTCGACCTGCGCCCCCTTGGGCAACGCTGCGACCTGCACGGTGGCTCGCGCGGGCGGAGCGCTTCCGAAATACGTGCCGTACGCCTCGTTCACGGCAGCGAAGTTCCTCAGGTCAGTGAGGTAGATAGTCGTCTTGACCACGGCGTCCAGTGACACGCCGGCCGCATCGAGCACGGCCGCCAGGTTCTGCATCACGCGGTGGGTTTCTTGTCTCACGTCGCCGCCGCCCACCAGCTCGCCGGTTTGTGGGTCGAGCGGGATTTGGCCCGAACAGTAGATGTAGCGCGCGCCTTGCGCGATCACGGCCTGGGAATAGGGGCCAATTGCGCGCGGGGCAGCGGAGGAGGAGACGATGTCTCGGATCACAGCCACATGATAGCAAGGGGCCTGGACAGGGCACGTTTTCGAGGATGCCATGTTGCCAAGCAGGCCCTGGCGGCGGTACCGTTCCCAGCGTGAGATCTGCCACGCGTCCGCGGCGCCGGAATGCCGAACCCGAGACCGCGGCATCGCTGATGTCGGCTGTTGTGGCGAGCATCGGCGGTGAGCACCGAGCGCGCGAGCAGCGTATCTTCGCCGCATACGAGCAGGCGGTAGGAGGTCCGTTGCGCAAGCACACCAGGGCAGAGCGCCTGCACGAGGGCACGCTCTTCGTGCGCGTGTCGAGCTCTGCGCTGGCCCACCAGATCACCCTGCT
>PMCR01000194.1 GCA_003155465.1 Myxococcales bacterium | reverse complement strand
CGGAAATTAGTCCCAAGTGCTCCGACTTATCAAGTGGAGAAGGGCCAACATGCCTATACCCCCTATTCCGGTCGGAATTCGGACATAACCTCCGTTCCGGCGTGCCGGGCACTTGCGGCACCCGGAAAGCAGCCAGCCTCTGCATGGCCCGCGGGAAGTTTTGCGATAGTCTCGCGCCATGCCCCTTCTCTCACGCATTGCGGCCAGTGCAGCGCTTTTTCTCTGTCTGGCGCCGCCGGTCAACGCCGCGCCTCCTGAGATGACCTTCGAGAAATACCGGCTGCAGAACGGGCTCGACGTCATCTTGCACGTGGACCACGCCGTGCCCATCGTGCATGTCGAGATCTGGTACAAGGTCGGGTCAAAGGACGAGGCACCAGGCAAGACAGGGTTCGCCCACCTGTTCGAGCACATGATGTTCCAGGGGACAAAGCACATCCCCGAGGATGCCTACTTCAAGTACCTGGGCCAGGCCGGGGCCTCGGCACGCAACGGCTCGACCAGCACCGACCGGACCAACTACTTCGAGACCCTGCCGGCAAGCGAGCTGGAGTTGGGACTGTGGCTGGAGAGCTCGCGCATGGGTTTCTTGCTCGACCGGCCCTCGTTTCGCGCAGCCTTCGAGAACCAGCGCGACGTGGTGAAGAACGAGCGCCGGCAACACATCGAGAACGCGCCCCTCGGGGGAGTGGCCCAAGTGGAATTGGAGGCATTGTTTCCGCCCGGCCACCCCTACCGCCACGAGGTGCTGGGCTCGATGAAGGACCTGGACACGGCGAGCGAGGCTGACATCCGCGGGTTCTTCACCCGCCACTACGCGCCCAACAACGCCGTATTGCTCATTGCGGGCGACATCGACGTGGCCCGGGTCAAGGGCCTGGTGGAAAAGTATTTTGGGCCCATCCCGGCGGGACCGCCGGTCGAGCGGCCGTCGGTCCCCCCCATCCCTCCCCCCACCGCCGAACGCCAAATCGCGATGGAGGCCAAGGTCAACCTGGCACGTGGCCTGATGGCGTGGAACACAGTGCCCATCTTCGCGCCCGGGGACGCCGAGCTGGACCTGCTCTCCAGCGTTCTCGGCGGCGGAAAGAGTTCGCGCCTCTATCGTCGCCTGGTGCTTGAACTGAAGCTTGCGCAGTCGGTGTCCGCGGTGCACATCAGCCGGCTTTTGGGTGGGACTTTCGAGATTACCTATGTTCCCCTGCAGGGCCACACGCTGGCCGAGCTGGAAACCGTCATCAACCAGGAATTGGAAAGGCTGCGTGCCCGGCCGGTCGAGGCCGCAGAGTTGGAACGGGCCCGCAACGAAACCAAGACCGATCTGGTGCGCGGCCTCGAGACACTGCAGGGGCTGGCCAGCCGCCTGCTCAGCTATGACGTGTTCGCCGGCGATCCCGCGTACCTCGGCCGGGACCTCGATCGATATGCAATGGCCACGCCGGCGGCCCTGCAAGAATGGGCAACCCAGATCCTGCGCGGCAAGGCGCGAGTGACCATCGACGTCGAGCCCAACAGCAGCGCACCCATCATGGGCCGTCTGGTGTCGCCACCTTCCGGGCAGGACCGACCCGCCGCAGCCGCGCCCGTCGCCGAAAAACCCGCGTCGCGCCAGACATCGGACGCCGAGTTTCGTCACAAGCTTCCCGCCCCGGGCGAGAAGACCCCGTTCAAGGTGCCGGAGGTGAAGCGGTTCCGCCTGAAGAACGGTCTGCGCGTGATCCTGGCCGAATCGCACAAGCTGCCACTGGTCGGGGTCGAGATGGTCATGCGCACCGGGAACGGCGCGAATCCACCCGGCAAAGCCGGCCTGGCCAATCTGGTGGCGGACATGCTGGACGAGGGAACCGCCACCCGCAGCGCCACCGGCATCGCCGAGGAGATCGCGCAACTGGGAGCGACGCTTCTGTCCAACTCCACATGGGATGCATCTTCGCTCTCCGTATCGGCCCTCAGCGAAAACATCGACCGCGCCCTCGACGTGTGGGCGGACGTGCTGCTGCAGCCGGCTTTCGCCGAGGACGACCTGGCGCGCCAGCGTGAAAATCTCCTCTCCACGCTGGCCCGGCGCAAGGACTCGCCGCCCCTGGTTGCCGGCCTCACCTTCGCTCGCGCTCTGTACGGCGAGAGCCATCCCTACGGTTGGCCCGCCGTTGGTACGGAAGAGTCAGTGCGCCGGATCACGCGGGCAGATGTTCAAGCCTTTTTCGGGAAATACTATCGGCCCAACAACGCTGTGCTGCTAGTGGCGGGTGACATCCGAGAAACCGAACTGCGCGCCAAGGTGGAAAGGCTTCTCGCCGGTTGGAAGCCCAAGCCGGTCCCGCCGGTCAAGATCCCGAAGGCGCCGTCGATCGAGAAAACCAGCATTTTCCTGGTCGACAAGCCGGGCGCGCCCCAGTCGTCGATCAGATTGGGTTTGGTCGGCATCGAGCGCAAGAATCCCGACTACTGCCGCGCCCTAGTCATGAACCAGATCCTGGGTGGGACGTTCAAGCGTCTGACGCTGAACCTGCGCGAGACCAAGGGCTGGACCTACGGCGTTGCCTCCATGTTCGAGGCGCGGCGCGCGCCCGGGCCATGGACAGCGGGCGGCGAGTTCGTGGCCAACCACACCGCCGATTCCGTGGCCGAGATACTGAAGGAGATTTCGGCCCTGCGCACGGATGAGGTCGGCGACCGGGAACTGCAGGACACCAAAGACGAGATCGTTCGCGCCTTCCCGGCGCGCTTTGCCACGGCCAACCAGGTGGCCGCGCAGATGGCGGCCCTGGCTGTCTACGACCTGCCGAACAACGAACTGCAAACCTTCTCCGCCCGAATCGTGTCGGTCACCGCCGCGGACGTGCGCAAGACGGCGCAGAAGTACCTGCACCCCGACAACCTGGTCATCGTTGTGGTGGGAGACCGTGCCAGCGTCGAACCGTCGCTGCGTCGGATCGGCGGGGTGGAACTGCGGGATCTCGATGGCGCGCCCATCAAGTGACTCCGGCGCGCGTGCCCCGGCGCCACCATTTCGCGAAGTCCGCGCCAGCCGACTGGCGCACGAGACCGGGACCCTGTACAGGCAAGCCGACCTGGCCTTCGCCCTGTGCTACCCCAGCCCGTACCACGTGGGCATGTCGTCGCTGGGTTTTCAAAGCATCTACCGCGGGCTACATGCCCTAGCCGGCTGCACAGCAGAACGCGCCTTCCTTCCCGACGACGTAGCCGAGACGCACCGGCTTTCCGAGGATCTCTGCACCTACGAATCCGGCCGGCCCGTCGGCGACTTTCCCGTGATTGCATTCTCGCTCGCGTCGGAGCTGGAACTGGCGGGGGTGGTGACTTGCCTGGATCTCGCCGGGATCCCCGCGCTTCACGCCGAGCGCGCCGCGCACCCGCGGACTTTCCCCTTGATCGTGGTGGGCGGACCGCTGACGTTTTCCAACCCGGTGCCAGTCGGACCTTTTGCCGATGTCATCGTCATGGGCGAAGCCGAGGAGCTTCTGCCGATCTTGGTGAAGAGTCTGCGCGACCAGCCTGACCGCGAGAGTCTGCTTCACGATCTCGCGCGCAGGCCGGGCTTCTACCTCCCATCGGCGCACGGGGAGACTCCGCCACCGATCGCAGTCGCGGATGACAACTGTCTTCCCGCCTACTCGCAAATCATCACGCCGCACACCGAGCTGGCAGGCATGTTTCTCATCGAGGCCACGCGCGGGTGCAGCCGAGGCTGTGCCTACTGCGTGATGCGCCGGTCGGCGGGCCAGGGCATGCGTCCGGTCTCGCCCGAGCGCCTTCTGTCGCTCATCCCGGTGGAAGCGCGGCGGGTGGGTCTGGTGGGCGCTGCGGTGACTGACCACCCTGCCCTGCCGGAAATCCTGCGCTCTCTCGTCGACGCTGGCCGAGAAGTGGGTGTGTCCAGTCTGCGTGCCGATCGGCTCGACGACGAACTGGTGGGACTGCTGGCACGCGGTGGTTATCGCACGCTGACCACTGCGGCCGACGGAGCGTCGCAACGCCTGCGCGACCAGGTCGCCCGCCACACCCGGGTCGAGGATCTGCTGCGCGCGGCCCGCCTGTGCCGCGACCACGGCATGGCGCTGCTCAAGCTCTACGTGTTGATCGGCCTGCCCGGGGAAACCACGGCCGACATCGACGAGCTGGCGCGCCTGGCCCTGGACCTGGCGGCGCTCGCACCCAAGCTGTCGCTCACCGTCTCGCCCTTCGTATCGAAGCGCAACACGCCGCTGGACCATCAACCCTTGGAGGACATCGCAAGTCTCGACGAGAAGGTGGAATTCTTGCGGCGGCAGCTTCGCGGACGCGTGCGCCTGAGCGGCGACGCGCCCAAGTGGGCATGGGTCGAGCATCGGCTGGCCCAAGGGGGCTTCGCCGAGGGGCTGGCCGCCGCCCAGGCCGCCCGCGCCGGCGGCGGCTTCGCCGCATGGAAGCGGGCACTGGAAGGCACAAGCGGGTCAGGCCCCTGAATGGAAGGTTCTTCACCTTCCGAAAAGCCGCCCGCTCAATGGCAAATCCCGGCAGCCAGAGCAGGCCAGCCAGGAGAGCCATCGTGACCAGGTGTAGCGGCACGTTTGTCATGCCGATTCAGTCGCCGCGTGCTCGAATCTCTCCCGCGCTCAGGGCCGCCAGATTTGGCGCTACGCTGATGAGCGGTGCCAATTTCCTGTTCACGCGGTCACGGGGCCAGGCGCCGAATGCCGTAGGCGTCGAGTTGGCGGTCGGAGCTGAGCACGGGGACGCCCTCGACCAGTGCCTGCGCAACGATCATCCGATCGAAAGGATCGCGATGGAGCAGCGGCAAGGCGCCGGCGCGCAAAGCATGGGCGACGGAGATCGAGAGCGGCGCGGTCTGGGTCAGTTCCAGTCGGGCTGGAACGTAATCTGTCGGCGCGACCGGCAGGGGCAGCTTGCCCAAGTGATACTTGATCCCAATCTCCCAGACGCTTGCCGCAGACAGCATCCGCACGGTTTTCGGATCCAATAGAAGAGCGCGCGTCCGGTCCGAAAACTTCCCAGGGCTGACGTTCATCCAGAGCCAGCACTGGGTGTCAACCAGCAGCTTCATCGGCGGCGGCCGCCCTCGAATTCATCCAGCACTTCGGCGGGCAAGGGCGCGTCGAAGTCCTCGGGAACCACGAACGTGCCCGCGTCGGCTCCCAGGGTCGGTACGGCCGTGGCAAGGTCGATCGCGACCAGCTTGGCCACTGGCTTGCCTGCCCGTGCGATGACCACCGCCCCTCCCCGCTCGACCTTGGCCAGCAGCTTGGAGAACTGTGTCTTTGCCTCGTGAACGTTGACCGACTTCACACCAGAAATGATGGACTAAGATGTGGACTAAGGCAATGCCGAATGAAAGAAGGATACTGTAACCTACAATTCCTCGTTCGGTCTGGCGGATGATTCCAGTACGCTTTGCGGGACGTGTTCTGACCACACATTCCTTATCTGGGCATGTGGTGATGCCGATTGGCACCCCGGCATTCCGCAAAATTTGGGACGTGGCAATCAGCAAGGGATTGAGCCAACTTTCCCGTGGTGGAGGTTCCGATGAGCTGGCGCGATCGAATCGAACTCGACCCCGAAGTGCTGGTTGGGAAGCCAGTTGTTCGCGGTACACGATTGGCTGTCGAGTTCGTCTTGGAGATGATCGCCTCTGGCGTCTCGGAGCAGGATGTCCTGTCCAACTATCCACGTCTCACCCACGCCGACATACTGGCGTGTGTCGCATGCGCTGCCGAGGCCCTCAAGTCTGAGCGAGTCTATCCACTCGCTGTCTGAGCCGCTCGATGCGGGTTCTGGCAAACGAGAACCTTCCACGCATTGCCGTCGAGGCGCTGCGTTCGCTCGGCCATGATGTGTTGTGGATAGCAGTTCTGAATATGTCTCAGGCACCTCCCCTGATACTGCCCGGACGTGGCCGGCTTCATGCTGGATGCTGAGCGCTGCGCGCTGGCGCTGGCCCGCGAGCTGGTAGCCGATCCAGAATGTTCTTTCCGTCGCTCACCTCCAGCAGAGAGCCAGCGGTGAGGTTATCGATAAAGACGACCAGGGAAGCTCCCGCTCCTTTGGTCGATTGAAAAATGAGGCCTTCAACGCCCATGTTCGCGGCGACGCTGCCCAGCCTCTGTGTCGCGGGCATCTTCCCGTCTTGTGCATCAGGCCGGATGCCCCAGAGCTGCGTCCTCCAGCCACTGCACCACCACGTCAGGCTGCTTGAGCAGCAACTCCGCTGGCTTCTCCCCATCGAGGTCCGGGCTGGGTGTGTTCAGCCATTTGCGGAACCCTGGCCGGTCGGCACTTACCAGCCGTCGGCCAAGTAGAACGGCGCGCTCCAGTTTCTCCAGATGCTGCTGGAGGGCAACCGCATCCGGAGTCTTGTGCACCGCCTGAACCGAGCGGCCCAGCGCGCGGCTCAGCTTGGTGAGCGTCCAGCCGAAGTAGTCGGCGACCAAAGTGGCATCGAGTCGTCCGGAAGCATCGGATCGCAGTTCGGGGACGTTCCATGTCTCGATTACCTTCGGTGCGCGCGCGGTCGCCCGGTTGATCCGAAATCGAAACTCGGTGTCGTCAATCGGAGTGCGGACCCAGTCGACGCTCGGTTGTGCAAACAGCAACTCCAGATCCTTCTCATGCTTCTTGAAGCGCACGCCATCCACGGCGAACACCACCGGGACATCACTGTGCTCGCGGAGCTGTTCGAGCAGCGCCACGCCCGATGTGTGGGGCATGTTCAGGTCAACCAGCACCAAGTCGTATCGGGCTCTGCCGGCCGCGATCTCGATGCCCCAAGTCTTCTTCGTCGGGCGTTCGACCTCGAATTGCACGCTTTCCAGCAACTGCGCCAGAGAACTAGACGCCGAGGAGCTTTCGAGCAGGAGTGCCTTGCGCATGTGCATGAGAGTAGAATGCCATTTCTAAACCCATTTTCAACCACAATTCAACCTGGGAGCTGGCCCCCATCGGGCGCACGTTCAGGCTGACCGCCAACACCCGTTGGTTGTGGCGGGCCGCACATCGTTGTGGCTGGCGTCGGAGGTCAAGGGTTCAAGAGTCAAGGTTCAAGGGTTACGATGATCTAACTCTATGCAATCTTCATGCCGATGTTCATAAACTGGTCCTGGCGCAACGCGCCCCGACGCCGCTGCTGTGGTAAACGGGGCCGACGCCGCGGTGGGCCGACCGGAGGTCCGAGGCGCCGTCGCTGAAGTCGCCGCCCCGGACCACCCGGACGGAGGCGTCTGCCAGATCGGCACAATTATTGCATGGAGTCTGGTATGTCGCATACCCATCCAGCGTCCACTCCCACACGTTCCCGGCCAAGTCGGAGTGGCCCCACTTACCGTTTCCCGCAGGCTTCGAGCCGACAACGATGAGGTCACTTAGCACACAATCGGGATTCCCGTTCCCAGTGCAACCAGAGCCGTCGTAGTAGCTCGCCCTGCTTGCATCGATGCCGCTCCCCCACGGGTACTCCCGCTGCTCGCTTCCCCCGGCCGCCGCGTAGTTCCACTCCGCCTCGGTCGCCAGCCGTCCCCCGTCCCACGCGCAGAAGGCAAACGCCTCATACCAATTGATGCAGTTCTGCGGCCGACTCTCGTTGCCCCCTGCCGCCGTATCCGTCCAGGTCTGAAAGGTCGAATCGCACTTCAGGGCGGTCTTCAGCGCGTCCGTGGTCGCGCGCAGATTCGTGTTCCACGCCGAGCTCCAGCCCGAGCCCTCGAGCAGCGGATGAACGCCCGCGCCCGACGCTGGCGGGCGCGCCTGCGTTCCCATGCCAGCATCCACGAACTGCCGGAACCGCCCCACCGTGATCTCGTACTTGTCGAGATAGAAGTCAGCCACCGTTGCCGGGTAGCTCTTGTCCGTGAAGTCCACACCGTCGTAGCTTCGGTAGAAGTTGTCTCCTGGGAGATTCCCGACAACGGGCAGGCTCGCGCAGCAGTCCCCATTCCCCGTTGGCCCGCATGTCGCGGCCAGTCCACTACACCTGATGGCCACCATCGGGCCACAGACGTTGCCGGTGCAGATCCCCGTCGCGCAGTCGCCAGCAACCGTGCACATCTCCCCGTTCTTTGCCTTGCACGCCCCGGCAGCGTTGCACGTGCTTGCCCCCGAACAGGTCGCGCCGGTCGGGTCGTTCGCGTCGTGAACCGTGATGCTGCACGTGCCTGCAGCGCCGCAGTTCTGGCACTGCGGGCAGCTCGCTTGCGTGCAACACACGCCGTCCAGACATGTCAGTCCCACCTGACACTCCCCGCTCGCGGCGCAGAGCGCCCCGGCCGGCGTGAGGAGCGTTCCAGTGCCAGTCCCGGTGCCGGTCCCAGTGCCCGTCCCAGTTCCGGTGTCGGTGCCAGTCCCGGTCCCGCTGCCCACAGGAATGTCGATCCCCGAATCTGGTCCTGGTTCGGGCCTGGGCTCGGCGGCCGCCTCGGCAGGCGCGTCCCGCGCAACATCCGGCTGAACACCAGGGACGTCGGGCACCTGAGCATCACCTCCGCCGCTGCCACCTATATCCAGAAACCGTTCGATCCCGACGCTGCGGACGTCGGGCACCTGAGCATCACCTCCGCCGCTGCCACCGCCGCCCAAGTCACCGCCGCTGGTGCCGCCGCTGCTCCCACCTGCACCACCCGATGCGGTGGCGCCGGCAAACCCAGCATTTCCGCCTGTCCCGGGAACATATGTCGCCGCATCCCCGCCCGCGTCGGCGCCCTTGAATTCCTTGAACTTCAAATCGTAGCAGCCTGCCAGTAGGCCAATCGCGGCCAGCCCCAAAAACCAGTGCACCGAATGGTTCCGCATGGCACCCCCCTCAGAACTTCACGCCGAGACCAAAGGGCGACAGGGATACTGTTGTCTTGCTCTCCTCCCCTCGGGCGTCGAGAAGATAGGTCACCAGCGCGGTGACCGCCAGCGCGCCTGCGCCGATTCCGCTGCCGATTGCGATCCACTTGGAGCGGTTCATGCCGTCGTATGCGTCCTGTCGACTTGTCCTGTCGGCCGGATCGCCGTTCTTTTCGACCAAGTCGTTGTATTTCTGGAAATCGTTCGCTTGGCCATTTCTGATGATCAGAAACGTTCCCGCGACAACGCCCGCGGCCACTGCCCCGGCCGCCGAGGCCCAGGTCACGATCCTCAGCACGCGCGACCTGGGCTGGGCTGGCCCGCTTTCTGTCGTGGATGGCGACGTTCCTGACACTGGGATTGCCAGCGCGGCCACGGGCGTCGGCGCGGCCTGCGCGGTCAAGACGATGTCGAGAACCTGATTGCTGCCGGCCTGCACCTCGAACCCGCGCTCGGTGTACTGGTGATCGGCAGCGCGCAGGCCGAGCACATGCGTGCCCGGCGGCAATAGCAGGGCTTCGGTCAACGGCGTGGTGCCAGCCTGCTGGCCGTCCACGAACACCGCCGCACCCGCAATGTTGGCGCGCACGACCACCTGGCCCGCCTCGACTTCCAGCACGAACTTCTCGGTTCGCCCGGCGCCTGATACCAGCTTCACGGAACGGCGCTGGCTGTGATGGCCAGGCCGCGCAGCCTCGATCTCGTGCTCACCTGGCCCGAGCAGCAGGGGGCCCAGGGTCGGCCCTGTGCCCGCTTCCTTGCCGTCGATCCTGATGGTCGCGTCCGCCGGCACTGTCTCTAGGGTCAGGCGCGCCACCAGCAACTGTAGCTCCTGTTGGTGGCGTTCTACTGCTTCCTTGATCTCGGGTTTCAGTTTGTCGGCGAAATCCCGTTTCAGGCGCTCGACCACTGCAATCGCGTCGCCATAGCGCTGCATGGCCTTGTAGCAGTTGGCCAGGTTGAACAGGCTGTTCTGCGTCGGGTAAAGCGCAACCGACCGTTCGAAGTTGGCGGTCGCCCCGGCGAAGTCGTCCAGGCGCATGAGCTTCAGCCCGGCGTCGAAAAGCTGCTTGGCTTCTTCCTTGTCACCCGCAAGCACCGGCCACGCCACGCAAGTCAAAAGGACTGCCAGGCAAAGCGCGCCTACCTGTCTTCTCATCGGATCTCCCTATTCAAAATCCTCGGACATCTCGGTGCCCCGGGCGCCCTTGCGCAGCTTCTTGTCCCCGCGTTTGCCGGCGGTCGGGTCGACCGCGGCCGGGACGTCGACCGCGGCTCCCGGAAGGGCACCGGCCGCCGGCCGCGCTGCAATCCCGGGCCGCTGTCTCTTCTTGGATTTCTTCTCGCCCGCAATCGCGTCGCTGTACGCCGGTGCGCTGGCGGCGCTCGGCAAGAGCGCTGTCTCGCTCGGCGGAGTCGGCGCGGCAGTGGGCAGCTCAGCCGCCGGGGCCGGCGGACTGGGCGCGGGCGGGGGCGCGACCGGCGGACTGGGCACGGTGGGGGACGCAATCGGCGCACTCGGTGCAGGGGCCTTGGTCGGTTTCCGCAACCACAGGGCTGCGCCAGCCGCCACTGCAGCCAGCGCCAGCCCCAACCCGATCCAGCGCCAGGGCCGCGCGCCGGTCGGCACCGTGGACGCGCCGAGAATCCTTGTGGAACCAGACTTGCCGCCGGCCGATCGGCCGGGCCCGGAAAGCGCCTGCCCCAGATCGCCCGCGGCGAAACCACGGACCTCGACCGTCGACGCGAGCAAGGTCAGACGTTCTTGCCGGGCGTCGTAGCTGGGCAGCGCCGCCAGCGCGTCCAGCATTTCCGTCGCGCTCTGGAAGCGCTGGTCGGGACTCTTGGCCAGGGCTTTACGTACAATCGGCTCGGCGTCGGAGGGGAAGCCCGCGCACAGGGATTGCGGGGCTCTAGGGTCATCGATCAGCATCGCGGACAGGTACTCGGCAAAGTTGTTGCCGGCAAAGGGCAGCGCTCCGGTCAGCATCTCGAAAAGGATGGTCCCCATCGAGTACAGGTCGGTGCGATGATCGAGTCCGGCGCTGCCGCGGGCCTGCTCGGGCGACATGTAGGCCGGCGTTCCCATCACCGATCCGGTCTTGGTGCGCCACTTGTCAAGCTCGCCTTGGGTGAACTTCGAGATGCCGAAGTCGATGATCTTCACCACCGGCGGCTCGCCCTGCTGGTAGGCAAGGAAGATGTTGTCCGGCTTGAGGTCGCGGTGGACGATCCCCTTGCGGTGGGCCGCTTGCAGCGCCTGCAGGGCCGGCTCCATCACCGCGCACACCGCGCCCAGGTTGAGCGGCCCCACGCGCTTGAGCAGGCCGGCCAGGCTCTCGCCCTCGAGGTACTCCATGACCAGGAACGGCTCACCCTGCGGGGACATCCCGACGTCGAACACCTCGATGATGTTCTTGTGGCGAATGGCCGCCGCGGCCTGGGCTTCGCGATAGAAGCGCCCCACCACGTCGTCGCGGCTGAGCAGTTCCGCGTGCAGAAACTTGATGGCCACGTCGCGGCCCAGCCCGACGTGAGACGCCAGGTAGACCGAGCCCATGCCACCCTCGCCCAGCAAGCGCACGATCCGATAGCGCCCGTCGAGAAGCGCATCTCCCTGCGCGGCCTTGTTGGCCCGCTTGGCTGGCAGAGAGAAGGTCCTGGTCTTGCCTGACATCGTCCAATCCCCGGGACGGGGAGCATACTATCAGGAAAAGCCAGGTGGATTGTGCCTTGTCCAAACACCGCCCCGCCCAAAGGGGCTCGACGGCATCGTCAGGCTGGACGACGGCTGGCTGCTCGCCTCCAGTTGGGAGCGGCCATCTTTCGGGGCATGCCAGGCCGATACTAGCGTCGTCGTCGCGAGCGAATCAGCCAGGCAAGGCCGCAGGCGAATGCGAATGCCCAGGACATGCGGCCCGCGCCAGGCCCAGAGGCGAAGGTGCAACCCGAGGACGATGAAGGATTCGTCACGGCGGTTCCCGACGCGGTCGGGTCGGGGACCGGCGCGGTGGAGTGCAGGACTCCCCTTGGCTGTGTCCGCTATTTCCGGCTTCGTGCCGACGGGATGCTCGGGGCCGCCATCCGATCCGGTCCCCTCTCCCGCTTCCGCGAGGGGACCGGAATAGACAGCTCGGCGCCTCCAATCGCGCCTCCGTGAACCCGACGCTGGAAATGCTCGAAAAACACCAACTTCCTAGGTCGCGCAGGCGCCGGTGGGGAGGGTTTCCGGACGCTCATAAACCCCCTCGATTCGCCTATGCGCCCCGCGAGCTGCGCCACAGGCCCCAGACGCAGACCGAACTCTACGACGCATGAACCGGCCCGGCCTCATGCCACATCAGGCTGGTAGGTAGGCACCCGTCTGCCCAGACGTCCCAATTGTGGGGGTAGATTACCGCCTTCAAGTGGCGTTTTCCCTGACCCCAGCGTTTCACCAGCCCGCCGCCCAGGCTCAATGTAGCCCGCGCGCGCGGCGCCAAGGACCGTCCGATTACCGCAGGACCCCGCTTGTTTCGCCTACGCGTCTCGGCGCCGTGTCGGTCTGCTGAGAACGCCCTTGCGAGCACAGGGGACACTTTACCCCTTCGCGCCCTTGCCAAGCCAGCCGTCAGTTGAGTCTGTAATCCCGCGCCCAGCCGAGCGAAGGGACGGACTACCTTGGAAGAAAACTGCGGTAGACTGGCTGCCACGCAGCGCGAATCGGGCGGGCTTCCCGCGCGACCAACAAAGGAGACTGAAATGGCGACCCTTCGCACCCGGGTGAGAGAGATCGCGAACCTTGAAGGCTTCGACTTGCAGGTCGTGATGTACGGCGAGTGCGTCGACGAGTGCGCGGATGGCCTTCCTCCGTACGGCTTTGACAGGAGACTTCGGGGCACGGCGACCGTAGCGGAGTGGAAGGCGCTTCGGTTCGAGCGCAGCTACCCGGCCAGGGCGTGCAAGGTCTTCTACGGAGACGGCACCGAGGCAGAAGTCGACGCGACCTGAACGCCGTGCGTGCGTCGTACCAAGGGGACTAGGCTGGGTAGGTAGATGAAGAGGTTGTTGGTCAGTGTGCTGCTGCTCGGTGCCTTGTTGGCGCAGGTCCCGACGGCGGCGGTTGCGGGTGGCAAAGAAGAAGCCAAGCAGCTTTTTGAATCCGGCCTCAAGCTGATGAAGGCGAACGATTTTGTGGCAGCGGCTGCCATTTTCGAGCGCTCAGTCGTGCTCTACCCGACACAGAATGGCCTTTTCAACCTGGCCAACTGCTACAAAGCCATGGAGCGCTACCCCGACGCGCTAGAAGCGCTGGCACGGCTGCGGCGCGACTTCGGCGACAAGCTGAAGCCCGAGATCAAGGAGGCGACGGAGCGACATGAGCGGGAGCTTCATGACCTCGTGGTACGCCTGACCATCCAGACGACACCGGGAGACGCGAGGGTGAAACTCGACGGCCGGGACGTGGGTACGGGCCCGGCCCTGGGCCCGCTGGTGCTGACGCCGGGCGAACACGAACTGGAAGCCGCGGCCGGGGGCCATCGCAACTTGCGCCGAGCCGTGCGCCTGGCCGCGGGAGAGAGTCGCAGCGAGGTCTTGCAACTTGTGCCCGAAACCGGCCTTGTCGACTTGCGCGCAGACGTAGCTGGCGCGGCCGTGCTGGTAGACGGTGCGGAGGCTGGCCAGACCCCGTTGGCAGCGCCGCTCTCGTTGCCACCCGGAACTCACGTGATCGTCTTGCGCGCCCCAGGCCACCTGCCAGCCGAACGCCGGATCGAGATCAAGCCGGGCGAAAGCCAGGTCCTGGACGTCACCCTTCCTCCCTTCGAGGCGGCTAAGCCCGTGGCTGCGCCCCCGGTGGAAAGGGCAGCGCCGCCAGCCGTCGACCTGACCGCGTCCACCGGCCCGAGCCAGCCCCGCGCGCGGCTTTGGCGGGTGGTGGCCTGGTCGTCAGCTGCGGCGGCAGTGGCAAGCGGGGTCGCTGCCCTGGTGTTCTGGAAGGCGTTTGCTGACCCGAAGTTCCAAGAGTCGATCAAGTATGACAAGCAGTACGAAGCCACTGGAGACAAGTTGGACGACCAGAAACGCCGCGCCGCCTTCGATAGCAGCGCGCTCTACGGTGCCGTGGCCGTCGGCTGCGGAATCGGAGCTGGTGTTTTTGCCGTCACGGCCATAGGCGCGTACTTCTTCGGCCCGGTAAAGCACGCACCTGGCGAGTCAGTACGCGTGTCCGTGTCGCCCCTCGGGCTGAACGTGAGTTTCTAGCCGCCGCGCTCAGGGCACCGGGCCGGAGGAGGTGTAGATAGAACCGTCGTTGGCGACGGCGACTAGCTTCGTGCCGTCAGACGACGTTGCGACCGACAAAAAGGACTGTAACGGTCCCCGTTGCGTCCAGGTCACGCCGGAATCCGTTGATGTGTAGATGCAGCCGGCCAGGGCGACGAGCTTGGAGCCGTCGGACGACGACGCCACTGACAAGCAGGACTCGGGCGAGCCCCGCTGCGTCCAAGTCACCCCTGAATCCGTCGATGTGTAGATGTAGCCGCCGCTTTCGTAGACCGCGGCGGCCAGCTTAGTCCCGTCAGATGACGACGCAACTGACAAGCGGAGCCGCGGTGAGCCCCGCTCCGTCCAGGTCACCCCTGAGTCCGTCGACGTGTAGATGTAGCCGCGGCCTACGGCGACTAGCTTGGTCCCGTCGGATGACGACGCGACCGAGTACCAGTCCTGCTGGGAGCCCCGCTGGGCCCAAGTCACGCCAGAATCTGTCGATGTATAGATGTAGCCGCCGTAGGCCACGGCGACTAGCTTGGTCCCGTCGGATGATGAGGCCACAGACATCCAGCCCTGCTGCGAGGCGATCTGGGTCCAAGTCACGCCAGAATCTGTCGACGTGTAGGAGTAGCCGCTACCGCCGGCGACGAGCTTGGAGCCGTCGGACGACGACGCGACCGAATACCAACCCTGCTGCTCGCCCCGTTGCGTCCAGGTCACCCCGGAATCCGTCGAGGTGTGGATGTAGCCGCCGTAGGCCACGGCGACGAGCTTAGTCCCGTCGGACGACGAAGCGACCGAAGACCAATAGTGTGACGAGTCTCGCTGTGTCCAGGTGACCCCGGAATCCGTCGACGTCCAGACGGCGCCACGGCTCTCGAGTGCTACCAGGTTCGAGCCATCGGACGACGATGCCACTGCTTGCCACCATTGGTACGAGCCTCGCTGCGTCCATACCACCCCGGAGTCCGTTGAGGTGTAGATGGATCCGTCGGTGGCCGCAGCGACGAGTTTGGTCCCGTCGGACGACGACGCCACTGACTGCCAGTTTCGTGACGAACCCCGCTGCGTCCAGGTGACCCCAGAATCCATCGAAGTGTAGATGTAGTCGTAGGAGACCACGGCGGCCAGCGTGGTCCCGTCGGACGACGACGCCACCGCATACCAGTTCTGCGACGAGCCCCGTTGCGTCCAAGTCACCCCGGAATCCGTCGAGGTGTAGATGTAGCCGCCGCGGACGACCGCGACCAGCTTGGTCCCATCGGACGACGACGCGACTGAATACCAATGCTGCGACGAGGCCCGTTGCGTCCAGGTCACCCCCCAATCTGTCGACGTATGAATGTACCCGCCCTCGGCCACGGCGACCAGCTTGGTCCCGTCGGATGACGACGCCACTGACGACCACCAGGACGGCTGCGCGTTCCGCTGCGTCCAGGTCACCCCAGAATCTGTCGACGTGTAGATGTACCCGCTACTGCCGGCGACGAGTTTGGAGCCATCGGACGATGACGCAACTGAACACCAGGACTGCTGGGAGCCTCGCTGGGTCCAGGTCACACCGTAGTCCATCGAAGTGTAGATGAATCCGCGGATGGCCGCTGCGACCAGCTTCGAGCCATCGGACGACGACGCGACGCCGCGCCAGCTTCGGGACGAAGCCCGCTGGGTCCACTCTACTCCTGCCATGGCTACGCACTTTCCTGTTCCATCGTCGAGATAGTCCGTGGGGCAGCCGCCGGTGCCACTGAGGGCAACACCCCCGGCCCCTCCTGGCGTGGCCGAGAAGGTGACGGTTCCGCTCCGATTCCCGTTGGCAGCGGGGTTGAAGATGATGCGTACCGTGCAAGACGCACCCGCGGCCAAGGTGGTGACGCCTGACACGCAATCGCCACCGGAGCCGCCCTGGATGGTGAATTCGCCACTCGTCGCGGTCAGGGTGACGGGGCCGCTGGTCTGTTCCCCGGTGTTCGTGATGGCGAAAGTCAGTGGGCTACTCGACGAGCCGGGCGGGACCGGGCTGAAGGTGAGGCTTGTAATGCCTCCGCTGCTGAGACTCGCGGGTGCCAGGCCGATACCGGATACAGTTACGCTTCCAATACCACCCGGCGACGCCGAGTAGGGGATCGTACCCACGCGTGAACCGGTTCCGGCTGGGGAAAACACCACGTAGGCCGTGCAAGACGCGCCTGCGCCCAAGGTGGTGACGCCTGACGTGCAATCGCCTGCGGAGCCTCTCTGGATGGTGAACTCGCTGTTCGTCGAGGTCAGGGTGACAGGGCCGCTCATCTGTTCCCCGGTGTTCGTGATGGCGAAGACCTGCGGGCTACTCGACGAGCCGGACGCGACAGCGCCAAAGTAAAGGCTGGTGGTTCCTCCACTGCTCAGACTCGCGGGTCCCAAGCCGACACCGGACACAGTTACGCTTCCGCTTCCGCCCGGCGATGCCGAGTAGGTGATGGTGCCCCCGCGCGGACCGGTTCCGGCTGGGGTAAACACGATGTAGACCGTGCAAAACGCACCCGCGGGCAAGGTGGTGACGCTGGACACGCAATCGTCGGCAGCGCCGTTCTGGATCGCAAACTCGCTACTCGTCGAGGTCAGGGCGATCGCACCGCTCATTGCCTGCCCGGCATTGGTGATCGTGAAACCCCGAGCAGCGCTTGATGTGCCAGTTGGTGTGGGCTCGAAGGATAGGCTGGAAACTGTGCCATAGGTCAGCGATGCCGCCGACGGCACCGTACCGGTCAGACTGACAGTCCCGCCGCCCCCGGGAATGGCCGAGAAGGTGATTGTGCCGCCGTGGTTGACCGCGCTGGAGCTCGGGGTGAAGACGATGCGTACCGTGCAATACGCAGCCGCTACCAAGACGGTGGCGTTTGACACGCAATCGAAAGTGTCGCCGCTCCGGATGGCGAACTCGCTGGTCGTCGAGTTCAGGACTATGGGGCCGCTAGTTCCTCCCCCGTTGTTCGTGATGGTGAAACTCTGCACGCTGCTCGATGAGCCAAGGGCGACCGGGCCGAAGGAAAGAAGCGCGATCCCCCCGGTGCTCAGTAGGGCAGATGGGGGGGGCAGGGGGGGCACATCAGGGAGCCTGTCGACCGGCCTGTCAGGCATGACATCGAGCTTGTCAGGGAGCATGTCGATCGGCGTGTCAGGCCTCAGGTCGATGATCGCGTCAAGCGCCGTGTCGACCGGCAGTATCGTGTCAGGGATCGCATCGACCGGCGGTGTCGGGACAGGCAGCGCATCGACGCTGGTTGCTGTCAGAAGGTCCGGCGCTGTGCTCAAGGCGTCTGGCCCAGCCCCGACCGGCTGCTCGATTACGGCCGCCCCGTCATGTTTGTTCCCTACCTCGTCGCCTACCGGGGCCCCGGAATCGCCTCGGTCGGGTAGGCTCTGTCCCGCGGCATCTCCACCGTCATGCCCGCCACCCCCCTTGTATTCGCTGAAGGTCATCTTGTAGCACCCCGCCAGCAGCGCGAGAGCAGACAGAACGCCTACGCCATACACGCATCTGATTCGGACGGCCATGCCAGGGGACCTCAGGTTAGGACTGCCACTTTGAGTTCTGGGTGGCAGTATACGCCCACTCGCCGCCTTCCGAATTCCAGTATCATGTTCCCCAGTTCGGCGGCGTGGGTGCTTGTCAATATCAGGACGAGTCTCTATGGCGGGTGGGACCTAGGTTGCTACGTTCCGACGGCGAGAAAGCATGTCAATATCGGACGGACCCCATCGCTTCACCCCGAATTCACCTCAGTAGGAGATCTGCAATGAGAAACTCCCTGGGAACGAGAAACTTCCTGGGAACCGAATGTCGGATTCCGCTGGTCGCTTCTGTGCTGGTCGTCGTTCTTGGGCTGAGCAGGTGCGGCTCTGGGCCCATCGAGGACACGAAGGGCCGTACAGGTGGCGGAACCGGCGGTGTTCCAGCTGGCGGATCCAGCGAGTCGGGTGCGGGGGCCTCGACAGGCGCCAGCCCTGTCATCGGCGGCAGCGCAGCTGTGAGCGAGGACCTTCCACACATTTGCGTTCGCAACCGCGGCACCCTCAATATCATTGAGGTTTTCGCTGGCGAGTGAGATCTGGCCGGTGATCCTTTCGTGATGACAAACGACCTTGCGGCCACCCCATCTCGACCTTCTGACGGAGCGGCGCCTGCTTCTCGCCGCGCGCCGACCGTTCTTTTGTGGCCTACGGCGGTCCAAGAAAAGGAATCAACCTAGGTCGGGGATCCCGACGGCTGCTCTCTTACAGTTTACAAAGCGGAACCAGTTCGTAGTAGGCCGGTCGGCCGTCGGTGCCAGATGTGGTGTTGCTGCTCGGCGCTGCCGTGGCTCCGATGATGGGCACACCCATACCGTTTAGCGTGGTGTAGCTTTCATTCTCTGTCACCACGGTATACCGGTGGCTTGGTGTGAAGGTTTCAGTCGGTGCGCCACCTCGAAATACGAGTCCGCTTCCGTTGGTGTTTGGAGCAATAGCGGCATACATGGTACCGCGCGCGTCGTGGGTGTGGTTCCCCATCGTGTGCGTGTGCGCCGCATCGCTGCCGCCCGTGGCGCCTGCGCCCGTCGCGATCATGCGAGGAAACTTGGCAGTCAGGTTGGTCGTGGCGTTGTTGCCATTGCAGATCGCCCAGCCCAGGTAGACGCCAGCGCCCAGACCGGTGGCGCTGAACATAGTGGTGTCGGCAAGGTCAGCCGCGGACAAAGTCGTGAGCACCACAGTCTTGGGTGGGGGTATGAGGCTGGCGCTGCCGTTGGTCAGGCCTCCAGTGACGGTGAACAGGCCACTGACCGAGATGTTGTTGCTGGTCGAGCAGGTGCCGGCGCTGCATGAAAAGAGTGAGTCGCCTGGATCGCCCTTGTCGCCTTTTGCGCCTTGCAGTCCCGTTGTGCCCTGCAGCCCCGCTTCGCCCTGCAGGAAGAACACCTCGGCCTCGGCGGTCCCGGTTGGGGCGGTCAGGGAAAGAATGAATAGCCCGCCTGCCGCCAGGGTGGATGGCCATCCCAATGTCAGTCTCGTTGCGCTCGCTGCCCCGATACTCATGACACGTTCTCCTTGGCCAGATTGGCCCTTGAGCGTCGCCTGTGTAACGCCGCCCAACCCGTTTCCCGTCACCTCCAGCACCGGAACGGAGCTGGAGATTCGCTTCGATGCTGGCCGCCGGTCAGCCACGCGCGCGTTCCATGCTGTAAGATCCTCGGTCCGCGGCGCCACTGCGGCGGCAGTGCCAGTACCTTCTATGGAGGTGATCTGCGGACCGGCGCCCAAGGGCGCGTCCGACGAGAGATCGGGGGCAGCGTCTGGAATCGGGCCCACAGGCACGTCAAGCGGGCCGTCCTGGGCGGCCAGGGCGTCGTTCGGGGCGAGTCCGTCCGACAATGCAGCGGCGTCCTGCTGAACGAGGGCGTCGGGCGGGAGGGGAATGAGCGAGTCAGACAGGGAGGCGGTGTCCTGCTGAGCCTCCGCGTCCTGCTGGATGAATACACCCGTAACGTCGGGTTGAGCGGCGTCGGAATTGCTGGGGCCATCCATCTGGGAGGCCGCGCGGTCAGTGGCGCCATCGAAAACTGGCGGGCCGGAGTCGGGGGATGTCGCGCGATCGGTGGCGTTGGCGTCGGATGCAGGCTTTTCGGCCGAGCCGTCGCTGGCGCTGCTGGTGCTGCCATCAGTGCGGCCGATGCCATCTGACAACCCATCCGTGGGCCTGGCATCGCCGGCAGCGCTCCCGTCGTCGGCAGACGTGGTCCCTGGTCGGCGGCACAAGGTTGGGTCGGAGTTGTTGCAGCAGAAACCGGATTTCTCGACGGTGACGTCCACGCAACGGTATCCCGATGGACAGCCATTGTCGTGTATGCAGTCCAGTTTGTTGGGGTCGACCTTGGGATTGAACGTGCACGCGGCAGCAAGCAGGAGTATTGATACGGCCAGAACAGTCTTCCGACGCTGCATGGGCTAGAAACTCCCGTGCACGACTGCGCCGGTTCCCCCTGGCAACAACATGGGAGCCAGGCTGACGGAATCAGATGCGGGCGCGTGACCAGCCCTGTACCCGAAATAGTACAGCACCCCACCGCAGGCGAGCGCAAGCGCGCCCACGCCGTAGCCCACCCACTGCAGATCCGAGAACAGACTGCCGCGGTCATAGGTGGTTCGGCTGAAACTGCGGTGGCTGGCGTTGGACGTGACGTCGCTGGAGATGCTGTGGGTCTCGATGCTGAAAGCCACCCCGGCAATCAAGCCCGCAGCTCCTATGGAAGCAGCCACGATTCCCGCGGTTCGCAAGGTCGCGCCTCTGCTGTCGGTGGATGGGCGGCCAGTTTCAACAAGGCCAGCCGAGCTCGGGGTAGCTATCGGCTTGTCAGGTGCCGGCGTGATGGTCGTGGGAGGTTCGGGCTGGGCCTCGGCTGTCGATGGCGGCGTTCCGGGTGACGATGGCGGCACAGGCACAGTTGTGGCTGGCGCCGCCCTACCCTCCTGCTCGGCCTTCATGGCCTGGCATTCGGCAATGTGCCCATTCACCTCGGCCTTTGCCTCGGCCGACAGGATCTTGGCCTTGCGCAAGAACTCACGAAAACGCAGGACCGCCTCGTCAGGCTTGCCGTTCTGCTCGTAACACCGGCCCTGGTTGTAGATGTAGTTCGCGTTCGCGGTTTCAGCGAAAAGCTGGGCCAGCAGATCCACGCCCGCCTGAAAACGCCCCGCCAGGCACTCGCTGCGCGCCTGAGTCTCGCGCGGATCCACCTGCTGCGCGCGTGCCGGAGTGTTCGCCAGCAACAATGCCAGGGCCGTCGGCATCGCCAATACCCCGCGCACGGACCGGCGCTGCCAAGTAGCCAGCGGCGTCGCGGCATAGTGAACAGGCGTAGTCAACCGTGCCATTTGAGCCTGGCGCCCCTTGCATGTCAATCGCCGAGCGGGCGCATGAGCGGGCGCACGCAGGGGCCTCCTCTGGCCCGTTCTTGACCTTCTCACCTCCCTTTGTTCTACTCACTTGGCTCGCTGCGCGGTGCGGACGGTCTTCGGGCTCCGCTGCCTCGCCAGCCGGCAAGCTGTTCATCTCGACTCGACGTCCACTGTTCCCACCCACCATTCCCGAACGTCAGCGCAGTCCCTGGTCTCGAACACCGTTTCCACTCTCGGCGTAATGCCGGCGCGTGCGGTTATGCGCGCCGGCCAGACTTGGGTCGGACGGATCTGCACGAAGAACTGGAGAAAGACATGTCAATGAACCGGAAGATACAGGTCAAGGGCGACCCCAAGCGGCAGAAGGGTACGCTCACTCTGACGGTGCAGTACTCGCCGTCGGGACTCAAGGTGACCGAGACGCCCTTCGGGGTTGTGCTCGATCTCGAGGACGCGCGCGCTCGCGGCGAGCCGGGCACGCCCGCCATTCCGTGGCAGCGCATGCGCGTCGCCCTGCCGCCGGGCTCCGCCGTGAAGCGCTTCGCGGTCAAGGTGGTCAAGCAGGCCGACATGACGAAGGGGCCGGTGTTCATCGCCCCGGTCCAAGAGCCCAAGCCGGCGGTCGCCGCCGCCAGACCGGGAAAGGGACGGATCAAACCGTCGCTGTTCTCGAAACCGGTCGCGGAGGAGCGAGTTCTGTCCGAGCTTCCACGGGGACGGGGTGTTACGCCGCCTCGGCTTGAGGAATACGAGCGCGTGCTGGCCTCGGCTCCGCCGGTGGCCCGCGTCGCTGCCGTGGAGCAACGTGGTGCCGCGACGGTCGTCAGCCTCGACATGCACCCCGTGAACCAGAACCGCAAAGGCATCATCACGCTCGCGACCGAGGTGGCGATCACGTTGAGCTACCAGCCGGACATGGGCGTCTCCGACGCGCGCCCCGCGGGAGGAGGAGCCTACTTCCGGCAGCCCCGCAACCGGGCGGAGACGCGCCGGATCACGGACATCCTCCGCGCCGACGTGGTCAACCCGGCCTGGGTGCAGGATCTCGAACCGCTCTGGCCGGTTTCCTTTTTCGTCGACTACCTGGTCATCACCGACAACCAGGCGTGGGACGCCGCCACCAGTACGCCGATCCCGGGCTCGGCCAGCGGCGTGGGCGACATGGTGGGCGTCTTCAAGCGACTCTGCGAATGGAAGAAGCGCCGTGGCCTTTCCACTCGTGTGGTCACGGTCACCGACATCGTAAACGGCGTCCATGGCGACTTCAGAACCGGCACCCGTGACCTGCAGGAGGTTCTGCGCAACTTCCTCAAATGGGCCTATGACGAGTGGGGCATTGCCTGGGTTCTGCTCGGGGGCGACGACAACATTATTCCCGTACGCCAAATCGCGGGCGACGGCTGTGGCGACATCGGGATCGCTTCCGTCGATCCCCCGGCGGACAACAGATCGTTCTGGACGGGGGCATTCCTCAAGATGTACGTGGTGGGGAATCCTGACATCTGGTGGCCGGGCGATCCGACCCACGAGACCCTGGTCAATCCCGCCAACGGAACCGTGATCCCGTTCGACGGAACCGGGACCTCGGATGCGACGCACCCCGGCTGGTACTTCACGACCGACAACACCTACGCCACGCGCTCGGTCGCCGCGACCAAGTTCGTGCGGGTGAACGGATCAGCCGCGCTGCTGAACGCCAACCTGCGCTGGCTCTACACCTGGAATATCATCCCCACGGACCTCTACTACTCGAGCCTGGTCGGTTCGAGCTACGGTCTGCCCGGTGTTCACGACTGGGACCTGGTGGACAACGGGATCTACGGCCAGCACTCAGGCGGCACCGACCTGGACGGTGTCAAGCTCGGTGCCGACGTCGGCCTCGGCCGCGCGCCGGTGGCCACCGTAGCCGAGGCGGGGGCGTTCGTCGACAAGGTACTGGCCTACGAGAAGCTGCAACGGCCTGACGGCACCGCGCTCGATCTCAACTGGCCGCGACGGCTCACCGTGGTGTCCACCAACTTCGGCCGGGCGCCCTGGGTGAGCAAGACCGCGAGCAACCCGCCCGAGGACAACAGGTACCACCACGGGGCCGGGGCCGCGTACTCGCTCATCCACCTGAAAGACGTCTTCGACAGCCTGGAGTGGCGTCTCTTCGTGCAGGTGACCGTCACCGACGTGCGCATCATGCCGTATACCGCCGAGGCTGAGGTCGCAGGCCGTGGCTGGTACTTCGCCAAGAGCGACACCGACCTTAGCCCGAGCGAGAACATCGTCGTCATCTACGGCAGTGTCTTCCACATCGGGGTGCCGACGGCGTGGGTGGTCGTCTACGGAGAGTCGGACGAGCACGAGCCGCCCTTTTTCATCTTCGACCGGACCAGCGCCGACTCGTCGATGACCGACCAGGAAACGCTGCGCAAGCAGATCGCCGCCGACTTCCCCGGGGTGGATGTGGTCAAACGCCTGTACCAGGACGAGGTCGACCTGCCCGCCGCCGACGCCGCTTCGCCGCCGCTGGCGCACGTGACGCAAGCCCGGGTGTGCGACGCGCTCAACCTGGGACCCCACTTCCTGTGCTTGAGCGGGCATGGAAGCCAGGGCGGATGCTGCTACGTAGACGGGGTTCTGGCCCAGACCGCCAGCAACGGGTTTCACCAGCCCATCGTCTACGCTATGTCCTGTCTCACCGCCGACTTCACCGCCAACGACGCTACCAGCGAGAAGTTGCTCCAGAACGCCACCGGCGGTGCCGTGGCCTACGTCGGCTACACGCGCTTCGGGTGGATCGGGTCGGGCGACGATTTCGCGCGCAAGTTCTTCGCGCGGCTCGAGACTACCCGTCACATCGCCCTGCTCAACGACTCCCGCTTCGACCTCTCGGACCGGTGGACGATCTTCGCCCAGAACCTGCTCGGTGACCCTGAGATGACGGTCTGGGTGGGAAAGCCCAAGGCGCTGAAGGTGACCCACCCGGCCGAGATCATAAAGGAGCACCAGGATGTCGTCGTTCAGGTCAAGACCGACGCGGACCTCGCCCTCCCGGACGCGATGGTTTGTCTGACCATGGGGGAGAGCTGGATGCGCTCGGCCGAGACCGACGCGACAGGCGCGGCGCACTTCGACTTCTCCCCACCCGCCACCGGTACCATGGAGGTGACCGTAACCGCCAAGGACCGCGTGCCCTACTTCGGGGCCGTCACGGTCAAGGCGAAGCCGCTCTGCATGCCGAAGGTCCTCTGCGGAGCCAGCATCTCCTGCAAGACAAGTATCATCTGCAAAACCGCCGTTGGCTGCCTGCCGTACGTCACCTGCAACGCGAGCATCCACTGCGCGGCGAGCGTCACGTGCAAGTCGCAGATCCTCTGCGGCATGAAGATCACGTCGTGCGCGATGGCGATCGAGTGTGGCGCCAGGATCTCCTGCATGGCGGGCGTCGGCGTCGGCTGTCCGGCCATCGACCCACCTGACTTCCACGACTTCGTGGACATTCTCAAGGAGTGCGGCGTAAGCACCGTCCATGAGCTCGCGCGGAAGGTGGACACGCCGCAGGTGAAGGCGGTCCTCGCGCGGCTCCAGCCGGCCAACCGCAAGGCCCTCCTGCTCATGCTCAAGCGGGTTGGTAGCGAGTGACGACTCCCTTGAAGGAGAGAGGGGCGGGTGACTTGCGGCCCGCCCTGTTCTCCTTCATAACGCTGAGGCGGGAGCGCTCCGGGGCACTCATCTTCAATCCCTTCCTGTCGGAGGAGAGGGAGTTCAGCGCACTCGGCGCACTGGTGGCCGAGCGGTGCACCGGCGCGCACACTGTCGACCGAATCGTCGAGGAATGCCGCACCACTTTCGGTCTTGACCGCGAGGAGGCGAGCCGCAAGGTGCAGGAATCGCTCGCCGAGCTGAACCGCATCGCCGCGGTCCGGCTCGGCGAGTTCGGCGAGACCTCCCCGCCCGGGCACGCGCCACCGCCACCCTCGCAGGCCTCGCCGGCATCGAGCAACGCCGCGCTCTCGGCGCCCAAGAGCGTGATCTGGGACGTCACGTATGCCTGCAACCTGGATTGCCCCCACTGTCTCACCGCCTCGGGAAAACAGCGGGCGACCGAGCTCGACACCGCTGGAGCGTACGCTCTCATCGACGTACTTGCCGCGGCCAAGGTCCTCTACCTGTCCCTCTCCGGCGGCGAGCCATTCCTGCGGCCCGACATCATCGAGCTGCTCACCCACATCGCGACGACCGGCATGAGGGTGGACATCGCCACCAACGGCCACTGCCTGCCCGACCGGCTCCTGCACGCCCTGCGCGACCTGCCGGTGTTCCAGGTGCAGGTGAGCATTGACGGAGTCGGCGCCGAGCACGATGCGTTCCGCGGCCGGCAGGGGGCCTTCGCCAACGCCTGCGATACGCTCCGCCGCCTGAAAGGCGAGGGCATTGCCACCAGCATCAGTTCCACCGCAACCGCCCGCAACATCGGCCGTCTGACGGAGATCGTCGACCTGGCCGTCGCGCTGGGCTGCACCGGCTACAAAGCGATTCCGTTCATCCCCGCCGGCCGCGGTGAAGCCAGCGAAAGCAGCCTCCGGTTGGATCAGGAAGGCTCACTTCGACTGAGCCGAATCCTCGCCGAAGCCGGCCGCAAGCACGCGGGGCGGCTGCAAGTGTCGATGGAATCCACCTATGCCTTTCTTCTGGATCCACCGGTCCCGCCCGCGGCGGAGAACGGCATGATGATCTGCTCGGCCGGCTACGACACGCTGAGCGTGGGAGCCGACGGAACCGCCTACCCGTGCCCGTTTCTCCAGTCATTCCCGCTCGGCAACCTCCTCGAGCGCTCGATGAGCCGCGTCTGGCACGAGTCGCCAATACTCGACGAGATGCGCACGTTGGACAAACAAGCCATGAGTGGCCCCTGCGCGACCTGCGAGTATGCGCCGGTGCACTGCCGGGGAGGATGCCGCGCCTCGGCCTATCACCTCTGCGGCAGCCTGCGGGGCTCCGACCCCCTCTGTTTCAAAGACCTGGTGCCGCCTCACGCTCCCGCCAGTCGCGCGAAGAGAAGCGGGCGACGGCCGGGGCCAAGCGGCATCGCGACGTCTCCGGCGTGCACTAGCAACCCGGGGCCGGCGTGCGGCGAGCCGGCCGTAGGTGGCGAGAAAGGAGGCAAATCCGGCGGCTATGCCGACGCTTGACGGGCGGCCCAGTGCTGTCAATTGCTACCACCGTGCAGCCGCGTGAGGCCCAGCGATGGATTTTCGGAGCACGGCGGGTTGTATCCGCGCCCGACGTGATGAACTATCTCTGGGCATGCGTCTCTGGCTCAGCCAAATCCGTGCCGCTATGACGGCACCCTCCCACGAGATGGCGGCTGTGCTGTCGCGGCCGGATCGCGCCGTCTTGTACATGGCTCGCCTCGGCCTGCGCATCATCAAACAATGGGTGCGCGATCACTGCCCGCAACAGGCGGCGGCGCTGACCTATCAAACCACCCTCGGCCTCGTGCCGCTGTCGGCGCTGGTGTTCGCAGCCCTGCGCCAGACGCACAGCCTCGAAGCCCAGTCGCGCTTGCTGGAGTTCCTCTCGACCCAGGTTCTGCCCGACATGGGCGACGTAGTCAGCGAACTCGCGTCGTTTTCGGAAAAGGTCGCGGTTGGCGCTGCCGGCGGGCTGGGCCTGGCCTTCACCCTGGCCACCTGCTACTTCCTCTATGACACCGTCGAGAACACCTTCAACGACATCTGGCACGTGGCCGTGCGGCGTTCCTGGTTTCGCAAGTTCCTGATTTTCTACCCGGTGGTCACGTTGCTGCCGGTGCTGGCCGGCGCCTACCTCTACTGGTCGGGGCGCCTTATTGGCTCAGGATCGGCGGCGCGCTTCTTCGGGCCACTGTCGATTCAATTCGGCGGGCTCTTCCTGGTCAACTGGATGCTGCCCAACATTCGCGTGCGCTGGTACGCCGCCCTCGCCGGAACCCTGGTCACGGGATTCGCGCTGGAAGGGTTGAAATGGGGGTTCGTGCATTTTGCCAAGGGCGTCCTGCTGTCGAGCTACAGCGGCGTGTACGGCCCCCTGGCGCTCGTGCCCCTTATCCTTTTGTGGATCTACATATCGTGGTGGGTGGTGCTGGGCGGCGCCGAGATCGCAAACGCCATCCAGAACCTGCGCTTGCTGGAGGCCGAAGAACGACGCCATCGCGACGACGAACCCATAAACGGCCTAGTCGCCGCGCAGATCCTGGCTTTCGTCGCCGCGGACTACGAACGGGGAGGCAAGGGCATCGAGCGCACCCTCCTCGGCCACGAATTCGGCCTGTCCGTGGAGATCATCGATCGCATAGCAGCTCGGCTCAAAGGTCAAGGACTCTTGGCGGAAGTGCAAGGCGACAAGGAAGGCTTCATCCCGGGTCGAGCCGCAGGCACCATCACCTTGCAGGACGTGCTGGCCGCGTTTCGCTCAAGCGATCTGGAAACCGCGCCAGGCGCCACTTCTCCCGCTCTGGCCGCGTTGATCAAGGACTTGGAAGAAGCCCGCCTGGCTCGCATCGGTGCGACGACGATCGCGGAGCTGATGCCGAAGTAGTTCGTGATATGATGGCGGCGCAGAGGGGGCGCTCATGAAGAACAGAGCTTCCGTCGCATTGGTCGGACGCCGGCTGGAACACAACGACCATCTGGGCATCGGCTATCTCGAAGCGGCCTTGGCTGGTGCAGCCGTCCGCACGAGCCGGCACGTGCTGAACCATGTCGACAACGTCTTGCCCATCGCGCGGTCCATCTGCAGGCAGCCGCCCCATGTGGTTGGCCTGTCCTTGCAGGATGGTGGTTCGGCCGTGTTGCCGCTGGCGCTGGGTGAGCTGCTCCGGCGGCTGGGCTACCGTGGCCATATCACTGCCGGTGGACCATTCGCAACCCTGGCGCGCACGTGGCTGCTCGGCCGCTACGCTTGGCTGGACAGCGTGGTGCGATTTGCCGGCGAGGTGCCCCTGCTCGCCTTGGTTCGGGCCTTGGTGCGGGGCGAGTCGGTTGCCTGCGTGCCCGGTTTGTCAACCCGCGCGGGCGATGGTCCTCCCGCCGACGTGCTTAGCCGGCTTCCCACCACGCTGGTGCCCGTCCGGCATGGGGGCATGCGGATGCTCGGCCGCAAGGTGGCACATATGTCGGCCACGCGAGGGTGCGCCGGCCGGTGCAGCTACTGCGGCCCCGCGGCCCTGCAAGACGCCGAGGTCGATGAGGGTCTGCGCGCAGGTCACTCGCGGAAGCTCCTGGCGGCCTTCGGCGTGGGAGGAATTCGTCGGCGTCGGGTGGCTGACGTGGCTGACGAGCTGGCGGGGCTGGCGAGATCGGGCCATGGGTACGCCTACTTTGTCGACGAACACGTCCTGCCCTACCGCGAAGCGGACGCCCTGACTTGGCTTTCCCATCTGCAAAGCCAGCTCAAGGCCGCGAAGGTTCCAACGCTTGCTCTCGGGTGCATGCTGCGTGCAGAACGAGTCACCCAGGCCATCGCGCGACGCTTTTCCGAGGTGGGGCTGGCGCGTTGTTTTCTTGGCATCGAGTTTCCCAGTGCCGAGCAAGGGCGATGGTTCCACCGACGGTGCGACCCCGAGCATGCGCTCTCGATTCTGCAGGAGCTGGACAGGTGCGGCGTCGCAAGCATCAGCAACCTGATGCTTGTGCATCCGAGCTCGACCGTCGCCTCGATCGATGAAGGGCTACGCTTCCTGGCCCGCATCGAGCACGGCCTCTTCGACGTGACCCGCATGAAGGCCTATCACGGCACCCATCTCTACCAGCGTTTGCTGCGCGAGGGGCGCCTGCGCGGCAATCCTCTGCGCTGGGATTACCGGCTCGCCGATCCTGTCGCCCAGCGATTCACCGAACTGCTGGCGCGGGTTCGCATGGAGGCATTCGGCGACCACAGCCTGACCCAGCGACTTCACGATACCCAAACGATGCTGGCCGTGGCACGCCGCCTGAATATGCACCAGCCCGCTGCCGGCGTGGACACCGCGCTTATCGATCTGCGGACTCGCCTCAATGCCTTTGCCATCGAGTCATTGCGCAAGACACTCGATGGGGCGCAGAACATGCCAAATGACAGGCGTGGGGATGATCTCGTCCACGCCCTGGCCGAAGGAGCGCGTGGGTTCAGCGCTGAAATCAGCGGCTTCGAAGCCGACGTCGGTCGTCTCTTCGGTGCGCCCGAGCGACGCTTCTCGCCCATGGCAGCGGCAGCAGCATCGAGTTTGATCTTTCTCTTCGCCTCGGCAAGCTGCGGTTCGCATCCCATGGGGGTTTCGCGGCCAGAGGCAGGCGTCAGCACCGAGGTTCAACCGGCTGCAGAAGCGAGCGTCAGCCTGGACACTCAGCCTGATTCGAGAATGATCGTCAGCATTGACGCCCAACCTGATGCAAGAGCGAGCGTCGGCATTGACGCCCAACCCGATGCAAGAACGAGCGTCAGCGTTGACGCTCAACCCGATGCAAGAACGAGTGTCAGCGTTGACGCTCAACCCGATGCAAGAACCAACGTCAGCATTGACGCTCAACCCGATTCCGCTGAAATCAATCCCAATACCTGCGCTGACGATATCGATCGCACGGTGAAGGACCGGATGGCGGCCGCCGTACCGTGTTTCTCAGGCTATGTCGACCGTTGCAGCGATCGTTCCAAGCTTTGTGCAAGTTTCTACCTGTCCCAGGGCTATGGTCCAACCGTCCTCGGATGCGACCAGGCCACCTCAGACCGACTCAACCAGTTGGGACTGCAGGCCGCCGATTCGCTGGCAGGCCTCGACCCCAGCGGCTGCAGCCTCTATCGCGGTTCCTTTGTTGCCAACCCCGACAACGAGAAGTTGGCAAACGCAATCTCGAGTTGTGGGGCCGCGGGCTATCCCGTCGGCTATGCCATCGTTCTCGACAGCAACGGCGCCGTCGTCGACGTGCGCAGCCGGGCGGATGGTAGCAGCAACTCCCAGATCCTGAACTGCATTCTTACGGTGCTCGGCGGTCTGACCTTCCCTTGCCTAGCCGACTCCCAGCTCTGCCCCGAGGAGATAATCGTGGAATGACAGGGCAGAGCAAGCCGGCGCTTCATCCCCTTTCCAGGTAGGTGTAGCCCGATAGACCCTCCTCGTACATGCGCAGCAGCGAGCGCGTCTCCTCCAGGCTCATGCCGTTGGTGCGCACCGCCTGCTCGGCAAAGCGACGCACGCGCGCCATCAGATCCTCGCGCGCGTAGCTGACGTACTTGAGCACGTCGGTCACCGTGTCGCCGGTCACCACGTGCTCGATCTGATAGCCGCCGCCCGGCGCCAGCGACACGTGCACGGTGTTGGTGTTGCCGAAAAGGTTGTGCAGGTCGCCCAGGATCTCCTGATAGGCACCAGCCAGGAACACGCCCAGGAAGTACCCTTCGCCGTGATCGTAGGGATGCAACTCCAGCACGTTCTTCACGTCGCGCC
>PMCR01000243.1 GCA_003155465.1 Myxococcales bacterium | reverse complement strand
CGCGCTACCGCCGCATCGTCGAGCGTCTGAGCCAGCGCGGCCTGCTCAAGGTGGTCAGCGGCACGGACACTCTTGGTGTTGGGGTCAACATCCCCATCCGCACCGTGCTGTTCACCCAGCTGTGCAAGTACGACGGACAGAAGGACGGGATCCTCGGCGTGCGCGAGTTCAAGCAGATCGCGGGACGCGCGGGCCGCAAGGGTTTTGACGAGCGCGGGTGGGTGGTGGCGCAGGCGCCGGCGCATGTGGTGGAGAATTTGCGCCTCAAGGCCAAGGCGGCCGGCGGCAAGAAGGTGCACATGCAGAAGCCGCCGCAGAAGGGCTACGTGCACTTCGACAAGGGCACGTTCGACCGCCTGGCCGCGGGCACGCCCGAGCCGCTGGAGTCGCGCTTCGCCGTGACCCATGGGCTGCTGCTGGCGCTTCTGCAGGGCGAGAAAGGTGACCGGCGGCGCGGGGGCGGCTACCGCAAGTTGCTGGAAGTCATCACCGCGTGCCACGACAGCGACGTGATGAAGCGCCGCCACCGCCGCACCGCTGCCGCCTGTTTCCGCACCCTGCGCAAGGCCGGCTTGGTCAGCCTGGTGGTCGACGAAAGGGCGCGCTGCCCGCAAGCGGTGGTCAGTCCCGATCTGCAGCACGACTTCTCCCTGCACCACACCCTGTCGCTGTATTTGGTCGATACCCTGCCGCTGCTTGACCCAGCGGCGGAAACCCACGCCTTTGACGTGCTCTCCCTGGTGGAGGCCATTCTGGAGAATCCGCGGCCGGTGCTCTACGCCCAGCTTGATCGACTGAAGGGCGAAACCGTGGCGGCGCTGAAGGCCCAGGGCGTCGAGTACGAGGCCCGGATGGAGGAACTGGAAAAGCTGGAATGGCCCAAGCCCAACCGCGACTTCATCTACGACACGTTCAACGCCTTTTCCGACAGGCATCCCTGGGTGGGCGAGGAGAACATCGCGCCGAAATCCGTGGCGCGCGAAATCTTGGAGCGCTTCTGCAGCTTCCACGATTACGTGCGCGACTATGGACTGCAGCGGACCGAGGGCGTTCTCTTGCGCTATCTGTCCGACGCCTACCGGACCTTCAACCAGTCGGTGCCAGCCGCCTTTCGCACCCCGGAAGTGGAGGACCTGCTGGCCAGTCTGGGCGGCCTGGTGCGCACGGTTGACTCCAGCCTGCTGGAAGAATGGGAAGAGTTGCGCGCACCAGCTGGTCCGGCCGCGCCGCAGGCGCCCGTCCGCGCCGCACGGCCACGCGATCCGGCCGCAGACCCGCGCGCCTTTGCCGCCCGCATCCGGGCCGAGCTACACCGCTTGCTGGGCGCCCTGGCCCGTCGCGACTGGGAAGAGGCGCTGTCCGCCCTGCGCGACAACCCGGGGAGCGACACACCAGAGTGGACCGCCGAGCGCTTGGCCGCCGAGCTTGAGCCCTACTTCCAGGAACACGCCTCGATCATGGTCACGCCTGTGGCACGCAGCCCGCACAACACCCTGCTGACACCCATCGCGCCGCGCTTGTGGGAAGCCCAGCAGCGCCTCGTCGATCCTGAGGGCGACGAGGACTTTGCCATTCACGCGCGCGTCGACCTTTCCCAGCCTCTGGCCCCCGGCCAGGAAGACGCGCCCCTTCTGGAACTGCTGCGCGCGGGACGCTGATCGTCCGAGCCGGCACGGCTCGGCTGGGACCTCAGTCCTCATCGAAGAAGAGTGACTCGCGTTTGGTGAGGAAGTCGGACACCGCTTTTATCGCCCGGGGCGTCATCTGCAGAAAGCGCAAACCCATGCCCGGCTCATCGGTACTCCGGCTGAGCGTTATGTCGCGCAGCCAACGAACCTCGGTGATGATCTCGAAGGTCTCGCCCTGCCCGGGCAGGGTCAGCAAGACCTTGATGTGCTCGCCGACTGGCCGAAGCTGGTGGGTCGATACGAAAATACCGCCGCCGCTCAAGTCCTGGGTGAGCCCGGTGTAGAAGTTGCTCTCGGTCTGCATGCCAACCTCGACCCTTACTTGGTAGCGTGGGCTACTGCGTCTATTCTCATCCATGGCAGACAACATCGGCACTTTCTACACGATCCTTGCGGGCGGTAAAGTGATCCCCTACAACGGCGCGAAGATCGGCGCCAACGGGACCGCGACCTCGGGGAACGAGGGCGAACTGAGCGTGGCGGAACGATCGAACAGCAGGCCTTGATCGTACCCGCCTTCTTTCAGGCGGAAGACTTCAACCCGGCCCAGATCGGGGTCCACTATCCAGTACTCGGCAACCCCGAGCCGGGCGTAGGCGGCCTTCTTCAGGAACACGTCGTTGCCCCGCGTGGTGGGGGAAAGGATCTCGACCACCACGTCGGGTGCGCCCTCGAAGCCCCGCTTTGAAAAACTGCCGCGGCGACCCTGGCGGATGATGACCAGGTCAGGCTCAACCACCGACGTCTCGCCGAGAATCACGTCGAAAGGAGCGTTGAATATGAAGGCCACGCCTGGCTCTTCGAGTTGCTTCATCAGCGCAAACTGCAGGCGCCGCGACACGGTCTGGTGCATGGGGGAAGGCGCTGGTGTCAGGTGGAGCTCCCCTTCGACAATTTCGTAGCGGCGGCCGTCATTCGGCAGGTACTGGAACTCCTGATACGTGTACGGAACGTTGGCCCGCAGCCCGGGACTGGACATGACGGCAAGTATACGCCGCTTCGCGCCCGGCAACAGGTCGCACGT
>PMCR01000549.1 GCA_003155465.1 Myxococcales bacterium | reverse complement strand
ACGTGGCTCTCGGCCGCGAAGTGCACCACGATTTCGGGTTGACGGCGGGCAAACACGCCCTGCAGCGCGGAGAAATCACACAGGTCGGCCCGCTCGAAGGCGTAGTTGGCCCGATCGGCCACCGCGTCCAGGCTGCGCGGGTTGGCGGCGTAGGTCAGCGCGTCCAGGTTGATGAACTGGTGCTCGGGGTGGCGGGGCACCAAGAGATTGAGGAAGTTCGCGCCGATGAAGCCAGCGCCGCCGGTTACCAGGATTCGCATGTTCGGGGTTGGGGAGCCAATCTCCCGCAGCTACACCATAACCCATGCCGCTCGCACTGGGTACCTATGCCGGGGAGCCCTGCAGGGGCACCCGGACCGTCACGGTCGTTCCCTGACCCTTCGTGCCCTTCACCTCGGCTACCCCGCCTAGAAGGGCCGCACGCTCGCGCATGCCGAGCAACCCCAGTGAATCGGGCCGGTGGACTTCCTCGTCGGTGATGCCGCGACCATTGTCGCTCACCTCGAGGATCAGGTTGTCGTCGGCGTCGATCATCAGATCGATGCTGACGTGGCTGGCCCCGGCGTGGCGGGCCACGTTGGTCAAGGCCTCCTGACACATGCGGAACACGATGGTGCCTCGCTCCGCCGCGATGGTGACGTTGCTGGGCACCGATACCGCGCAGTCGATGCCGGTGCGGGTTGCGAAGTCGTGCCCGAGCCACTCCATCGCGGCGCCCAGACCCAAGTCGTCCAGGATGCTGGGGCGCAGTTCAGCGGAAATGCGGCGCACGGTCTTCACCGTTTCCCTGACCAGGGTCGCAAGCGCCGATACCCGCGCGGCGGCCTGGGTGTCTTCCCTCGGCAGTTGCTTTTCCAGAAAAGCAAGGTCCATGCTCATGCAGGTCAGCGCCTGGCCCAGCTCGTCGTGGATCTCGCGCGCGATGCGCACCCGCTCTTCTTCACGCACGGATTCGACGTGGGCGGCCAGGGCACGGAGCTGTTCGCGCTGGGCACGCAGTTCCTCGTCGAGGCGCTGGCGATCGGTGATGTCGCGCGAGAAACCGGTGGTGCCGAGCACCTTGCCCCGCTTGTCGAGAACCGGCGTTTTGAAGGTTTCGAACCAACGGGAGGCTCCCTCGGTGAAGATGGGCTCCTCAACGTCTTTCTGCTGGCGGGTGGCCATCACGCTGAGGTCGTCGTCGATATAGCGTTGCGCCAGCTCTTTCGGCCAGACATCGAAGTCGGTCAGGCCGACGACATCGCCGGAGCGCGCCCGGCCGCATGCGTGCGCAAAGGCTTCGTTGACAGCCAGGAAGCGGCCTTTGACATCCTTCAGCCACACCAGGAAGGGAAAGTTGTCCAGCATGGCGCGCAGGTAGGCCTCGCGTTCGGCCAGCGCTTCCTGGGCGCGCACGCGGGTACTGACCTCGCGAATGATGCCGACCACGGCCCGCACCTCGCCACTCGCCGCCTTGAGCGGAACCAGACGCGAATCGATCCATACGGGCGCGTCGTGCAGCTCCTGATGCGTCTCGGTCACGACGATCTCACCGGTGGAGAAGACTTGCTGGATGATGCGGCTGTGCCGCTCGCCCAAAGTGGGGCCAAAAAGCGTGCCTTGCCTGCGCCCAATGAACTGCTCGGGTGTACCGCCCAAAGAGCGTGCGGCCAGGGTGTTGATGTGCAGGAGGTGTTCCTCGCGGTCGACCACGAAGACCATGTCCGGAAACATCTCGACCACCGCACCCAGCGGGCCATCGGGCTGTGCGAGGTACTTGGTCAGATCATGAATAGTGGCCATGTCTCGCCCTAAGTTAGTTTCACAGGTCACCGGAGGGAAAGCATCGAATTTCCTGACTGGATTTCGCTAGGGTCCTTGCGTCGGGGGAGCCGACGGGGGCGCGCCCGGACCAGGGCCAGGGCTGCGCTTTTCCGGGGAGGCGGCGGATTGCCCAGGACCCGGCGGGGGAAGCGTGAACTTCGCGAGCTGGGCTTCGTCAATCTCGACCTTGGTTTTCCTTCGGATCTCTGCCGTGAGTGCGTTGCGTCCCTGCTGCCGATGTTCGTAGGTCAGCCTCGACTGAATATCCATCTTGGCCTCAGCCAAAGTCTTGGAAAAGCCTGGCTGCTTCTGCGTGAGGACAACCACGGCGTAGCCACGCTCGGTCTTGATGGGATCCGACACGTCACGAACCTGGGCCAGCGCAAACCCGGCCTCTACTACGGCCTTGGGCAAGGTGGATGTGTTGCGGTCCAAGATGCCCGTGTCGCCGCCGCGCGCGCGGGACGCTTCATCCTCGGAGGACGAAGCCACCAGCACCCGAAGGGCCTCATTGTTCCCCTTGGGCAAGGCCCTGGCCTCTGCGGCGACCTTGAGCGCCTTGCTCCGGTCCTTGACGACGATCTGGGTCAACCTCACCTGGTCGAGCCGCGAAAACTCGCTGGGATGGGTCTTGTAGTATTGTTCCACCTCAGCGTCGCTGATGCCCTGTGCGTTCGCGCGCGAATCGGCCTCGGCTTGCAGCATGCGATTCACGACAGTCTGCTTCACCGCCGGGTCGCGATCGTAGCCAAGCCGGCGGGCCTCTTGATAGAGCGCCTCGGCCTGAATCAGGCCATCAAGCACCTCCTTCCTCTTTTCGAGTTTTGAATAGTGGTCGAGGAGGTACTTGGAGTGGCCCAAGAAGGCGACCCGAGCTTCCAAGTCGCGGGCGGTAACAACACTATCCCCCACCCGTGCCAGCACCGGTGTGCCGTCCCCCGGGGACTGGTTGTGGCAGCCAAGGGCGAGGGTCAGGGTGACGGGAAGACAGAAATGGGAGGCTCGCATGGCTGAGCATGATACACGGACAAGGGAATCCTGGCGCGTGGCGCAGCCATGACGAGCAGTTCTGGCTTTGCTGGCTTATTATGTGGCCGTGGGCTTGGCACTTCTGATCACGACCGTCGCGTTGGGCGTCGACGCCGGCGCGACGGTCCACCCTGACGCTGGGGTGCCGCCCATCTGGGTCATGGCCCACGCGTACCAGGCCAGCCCAGCCCAGAACGAGTACCAGCTTCGCCGTTCGGGAGATGGCTACGTCTACAAGGGGCGGGTTTTTGAGGCCAGGGTCACGCGTGATGGCGTGGTCACTTTTCATGACCGGAAGGCATTCTTCGATCACGTGGGGCTCATCGCCATGCCCATGCCACCGGCAGACAAGACCGAGACCCTGCAGGGGCTGCTCTTCGGCCGTAAGGCCAAGCGCCGCCAGCCGGAGGCTCCCTTCCAGCCGCTCCCTGGCTCGCCGGCCGACAGGCTGGAACGTTCCGAGGTCTGCCCGCGAAACTCCCCCTGTTACCGACTGCCCGACAGCTTTGTTGTCGGGGGGCTCGGTGGCACGATGGACCTGAACGACGAGATCATGCGTGCTCTAGGCCAAGATCCCTATTGGGTGGAGAAGGCGCGTTTTCTCGCTGCCACTTTCGAGGTCAGGATGAGTCTGGCCGTCGCGGCTCGCCGAGAGGACATACGCAAAGCCATCAGTCGGCTGCCAGATGCGCTCGCCGACCTGTGGAGTGATACCCGCTACTCGGCGCGTGAACGCCGACGTATCTTGTTCGAGCTTTGGCGCGAAACCGACGGCACGCCAGAGGGCGTGAAGGCGGCGAACACCATCGAGAGGTTCATCCAGCGCCAGCTTCCTTGTGGGAGCCCCGACGCCTACACACCGGCCGAGATCCAATTCTTTCAGAAGAGCGAGACCGGCCGGGCGTTCTCGCCCTACGGTGGCTGCGAAAGGTGACGGCGTGAGCCTTTTTGAGATGGGAGCCCTCAAAGGGTTCCCAAACCCTCCCGCGATGGTGCGCCACCCGCGGCGCTGGCGAGGGCGCGCGCGGAAGCGCGCGGGGAGGGTGGGGTGGGCCGTCCGTCCCGAAGGCCGGCGGGCTCCCCACGCGATTCGGCCGCGTCTTGCGGGGGCGCGGCTTCTGGTCGCCTGGATCGCGTGGCTGGCCCTGGTGCTGCCATGCCAGGCGGTTGGGGAAGAAGCTGGCAAGTGGACTGTGGACGCCCGGCGCGATGCCGCCGCAAAGGACGGGACGCGCGCGCGTCTTGCTCCATCTGCCGAACGAGCCAATCGCTCCCTCCCCACTGGGGCTGACGCAGCCCTGCCGGCTTCGGATGCCGAAGTCCCTTTGCAGCCGAGCACGGGTCCGGCTGGGGCTGCGGAACCGGGCTCGGCCACGGCTGGGGATGCACGACCGGCACTGCCTTTGGCAGGGACCGCAGCGCCTGGGACTGCCAAGGACCGCTTTGCCAAGCGACAGGCCCGGCGCAGACAGCGCACAACCGTCGACCCGCGCCTGGCCGACCTGGCAGCGACGCGCGGAGAGGTCGCGGCCGTGGCCCATCTTCACGGTGCGGCTCCCATCAAGCCCGCGGGCCCCACGGCCGCGGCGGCTGAGCACAGGATCAGGGTTCACGATCCGGAAAAGCCGCCCGAACCGGCGCGACCGCGTTTGCGCGCGGGCTCAGCGCCCACGACGACGCTGGACGAAGGCATTGTAAGGGAGATATCCCAGCGCAAGGTCTTGTTCCGCATGTGCTATGAGTCGGCCCGGCGGCGAGGCGTGGCGGCGACGCGCGCCGATGTGAAATGGACCTTGGCGGCTGACGGCACCGTGCGCGATGTAGAGGTCGTGGTGGCGCAGGACGCGCAACTATCGAACTGCATTCGCGTCGTCGCCTCCCGCCCCTTTGCTGGAAGGGTCGGGCAGGACATCCCGGTGGCCATACCGTTGCTCTTCGTCAGCGCGCAGTAGCTCACTCTGCTAGCGAATCGAGACCTTGACCGGCGACACCTTCCAGATGCGCTCGCAATACTCGCGGATTGCTCGGTCGGACGAGAACTTGCCCATGCGGGCGGTGTTGAGGATGGACACGCGGGTCCACTCCTGCTTCTTGCCGTACATATGACCCACGCGTGCCTGGCAGTCCAGATAGGACTGGAAGTCTGCGCACAGCAGGAATCTGTCTTTGTCCAGCAGGGAATGCACGATGGGGGCAAAGAGGCTTGGATCCCCACGCGAAAAGTCGCCCGCGGCAATGAGGCCCAGCGCTTCGCGCAACTCGGCGTTCTGCTGATAGATCTCCCACGGCCGATAGCCCTCGTCCAGTCGCTGCTGGACCTCCGCGGCGGTCAAGCCGAAGAGGAAGAAATTCTCCGCCCCCACCTCCTCTCGGATCTCCACATTGGCCCCGTCCAGGGTGCCAATGGTCAGCGCCCCGTTCATGGCGAATTTCATGTTGCCCGTGCCAGAGGCTTCCATGCCCGCGGTGGAGATCTGTTCCGACAGATCAGCCGCCGGATAGATGCGCTGGGCGTTCTTGACGTTGAGATCGGGAAGAAAGGCGATGCGCAGTCGATCGTTGGTTTCGCGGTCGGCGTTCACCACTTCGGCGACGCCGTGGATGCGCTTGACCTGCACGTCAAACATCGTGTCCGGCAGAAGCTCGATGCCGTTCGCGTGTTGCGCGTAGGCCGCCAGGGCTCGCTTGTTCGCCTGCTTGACCTGGCGCCACCGTTGGCAGAAATCGACGTCGTCACAAAGTGCCTCAAGGTCGCGCAGACGGTCAAGGTTGCTCGGCCATGCGTCGCCGATGGCCTCGGTGATTAGCGCCGCCAGCCCGGGGTTGGCGAGCAACAAGAACCGGCGCGGCGTCACCCCGTTGGTGACATTGGTGAACTTGCCGGGCTCCAGGTCGGCGAAGTCGTGCAGGACGGTCTGCTTCAGCAGATCCGAGTGAAGCTGCGCCACTCCATTGACCGCGTGGCTGCCCACGCAGGCCAGGTTGGCCATGCGCACGCGCTTCTCGCCCCGCTCGTCGATAAGCGACATACGTTCCACGCGGCCGTCGTCGTTGGGGAAGCTGGTCTGCACGGTGGCGAGAAAACGCCGGTTGATTTCGAAGATGATTTCCAGGTGGCGCGGCAGCATGCGCCCAAACAGCGGCAGCGGCCAGGTTTCCAGCGCCTCGGGCAGAAGGGTGTGGTTGGTATAGCCCATGGTGCGCGTGGTGACGGCCCACGCCGGCTCCCATTCCATGCTGTGCTCGTCCACCAGCAGGCGCATCAGTTCGGCGACCGCCAGCGCCGGGTGCGTGTCATTGAGCTGGACCGCGTATTTCTCGTGAAAGCGGTCCATCGTCTTTTCCTTCTGAAGGTAGATGCGCATCATGTCCTGCAGCGAGCAGGAGACGAAGAAGTACTCCTGCTGCAGCCGCAGGTTTTTGCCCGCTTCGCTTTCGTCGTTGGGGTAAAGAATCTTCGTGATGTTCTCGGTGTGGATCTGCTCCTCGCAAGCGCGCGTGTAGTCGCCCACGTTGAAAGCCTGCAAGTCGAGCGAAGTGAACGCCTCGGCTTGCCACAAGCGCAGCATGTTGGCGGTGTTGACCCCGTGGCCCAGAACGGGTGTGTCGTTGGGGATTCCTTTGACGACCCGGTCAGGGAGCCAGCGCACGCGGTAGCGGCCGGTCACGTCGGTGTAGCCTTCGGTATGGCCGCCCAGCTTGACCAAGAAGGCAATCTCGGGGTGCGAGATTTCCCACGGATAGCCGAGGCGCAGCCAGCGATCGAGCACCTCGACCTGCCAGCCGTCGTGAATCTCCTGGTCGAAGATGCCGAATTCGTAGCGGATGCCGTAGCCAATGGCGGGAATTTCGAGCGCGGCCAGTGAATCCAGGTAGCAAGCAGCCAGGCGACCGAGGCCGCCGTTACCCAGGCCCGGCTCCTCCTCCTGTTCCAGCAGAACGTCGAGTGAAAGGCCGAGCCCGTCCATGGCCTGACGGGTGGCTTCGAGGATGCCCAGGTTGACCAGGTTTTGACCCAGTTGGGGACCTATGAGGAACTCGGCCGACAAGTAGGCGACCGTCCGTGAAGCCTTTTCGAAATAGGTGCGGGCGGAGCAGATCCACCTTTGCAGAATGCGATCCCGAACTGTGTAGGCCAGGGCCAGGTAGTTGTCGTTGGGCAGGGCGACTTCAGGGAACTTGGCCCGATGGCAGAACAGATTTCGGATGAAGTTCCTGCGGATGGACTCCACGTCCATGCCGAACTGGATCTCCTTTTCCGCAGGCGTGCTGGGCTGGCGAGGGCTGTTCATGATGGTCGCGACGGTACCACGGACACGCGAAAACGTGCAGTCCCGTCCAGTCCCGTCCTGCCCCGTCCTGTCCCAATATTCGGTCCGCTCCCGGACGGCGGTCTTCCGGTGATAGAAACTGAGCAGTCCGCCGAGCCGTTCGCGACGAACGATGCGACCGGCCCCGGCCACGTCCTGCTGTTCACCGTCGATCAGGGCGTTCCCCAGCCCTTGATGGTTCCTCTCGCGATGGTAGTGCGCCATGTACTCGGAGATGGCATGTCGCAGGTGTCGGCTGCCGAGCTTCTCGCGCAGGAGTCGGTTCTCGGCCGTCAGGTAGTCGACCTCTTGCTGCAACACCCGTCCGAGCTACACCGCCAGCCACGCTGCCAGAAACTGCAACGGCAGCATCGACCCAGTGGGCTCGTCCTTCTTCCTCGTCACGAGGCGCCTTCTACACATTTCCGTGCCCTTCGCAACCACTGGCACTGCGCCCAACCATCTGGATTTGCGCCCCTTTTCGCCGATCGCATATTGGGACAGGACGGGATGCCCAACCTCTGCCCACTCGACGAGGAAGCCTCTGCTCCGATGCCGATCGCGTGCCCGACGTGGGGCTCGCTCGCCCGCGATCACGACTTCGCCCTCTCCCACTGCCCCGAATCGGCCTCTCGACGGCGCTCGGACGACAAGTTGGCGAACCACAGGTGGCCAAGTCTCTGTCGAGGCCGTGGCAGGGAGACTACGCGAGCTAGATGGCCTCCGCTAGGGTTTGCCCCGAAGAAGTGCCTTGAACCCAGCCTTCTCGAAGTGCTCATCTTTGGTGAGGGCCTCTCGTAGCTTGCGCGCCTTCATGATCTGAAAACTCACGCAATCCGTGAACGACCATCCCTGATCGATGTGCTTGGCCATGAAAGTGGCCGTCCGTACGAACAACTCGGGGCCCGTCCAGTCGACGACGCACGCCTTCGATCGCAAGGTGGACTGAAGGAAATCATCCACCAGATGCCCGAAACCGCGGGCTGCCAGTAATGTGGCTGTCTCGTCGAGCACGTAGTCGCTGGTCACGAACGTCGCCCGGCGGCGTTCCGCTTGGCGCAGAATCCGAACCGCGAGTTCGTGCATCTCGTCTCGCTCGACGAGTAGTGCGTAGAAACCGCTCGTATCGACGAATGTTTCAGAGGCCATAGACGAGATCGTCGATCTGGCGGTTCGTCAGAGAGGCCCCTCGGCGTTGCGAAAGCTCGCCCAGCCGATAGAAAGGATCGTCTGCCTCCACCGTCGCGGGGCGAATCGGCTCAAGCCTAAGCGCCGGACGCCCGCGATAGGTGAGCACGATGGCCTCGCCGGCGCGCACCTGTCCCACAATCTGCTTCGCATGGGCCCGCAGATCGAGCATGGATACTGTCTTCACAGCCGGCATTAGATGAAGTTTAAGTTGAAGTTGATCTTCAGTCAAGCCTGGTGGAACCCGCGCAGGTGTTCCGCACGTCGCAGGATGCAGGGGGCGAAGCACCGCGTTCTCGATGACCAGGTCCCGTCGAGAGCGGCTCACATCGACCACCATGCCCACGATCTCACTGCCGGCGGAACGTGGGCGCAGGCTATGCCAGATCCGTTGGGCGGCGTGTCGAATCCAATCTGCAATTTGAGAGAGAAGAAGTGACGTCACGGTCCCCTTCAACCACGAGAAAGCGTGGCCAGTCGAGCTGCCCGTTCCTCCGGATTCCAGCTATCATCTCGCGCGGATAGCTTCGGTAGCCACCACGGGCGTCAGTCCACTGCTGCTCGAAGGTTAGAAGGTGCTTCTGCATCACCCTACAAAGCGCAGTCTTCTCCGGCTGCCCTAAACCTCGAAACCCAACCCGCGCAGCTCTGCCGCCAAGCGCTCCACTTCGTGCATCACTTGGGCCGGCGCGGGACCGCCGACCACGGTGCGGGCCGCGACGGCCTGGTTGGGGTTTAGGGTCTGCAGGCAGGCCGGATGCAACTCGGGCGCGATGCCAGCCAGGTCGGCTTCAGGCACGTGGGTCAGCGACACCCCTTGACGTTCGGCGTGGCGGACCAACTGGCCCACGATCTCGTGCGCCCGGCGGAATGGGACGCCCTCCCGCACCAGGTGCTCGGCCAAGTCAGTGGCGCCCAGGGCGGCGTCACGTGCCGTCTCCTTCATACGTTCGGGGTTGAACTCCAGTCCCGCAAGAAGACCGGGCAAGACAGCCAAGGACAGGCGGGTGGTCTCGATGGCGTCGTAGAAAGGCTCCTGGCTTTCCTGCAGATCCTTGTTGTAGGCCAGGGGCAGGCCCTTGCACACGGTCAGCAGGGCCACCACGTCGCCCAGCAGGCGCGCCGACTTGGCCCGCAACAGCTCGGCGATGTCCGGGTTCCGTTTCTGCGGCATGAGCGAGCTGCCCGA
>PMCR01000523.1 GCA_003155465.1 Myxococcales bacterium | reverse complement strand
ATCCGGGTCACCAGCGCCGCGCTATCGAGGTCAACATCGGTGCGGCGCTATCCACACGCTCACGCCCTTGTCCTACGCCTTTCGCCTCCCGCGCACCCCACACGAACACGCTCACGTCCTCGCCCACGCGACCCGCTAGCCGCCATCCGCGGGCCGGCCCTGCGGGCGGCCCGCAATTACCCGTCAGACTCTAGATAACATCGGGAGCGCCCGCACTGGCTGTTCCACCACAGGGGCGTCGGGCTGGGTACCTGCGAGGTGGTGCTTTCATACGAGCCCGCCAGCCGGGCGAAGACCGGCCTGCGATTGAGGCAGTCAAAGGCCGCCGCTGATTCCGCCCATCACCATTATCGGCGGCTGCACCGCACCCGTAGGGTTCTCCCCCGGCCGACCGCTAAGCGTCTTGTAGCGCGCGTCAGTGAGGTTCTCGCCACGTGCAAAGACCGCCAACCGGGCGATGCCGATTCGTTTGGACCACCGGTCCAGGCTGTACCTAGCGCTCGCGCAAAGCACGAAGAACTCATGGCCACTATCCGCGTATGGATACTGCGACGTAGTGAAGCTGAACGACGGCGCAGTCTGAAACAGCCCGCGCACATTCAGGGAGAGATCAGCCGTTGGCTGGAGGGTGAAGCTGGCTTGCGCTGTCAAGGGAGAGACACCTTCTAGCCGCGTAGGCAACAGGTTGCCCCGCAGATCCGGTCTGTGCATGGTTCCGCCGACGTACGAGGCTGCCAATTCCGAGCGGAGCATCCCGAAGCGCATGTCCAGGACAGCCTCGCCGCCGTAGATACTCCCCGTACCCGCATTGAACGATTGAAGCACCTTGCGCTGCTGATAGCGACCGTCCGGAAGCTGGACGTACACATATTCTTTCGTCCAGGCGGTATCCTGAATCACGTTATCGAGGCGATTGAAGAATCCACTCGCGCTGACGACGCCCCTGGTCCCAATACTCTGCGTCGCAATGAATTCCAACGAATTGAGATTCTCTGGCTTGAGGTCCCGATTGGGCAATAGCAATGCATTCATGTTCGTGCCCACCGCATCCATTTGGTACGGGGTTGGCTCCAGATAGGCACGGCCATAAAGCAGCTTCAGCGTCAGCGAAGGACTGAGCACCGAAACAATCGCCAGCCGAGGATTCAATGTTGCGCCGAAGCGACTTGCGGCGTCCATCCGCAGCGCTGCTGTGACTTGGAATGTCCTCCTTGGTTGCCATATCGCCTGGCCGTACGTTCCCAAGGAGCGGAAGGAAGAAACGGACGCACCGGGCGCCGAGCCGGTCGTTGCGAATCGAGTGGCGGGCACACCTGAAACAACGAGGTTGTCCGTTCCCGTGGCGGGCGCATCCACCCACTGTCCCTGGTACAACGCATAGTCCACGTTCTTCGCTTGCGCCGCGCCCTGGCTCGAGTCCCACGGCGAGGACAGCGACGAGATTGGCATGATCTCAACCGCTTGACCGGCCACGCCCATGGTGAGCAAAAGCGTGTTCTCGAGGAACGAAACATCCGCCTTCTCCTCGAAGCGAAAAGCCTGGCTAAATCCGCCCTCGTAGTCCTGCATATCGAAATTCCCGACCGCCAATTCGAGAGGCCGCACCAGGCGACTCTGCGGGAGAATATCGTAGCGAGAATAGTCCAAATAGGTGTTGAACAGGACCCGGCCCAGCTTCAATTCGTGCGTCAGAAAGACGGCCTGCTGCCGATCGGCGAAGCGAGCTTCGGGCACGAATGGCGCTCCGATGCTGGACTGATCCCAAGCGCTAGAGAGCTCGTAACCCCGCAGATAGTACGTTGCCTTGAAGGACCCGATGCCCGCACCTATGAACAGGTCGTAGCCGTGTTCACCTGAGTCGTACCTTCCGAGGTCGACATCCGGCGATGTGAGCTGACCAATACTTCCTCCTGCCAGGGCCGGGTAGCGATACTCGTTGGGATAGAGCCTATACATGTCGGGGTAGTCGCGGTGGGTCGCATGTCCACCAACCCGCACCGAGAGACCCCGCCACTGCGTCGCGCCGTAAATAGACACATTGCCGGAAATATTGCTGCCGCCTTCGGCCCGCACAGACAACTCCGGTCTCGTCGCATTTGAGCTGATCAGGTTGATAATTCCGTTGAACGCGTCGCTGCCGTACAGCGCCGATCCGGGGCCATACATGACTTCGATTCTGTCGAAGAGAATGAGGGGGAAGTTCTCATAGTACGCTTGATCCTCGCCGCCCGGCGGATTGAAGCGTCGTCCATCAATGAGGAGCAAGAGGCGGTGGTTTCCCGGGAGCCCCCTGACGACCAGCGAAGTGCCGACCTCCGCGTTGGCCAAGTAGTTGGTCTGATACCCGGGAAGATCGCGAAACACATCGCGCAAGACATGGTACGAGCGACGAATGATGTCGTCCTTCGTGATCACGACCATGCGAGCGGGCGCATCAGAGGCGTTGACACTACTCCGGGTGGCCGTTGTGACTCGTATCGCGAGCAGCTTTTCCAGGGAAACCTCGGCCAGCGCTGGATCTTCGATGTCCTCGGAAGCTTTGGGTGGCGCAGCGTCCGTCGCTCGGGCCGCGACCGGCGAAAGCAAGACAGCGAGAACGACAGAAGCGCCGGCTGTTCTCATGATGTGTTTCTCACTCCGCAAATCCGCGGGAGCCCACAACCAGCGAGCCGATGTCCCTTTTCTGTCTTGTTCTTGGCGAAAAATAGCCACTACCTGCGCATCAATCCACGCAGACCTGCGAACTTATGCAAAGTGTTTGCAAATCCGCGACGGCGGCATGCACCGCAGCGTTGACGATCGTCTGATCCGTCACGCCTCTTGCCGCCGTCACGAACCTTCCAATGGGACCAACCATGGCTTTGGC
>PMCR01000016.1 GCA_003155465.1 Myxococcales bacterium | reverse complement strand
GTGTGGTTTCGAGCTTGTTCAGAACCTGGGCGTTGAAGGCGCAGATGCGATCGACGGTCAGGGCGAACGGCTGACCGCCGAGGATCTCGGCCCACAGCCCGCTGAAGGCTTCGATGATGTTCTGCACCTCTTGCCCCAGGTACTGCTTGGAAGGTGGCAGATGCAGGGTGCCGTCCATTTGCTGGCGCACCTGTTCTTCGGACAGGGTGTTGCCCTCGATGGCGGTGGTCGCGCGCGCGCCCTTGGCCAGGAAGACCTGGTTCAGGCTCTCGGCGGTCTTGGGCTGAAGCGGAACACCGGCCAGGTGCTCGCATTTCGAGCGGGCTTCACCGAGCAGAATCCAGACGGCCGCCGGAAGCCGCTCTGTATTCAGGCTGAAGGTCATCCAGGCGTGACTTGTCTCGTACTTTCGACGTTCTTTCATGATATCTTGTCCACAATAAACTATTGTAGATACAATAAGTTAGATGTTAACAAGGACGCCAGAGTGTCCAAGATGATGTCCACAGATTGGCATGGGGAGGATCTCGAAGCAAGGGCCTCTGCGGCAGGTGGAGCCCGCGATGCCTGAGCGCCCAACGCACGCGGGGAGCGAGATCGTCCTGTACCAGACCGAGGACGGGCAGAGACGCATCGCCGTTCGCCTGGAGGGCGACACGGTTTGGCTGACCCAGCGCCAGCTGGCCGGACTGTTCCAGAAAGACGTTCGTACGGTCAATGAACACGTGCAGAACATCGTGGACGAGGGCGAGGTGGATCCGGCGGCAACCACCCGGAAATTCCGGATAGTTCAACCCGAGGGCGGGCGCGAGGTGGCGCGAGCAGTTGCGCACCGAGGACCAGCTTCTCTTTCCCGATCCTCGTGGTGGTGTGCTCTCGAACAAGGTCCCGAATCGCTGGTATCGCGAGCTAGCCCAAGAGGCTGGCGTCCGCCGCATCACCAGCCACGGCGCCCGCCACACCGCAGGCAGCAACTACGCCGTGATGGGCGCCGGCCAGAGCATGGGATTCAGGGAGGTGCCTGACTTGGTAAGGGCCTCGTCCCGGCCGCGAGCAGGGACGCTTCGCATGTTCAAGCCGAGGGCGGGCAAGCAAACAGACTGGCCGAAGCGAAGGGGTGCTAGGATTCAGGGATGAAGACTCTTGGCTTCATGATCGGGCTCTTGGTGGGCGGCGTGGCGATGGTGACCGGGTGCGATGGGAAGTGCTCGGGTGTGTATAACTGTCCGGCGGGCGTTCCGTACGACATGCTATCCACAACCAATCTTCCCGCAGCCCTCGTGGAGGTGTCGGCTGATTCGCCCTGCACCGCGACCTTGGGCACTGGCGACGGAGGGGCGGCGTCGGTGATGGTCGTCGATCACGCCTTCAATGAGACGTTGACCTGCCACCTCCATGGGCGTCTCGCCGACGGCGAAACCGTCGCGGCGACGATCAGCTTTCAAGCGGCGACGATCGGATGTTGCCCGGGTTTCGTCGCGAGCGCCGGAGGTTTCAGCCTGACCGACGCCGGCGCCGACGGGCCGTGAGCCGCGCATCTCTTGTGGTTCGCCAGGCAGTCAACTTGGCTTCACTGGTAGGAACGCCCATGCGCCAATGGGCCAGGAGGCGGCCGGGAACGTCCCCTGGATCGGGGGCCTCTCCGCGCGCAACTTGCGAGCCAAACCTCACCGTCGTCTAACTCCGCAATATCATTCCAGGCGAAGCCAGGAGAGTGGCGGTAGTCGTCAGAAGAATGACGATCCGTCAGCCAAGTGACTTTTCTTCTTGAAAGGGCAGATGAACGGGTGTAAAGAAGAAACTTGCATGATCACATAAACTGGGGTTGAGGTGTGCCTATAGCATGTGGAATACTTGTCCACGAGATGGCACCCGAGCAATCCAGCACCCAGCCGTCGCCAGAACCCCAGAGTCACAGCGGAAATCTACTCGACCCCTCCGACGGCAGGTCGATAGGAACTTGGCTAGTGACATTGGCCTACAAGGCGAGCTGGGCGTTCAGCGGCGCTGGTGTGCTAGGAGCGGTTGGATTTGAGACCTCGACGCGTCTGCATTGCACTCAGGTCGGCACATGGCTGGCAACCTTGGGACTGGTGTCGTTGGGGGCTTGCATCGGTCGGCTTGTGGACGAACGATGCCGAAAGGACCCGTAGGTCGTTTGTCGAGCTGGCGATTTGCAACCGCCCAGCCTAGCTTCGAGGCTGCTGGCGTCTGCGGCTTTCCACCGCTTGTGGGCGTCATCAGCACTCGCTCGCATCGATGTCCAGGCTGGCCGCTCAACCTCACCCAACCATTTCAAGGTCGGGCTCTTGTGGCCCGCCACGCCGCCCGGAAGTGACCCCGTGAGACGCCGGCACGCCTGGCGGGCTACCGCCACCGGGCAAACACCGCGGCGGCGATGTCGCTCACAACGTCGATGTCCTCGGCGGGCCGGCGACAAGGCCGAGGGCGCGCGCCGGCGTCTGACTGCACGGCGGCGGCTTCCTCGGGCTCGGCGGTGGCGGCGCAGGACCGGCGCCGGCGCCGAAACGCACACGGTGGTTGGACCTTGGGATACAATGGCTTCTCCCTCCGCACCGCCAACACGCGAGATTGGACACATGACCGGGAACCAGCTTTAGGACATCGAGAAAATCGAACGCAGCCTGTGGGAATCTGCCGACCAGTTGCGCGCCAACTCGAACCTGTCCTCCAGCGAATACTGCATGCCGGCGCTGGGGATCATCTTTCTCCGCCACGCGGCCAATCGCTATGACGCCGCCCTTGCCGCCATCAAAGCCGACCAGGCGGCCGGGAAGATGCCCAAACGCGCCCTGGTCAAGGCCGACTTCCTCAAGCGCCGCGCGCTGATGCTGCCCGAGAAGGCGCGCTACGATTACCTGCTGGCGCTGCCCAAGAACGCCAACCTGGGCAAGGCCTTGGTCGAGGCCATGGATGCCATCGAGGAGGACTTCGCGCCGCTCAAGGGCCAGCTTCCCCGCGACTATGAGCGCTTCGACAATGATGTCCTTGAAGACCTTCTGCGCATCTTCGACAGCGAGGAGATCCGCGCGGCCTCGGGCGACGTCTTCGGCCGTATCTACGAGTACTTCCTGATGGAATTCGCCATGCAGGGGGCACAGGACAACGGCGAGTTTTTCACGCCGCCCTCGCTCGTGCAGACCATTGTGAACGTCATCGAGCCCGAGCACGGCACGGTGCTCGACCCGGCTTGCGGCTCAGGCGGCATGTTCGTGCAGTCGAGCCACTTCATCGAGCGTTTGGGCCAGGACACCAGCGGCCGGGTCACTTTCTTCGGCCAGGGAAAGACCGCCACCACCATCCGGCTGGCCAAGATGAACCTGGCCGT
>PMCR01000460.1:6293-6413 GCA_003155465.1 Myxococcales bacterium | reverse complement strand
AAAGTTCAGGGCTGGAGCGGCGGGCAGGTCATGAAATGCGCGAAGGGCGGCTGTGCGGACGGGCCGACTGCGCTCGCCTCTGACCGAGCGAGCAGCTTCACTTCGCCATTCGTGTTGGCG
>PMCR01000460.1:222-6184 GCA_003155465.1 Myxococcales bacterium | reverse complement strand
GCTTCTGCCCCTCTGGCGCTTTGGTCAATTGTCGATGAAACGAGCACCACCCTCGCGGTCGACGTCGCGCTCGACAGGACCGATGTCTACTGGACAACGCTCGGCCTCGTCATGAAGTGCGCCCGCGTAGGATGTAATAGCGCGCCGACGGTCCTTTTGTCCGATGCGGCCGCTCTCTACAGTCTCGGCCCCATCGCACTTGACGACACCAATGTGTATTTCGGCCACGGCCTCTTCGCCGACGGCAGCACCGAGCACCCCGGCGAAATCATGGTCTGCGCAAAAACTGGCTGCGGTGACCATCCTGCGGTGCTCGCAACCGGCGTTGATCGCCCGGTTTGCATTGCCACTGATGGGACCGACGTCTATTGGGCCGAACTCGTTAGGAGCGGCGCGAATTCGTCCGGGCCGGGCACTGGGATGATCCGCAGGTGTTCCGTCGCCGGGTGCAACGACAGGCCCACCATGATCGCTTCTGGCCTGGCTGACCCCATTTCCGTGGCCGTAGACGACCAATATGTCTACTGGACGGAATCCGGGGCCAGCAACACCGGCAATGATGGCCGAATCTGGAGGGCAGCCAAGTAGGTGGGGTCCGCCACGGGTTCTTGATGACACTGACAACAACGAATTCCCGGCGGCAGAGCCGCCGGGAGCAACGGTCAGGAGGTAATTTCTTGTACTACGGCGTGTTGGTGCCGGCCGTGCTGCCGGTGGCGCCGGTGCTGGAGTTGGTGGTCGTGACGGTACACTCTGGGTTGGAAGCCGGGCAGGTCAAACAGGTCAGCGCCAGCTGCGTGCCCGCGGGCACGGCCGTTCCCGTCGTGGGCAAGACCGAAATCTTCTGGCCCTTGGGCGCGTCCGGGCAACCTGCCGCGCTGGTGTCATAGGAGAGGTACCAGCAGGGCCGCGCGTTGTCGCTCACGGAGGCGAATTGGGGACTTGCAGGGTCGAGCGGGCGGCCCTGGCCATCCGTGCACTCGGGCAGGGAAGATTCCGCGTAGCCGGGTTGAGGACAGCTTGCTGACCCCGTCGGGTCGCAAGGGACGCGTTCCACGGCCTGGCACTCGGGCTGGATTCCTGGGGTATTCGGGTCGCCGTCCATCAGCGGGTAGGGGAAACAGTCGGCGGTCATCGTCTGCTCGATCGTCGTGCCAATCTGGGTCATGGCGTTCGTGAAATCCGTATTGCAAATGCTGAAGTGTTGTCCATGCTCGCCGAACCCATCGATGAACTTCTTCAAGCGAAGGCCGCTGTAAGCCTTGTAGATATTGCCATCGGCAGACGTGACTGAGGGAAGCGCGCAAACGGGCATGTAGTCCCATAGCGCTTCTTGCCCCTTGATCGAGCTGGAATCCTTGCCAATCTCGTATGGGACACTGGTGGGGTCGTCGTTCGCCGGCCAGCCGATTATGCCTGACACCAGAATTTGGTCCTTGGGCCTGGCCTTGGCCAGGTTGACACTGTCGAGTATCTCCTGGACCGTGAGGAGCGGAAGATAGTGGGGGTCCGGCTGGCTGGGGTTGGGTTGGTCCTTGGCCGCGCAGTCGGCAAGACGGGCTGAGAAGCCAGTGCCTGTGTAGCCAGCCGCCGGGGTGTAGTTCGGAATCGGGTTTCCATTGCAGACATGGCCGCGCGCCGCACATCTCAGACTGGAGGTTTCGGTAGGAGCATTCGTGTTCGGATCCCTGAGATTGTAAGTGAAGATGTTGTCGTTGGCTGCGTTGTTGGGTTCGGCAGAGCAGTCGTCCTCGTCGGTGACGAGAACAATGGCGAGGTAGGCCGTATCCCGTAGGAAACCGACGTTGGCCATGTTGAGGTCTGTGCCGTCGGGCAGACGCTTGGGGTTGAGTGCCACGCGGAGTGATTGTAGTTGGTGTTCGTAGCCGCAGCCCGAGACGCCCACGGCTTTGGCGAGGCAAGAGAACACGTCGGTGAGATTTCCGGTGTAGTTCCGTTGCCGTTCAACCCCACTGGGGTTCTGGACGTCTTCAATCCAGCGGGCACCCGAGAAAAGGCCGCAGCCGTCGGTTATCGGGGGATTTTGCGCCAGGGCCCAACAACTACCTGGGGCAACGGTAGCCCGCACCGGAGCATTGTCGTAACACTGTTGCATGGGAGTGTTCGGATCCCAATACGAGGTATCCACGGGAACGTTCCCCCACAGAAGCCCCCGGTCGCCCAGCACAACGTTGCAGTTGCCACCGATGCGCTGCGCCCCAGCCCCCATGTCGCTGCTGATCACGCCGATGTGGACGTCGGGCATGCCGCCGGGGAGCCTCTGCAATTGCGCGATCATCTTTGGAAAGTTGGCAGCCAGGGCAGCCTGCTTGGGGTCCATCGAAGGGGAGTTGTCGATCACGAACAGGATATCGACCTTTTGCTGCGGGCTGGCCGGGACGGAGAAGTCGGTCGCTATCCCAACGCCTGAACACCATGGGTTCCCGGGGGGACAGGTCCGCACGCCGTCTGCGCCACCGCCGGCGTCTGCCGGTTGGCCGGCATCAGCGACGCTTTCGCCGGCTACGGGATTGGACATGCATGCGGCCGACAGCCCGGCAAGCAGGAGTGCGGCCAAGGAAAGATGACGGGAGCGAGTGTTGTTTGTCATGACCGTTCTTGTCCCGGAACGCCGACTGACCTTACAACCGACGTCTAAAGAGCGCCGAAACTGAAACCCAGTCCCAATTGACCCTCGATGCGCGGCAGGGCTGCAAGGCGAGGGGTTGCCCCGACGACATCGTTGCGGATGCTCTGGGTGGCTGGCCACACCAATGTGCGCAGCTCGGCCCAATACGCCCCTGCATGACTGCGTCTGTGGGCCAGGCGGACAGCAGCGGTGGCTCCCCAGGACACGGCCATGTCGGTGTGGTTTGAATTGAATCCGCGGCCTGCAACCAAGAGCAGGCCGAACAGAGGCCCGACTCCTCCGTCGAGAATCCAGGCACCTTGGGTCAGTGGAGCGCGCAGCGTGAGCGCCACAGCCGGGCGCCACCAAAGGGCGGTGCCCGGACCCAGGACCAGCTCGCGAGGGAGTGGGGCCGAGAGTGTGGCGGCCAGACCGAAGCGGCTGACCACCCGTGCCCAAGCGGCCTCGCCGGAAAGAACAGCGCCCGCGCCCCGCGTGTCGAGAGAGGCGAAAGCGCCCAGGCCGAGCGAAAACCGCGACTGCGGCGGCAAAGGCGTCTCGCTAGCCGGCGTCTTGGGGCCGGCTGGCTCAACCAACAGCGCCGCCACAGGCTCGACCTGCCCGAGAGGATCGGCTGGCATGCTGTCGAGCCAGGCCGCGATGATCAAGGCTGCGGCCTGGGCGCGCGACTCGCAGTCGGGCTCGGCGGGCAAGATCCGAGTGGCCGCGGGATCGCTCTCGCTGACAAGCTCTACTGTCATCTGCCCCACCCCGACGTGGATGTGGGCTGCGACCGAAGCTGGATTGTCCGCGGTCCACAAGCCAGTCAGGCGTGTGACGACATCGGCCGCAGACGGGCAATCCGAATCGCTGGTAACCAGAGGCGCGGCTGTCGCAGGCAGGGCTGCCATGCACAGCGCGCCGAGCGCCACCGCGCAGGTAGCTCGTATCATCGTGCGGTTGCCAGCAAGCGAGCTGCCTCGGATGCGAAACGGCCTGTGGGATAAAGCTGCAGGTAGGCGTGCAAGTCGGCGCGAGCGGCTCCCTCGTCTCCGGTGCGCGTGCGAGCCACGGCGCGACCCCACAGGGCGCGTTCTTGCCACACCGAAGTGCCTTCCCGGTGCTCCAGGACCTGGTCGAAGTCCGCAGCAGCCTCGCGCCACCGTTGCGCCCTTGCGCGCAGCTCACCGCGCAGGACGTGGCGTTCAGCGCTTCGTGGGGTGTTGTCGAGCGACATTCCATCAAGCCGAGCCAGCGCCTCATCGCGGCGGCCCAGGGCCAGCAGAGCCTCGACTTCCAGCACGGAGCGCTCGCTGGCCAGGGGGCTATGCGGGAACAAGGCCGCGTGTCTGGCCAGGATGTCGAGCGCGGCCACTGGATCGTGGTCGTTGCGTAGGCTTCGCAGAGCCTGACCAAGCATGGCCTGCCCATTCGTCGCGGTACCTGGCGCGAACGCCGGAGCCGGCGTGGCATGGGACGATCGGGCCGGGGAGGGCGCCGGTGCCGACATGGCCAGACCAGCCCCTGGCGCGACAAACCGCCCGGAGGTCGTCGCGGCGCCCGGCGCGGACGCCGGAGCCGNNAAGGGGCAGGCGCCAACATGGCCAGATCAGTTCCCGGCGCGACAAGCCGCCCGGCGGAAGGCGGCGCCACGGCGGGCTCGGCCACAGCCGGCCGTGCGAGCGCCGTCTCGGCAATGGCTGCCATTTCTTGTGGTGGCAGTGCCGCTCCCTCGCCAATCGTCCCAGTCGGCGGGGATGCGACGGCGGGCTTGGGCCGAACTACCCGCGCTGGCCGCCTCCGCGCCTGGCCGACGGCCGGCTCACTGTCGACCCGTGGCCTGGCTTCGCGTGGCCAAGGGATGAAGCCGAAGTGGCCTGCCGCCGCAAACACCGCACCACCGGCCAGCAGCAGGCCCAGGGCGGCCAGCGCCGTCGACCAGCGGAAGCCTGCCGCGCGCCGGTGGCTGGCAAGGAGGTCCGCTCGCAGGCGGTGCCTGATTCGCTCTCGCTCTGTCAAGGTCAGCTCCTCCAGCGGCTCAGCCGCACGCACCAAAGATGCGAGCGGCCCCAGTTGGCGGTTCTTCGCTGACTCGGTTGTCTCGCTTTCAATCCTCATGGAATGTTTCCTTGCCTTCAGCCGACAGATCATCGAAAAGCCGAGCCCGGGCACGGTGCACCCTGACCCAGACGGCGTTGGGCTTGATTTCAAGCAGGGTCGCGACTTCTGCCGCTGAACGGCCGTCGATGTCGAACATGATGACAGGGGTACGGTACTTCTCGGGCAGGCGATCGAGGGCGTCGTACAGCAGCGCACACTGCTGGCGGCGTTCCAGTTCTTCGAGCGGGGTCGGGCTGGCCGGCGCAAGCGCGGCCGTACTGTCGCGAAAAACCAGATTGAGAAGACCGTGAACGCGTTGGCGAAAACGGCGCTTGCGCACAATCAGTTCGGTGATGCGAAACAGCCAGGTCGAGAGCTTGGCGTCGCCGCGGAACTCGTGCCGCCGCCGCAGGGCTACCAGAAACACATCGTGGACCAGATCTTCCACCTCGGCGCCTGGCCCGGCCAAACGGCGCACCCAGCGCTCGACCGACGGCTCGTAGGTTTCGTAGAGCTGGTCAAGGCTGTCCAACAAGCGCTCCTGGACGCCATCGGCATGCGTTGCCGCGAGGTCATCGTCAGAAAGCGGGTTGTGAGCCATTAGACCAAGACTCTGGTGCCGTGAGTCCACGCCACCTTACAGCCAACGAGGCAGACGCGGATGTGCTGAATGCGGATCACCAGCTAGAAGACGCCGCTACGCCGTAGGGGCGACCAGCGGTCGCCCGGTTCCCGCACATAGGAACTAGATGAACGGACCAAACCGGCGTAGTCTCGGGGCATTATCATGCCTAACGTCAAGTTGATCCCCGGGTGCTTGTTTGGAATCTTCTTCGCGCTCGCCGGCTGCAAGACGGCTGGCCCTGCCGCGCCCGCAGCCACGCCGGCCAACGCGCCAGTCGCAGCGCCGCAGCCTCTTGGGACGCTCGATCCGGCGGTCGAGCCCGCGCTCAAGCCGGCCTCTGCCGCGGCTGAGGCCTGGGGCATGAGCTTCGTGATCGCCTCGCCCATGAAGCTGGTGGCGGATCTTGATGCGCTCTCCAAGAGCCTGGGACTGCCCATGCAGCTTGGGCAGGCGTTGCTCCCGACCCTGTCGAGCGGGTTCAGTCCGGGAGGGGTGCAGGTGACGCGTGAGATGTTCGACCGCCTGGACATCGCCCGTCCCGCTGCCGTGGTTTGGCTGGCCAAAGGCAGCCCCGCGCCGGCGGGGTGGTGCGCCGCAATCGCCTTCAA
>PMCR01000460.1:0-140 GCA_003155465.1 Myxococcales bacterium | reverse complement strand
GCCCTGGCCATCTCGGCGCAGGGAACGCCCATGGTGGGGCAGGCCCTCTTCACCGTGTCCCCGTCGGTCATGGCCAGAAGCACAGGCCAGTCACTTGAGCTGGTTGCGGCCGCTATCCTCAGTTCGGCCATGGCTGAAAT
>PMCR01000260.1 GCA_003155465.1 Myxococcales bacterium | reverse complement strand
CCGAATACATGGCTCCCGAGCAGGCGGCGGGCCATCCAGCCGATCCGCGTTCGGATATCTACGCCGTGGGTTCGATTCTCTACGAGATGCTGACCGGCACTCCCCCCTATGACGGCGAGAACGTCATGGAGATCCTGCACAAGAAGGCCAATGAGCCGCCGCGTCCCATTGTCGAGTTGAGAGCAGACGTGCCCGCGCCGGTGGTGGCCTTGGTGGACAGGGCCATGGCGCGCGATCCGGGCCAGCGGCCGCAGAGCATGGCCGATTTGGCGCGCCAGATCCGCGAGGTCGAGCTCGTTCTGTCGGTGACGCCGACGCCGGTGCTGATTGCAGTGCCTCCGGCCCCCGAGGCGCGCGACAAGGAATCGTCTGACGAACAGGAGTCCCTCATCATCCCGGGCCGCTTGCGGGCCCTGGCCAGGTCATGGCCTTGGCTGTTGCTGGCCGGGTCCGTCCTGGGGGCGTTGGCGCTGATGCTGATGGTGCGAGGAAGTGCGCGGGCGCCGGGCGGTGCCGGGCCGGGCGAGGCCGGCCAAGCGGCCGCCACGGTGCCGGGTGTGACGGCAGAGCGGGAGCCGAGCCTGGTGTCGGATGACGCCGCGCTGGCCCCGGACACGCAAAGTGCGTCGGATGCCGAAGAGCCGGCTACCGAACAAACCCAGGCGAGGGTTGAGCCGGCTCCCGCCGAGGAACTCCCCAAGCGCGAGGCAAGCCCGCGTCCCCGGGCAACGCGCATCTCGCCGAGCACGGCCCTCTCCCAGGCGGAAAGCCGCAAGCTCTTGCAGGACGGCCGCGATTTCCTTCGCGGCCAGCGTTTCGACGAGGCCCGCGCGGCCTTCGAGCGGCTTGTCCACGCGGGCAAGAGCCGCGGGCCTGCGTTGGTGGGCTTGGCCAAGATCGCTTTTCAGAAGCACGAATACCAGGAAGCGGTCGATCGGGCGCGCGAAGGCGCGCGAGCCGGTGGTGGGGCCGAGGCGCAGGTGGTGCTGGGCGACGCGTACTTCCGCCTGGAGAAATTCGCGGACGCGCGCAAGGCGTACCAGGAAGCGCTGACGCTGGACCCCGAGAACCGGACCGCGCGGCAGAATCTGGATCTGATCCAGCGCCGAGGAAATTAAGTGATCGGTCATGATTCGAGGACAAGCCCACTTTCTTCCCCTCTCCAGCCGGGCTCGGGTTTCCCATTAAGTTGGATCCTCTTGAAGCAGAAATCGGCGCGGCGCGACGAAGGGCTTTTTGGCCAGCGGAGACCGGGCAGCGTGAGCGGTCGCGGTAGCGTGAGCGACCAGCGGAAGGCGACCTGCGTGGGCGGCTCGCGCGACGGGCGAGCGCGAAGCGCGAGGGGTGGGCAGGGTGGGCTGTCCGTCCCGAAGCCCCCAGGGGTGCGCTTGCGCGGCCCGCGACCCGCGGAGCGCTCACGCCCTCGCCTCACGCTTTCCGCCTCCCGCACACCCCACCCGAACACGCTCACGCCCTCGCTCACGCGGCCCGCGACCCGCAGCCCGCAGAAGTTGATGGGAAACCCGAGCCCGCCGGGAGAGGGGAAAAGGGTGATGCCCCTTTTTGGCCAGACGCTGAAGCGACGCAGGTGTTGGGCCACAAGTCCGCGGGACGGTTTCACGTCTGACAGAGTACCCTCAACCCTGCCCTCTCCCGGAGGGAGAGAGAGAAGTATTCGACCCCTATGAGTTCGCACTTCCCATGCCACTTCGGCAAGTACCTGCTGCTGCGCCCGTTGGCCAAGGGTGGGATGGGCGAAGTCTACATTGCAGCCCTGGGTCAGATCGGTGGGTTCGAGAAACTGTGTGTGATCAAGAAGGTCCTGCCGGAAAGGGGCGATTCGAGCAAGGCCAAGCGTTTTCTCGACGAGGCCAAGGTCGTATTGCGCCTCAGTCATTCAGCGCTGGTCAATACCTTCGACGCCGGCGAGGTGGATGGGGACTTCTACATCGCGATGGAGATGGTCGAGGGCAAGGATCTNNCCCATCGAGGTGGCGCTGCACGTGGCGCGCGAGGTGGCGCGGGTTCTCGCGTACGTGCATGGATATGGCGATCTGAGGCTGGTCCACCGGGACATCGCGCCGCCCAACATCCTGCTCGGTTACAACGGCGACGTGAAACTTACCGACTTCGGGTTGGCGCGCAGCGCGCTCAAAGAAGAGAAGACCCAGCCCGGGGTCGTGTTCGGGCGCGCCGCCTATCTCGCGCCCGAGCAAGCCCGAGGCGAGGTGGCCGATGCGCGCACCGACGTGTACACGTTGGCCATCGTGCTGTGGGAGCTTCTGACCGGGCACCAGTACCTGCCCATCTCGGGCCTAGATCCAGGGGCCGGCCTGGCGCTGGTCCGTCATCCCAAGCCCACGCCGCCCTCGTTGCGCGCCCCGTGGATCGCGCCCGAGCTGGACAAGGTTGTGCTGCGGGCCCTGGCCCCCGATCGCCGGCAGCGCACCCAGAGCGCCGAGGAGTTCCGCCTGGCATTGTCGGACGTCATCACCCAGGTCGCGCCCCGAACCGACCCGGCCCGCGTGGTCGAGCTGATGCAGGCAATATTCGAGGACGTCATCGACAAGGAGCGGCTTGAGCGTGACCACTTTCTCAAAGAGGTGATCCCGACGTTCCGGGCGTCCTCACCCGCGCCGCCCGTGTCTGCCTCGGGTGACAGGCGCACTCCGTTGCCGCTGGTGTCGCTGGCGGAGATGGATCGCAGCGCGCCTCACTCAAACGGTCACGCTGCGGCGGCTGCCCAGGCCAGGCGCAGGCCGGCCATGGGCGGCCAAGCCCACGAAGAAGAAGACGAGGAAGGCGACGGCGCGCGCCTGCCCGGCGTCACGCCGGCCCCTGACTCGGCCGACCGACGCCGCGCCCGCCGCGAGGCCGCCATGCGCGTGCTGGCCGAACTGGCCGCCGAAGGCGACGGAACGACCCCGGCGCCGGAGCCGGGAAGCAAGTAGGACGGTGCTCTAGTGCGCCCCCTTTTCGAGCAACCTGCGCACAAGATAGCCGTCGCTGCCGGCGGCTTGCAGGGGCGTCAGACCCATGCGATCAGGGAGATTGGGGTTGGCGCCAAAATCCAGCAGCGCCCCGACCATGTCGCGGTCTCTCCGGCGCAGGGCTTCGTGCAGCGGGGTTTCGCCGGAATAGTCGCGGGCGTTGGGATTGGCGCCCTTTTCTAGGAGCATGCGCACGAAACCGGGCTCTCCCAGGCGGACCGCTTCGTGCAGCGGCGAGGATTGACCCTCGGCCACATTGGGTGGCGTGCCGCGGTCGAGTAGAGTGCGCAGGCGCTCGGTGTCCCTTGCCTCCAATGCATCGTACAGACCGCCACCGCGCGCGCGTGGCGCCCACGGCGGCTCTCCGCTGTTGCGCGCGCGTGGCGATTCGCGTGGCACCCAAGGGGCTGACGGCTCCGCAGCGACTCTTCGCGGCCGGTGTTGAGGCTTGGCCGGCGCAGCTTCCGACCGTGCGGAGTTGGTCGCAACTGGATTCTCTCGCACTGCGGCGCTTGGCGTGGCTACTGGCGTTTCCTTCTTGGGGGCCGCTTGTCTATCGCGGCCACACCAATGAAGTGAGATCCCCAAACCTACGACCAACAGGCCGGGCCCAACGAACTTCAAGCGGCGCAGTTTGCGCCAATCGCGTCCGGCGGACTGACCTTGGCCAATGGTCCCTGGTTGCAGCAGCGGTTGCAGCGCTTGCCGAACCTCAGACGGGGTGGCAAAGCGGTCTTTCGGCTCTTTGGCCATCATCTTGGCGACGATGGGGCCAAGTGCGGCCGGCACCAAGGGCGCCACCTGCAACAGATCGGGAATGGGGTCGCGAATGTGTTTGAGCACGACCTCCAGGTGGGTCGTTCCGGAAAATGGCGGCGCGCCGGCCACCATGTGAAACAGAACGCATCCCAGGGAATAGATGTCGACCAAGGGACCTGCGCTCTTGGTGTCGCTGGCCTGCTCGGGCGCGATGTAGTAGGGGCTGCCCATCACCATGCCGGTTTGGGTCAGTTGCAGTTCCGTGCCCAGCTGCTTGGCCAGGCCCAGGTCCGCCAGCTTGGCGACCCCCTGGCTGTCGATCAGAATGTTGTCCGGCTTGATGTCCCGGTGGACGATCCGGTGAGCGAAGGTCAGCTCAAGCGCGTCGAGGATCTGCGCGGTGATGTGGAGCGCCTCGGCCACCGGCAGGGCGCCCCGTTCATCCAGCAACTTCTGCAGGCTCTTACCCTCCACGAACTCCATCACCAGAAAATGCACGCCCGCTTCTTCTCCCACATTGAACACGCCGACGATGTTGGGATGGCGCAGCCGTGCCGCGGCCCGGGCCTCGCGCAGCAGCCGCTCGCCCGCGCTCGGCCCCAACTCTTCCAGGGGCAGCATCAGCTTCAGCGCCACGGGAATATCGAGCGCCAGGTGATGCGCCTGCCACACCGCGCCCATGCCCCCGACGCCCAGCAGATGCAGCAGTCGGCACCCACCGATCACGCGACCGGCGAGGTTGACATCCGCGGCATGAAAATCACTGGTACCCAAGGCAATTAACTCTTGCAGACAGTCAGGTCTCAATGCGCTTCTTGCGCCACAAGATCTCCACACGGTTTTCGCAAACCAGGTCCGCCAGGCGGGCCACCCGCGCAAAACCGAGCTTCTTGTAGAAACGCGCGGCAAGCCGGTTCTTGCTGTCCGACGATACATACAACCAACGGCGATGGGCGAAGGTTTCGCGGGTAATGCGCCCGACCAGGGCCCGACCCACGCCATGGCCCGCGGCCTGCGGCCGCACCGCGAGCAGCGCGATGAAGGTGCCGAGCAAGAAGTCGGGCTGAAACACCAGGATTCCAAGGATCGCGTTCTGGTGGACGGCCGCCAGCACGCAGCCGGCACGGGCGCGCCGGAATAGCCACCGCCCGAGCGGCGCAGCCCGAAATCCCATGGACAGCCACGGCTCCATGGTGACGATCCATTCAGCCTGGCGGCGGGCCGCCGCGGCCCTAGCCCGGAGGATGCGCATCGACGACTCCTTGTTCCCTCTTTTGCCCTTGCTGGCGGGCACGCAGGGGGCGATAGCCAAAGGGTGCCGGCCGGGCGGAGACCGGCTGGGCATCAGGCCGTTGTAGAAGATCCGACACAGTGACGAATTCAAAGCCTTGCTTGCGCAGGCCGTGAATGATTTCAGGCAGGGCCTCCTTGGTGTGGGGCGCGCGCCCATTGATGTGGAAGATCACGATCGACCCTGGCTTGGCGCTTGCTAGCACGGTGGCGACTATCTTTGCTGCGGCGATGTGGCCGCCCGCATCGCCAGAAACCACGTCCCATTCGACGGTGGGCAGGTGTTGCCTGGCCGCCAGACGCACGACGGATCGGTTCCACGCGCCCGCAGGCGGGCGAAAGGCGACCGACTTGCGGCCCAGCTCAGTGACTATTGCCTCGGTGCGCACGATCTGCGCGACCGCTTTGCGCCGCGGGAGGCGGGTCATGCGGGCGTGCGAGTAGGAATGGTTGCCGAATTCGATCCAAGCCTGGGCAGCCAACTCCTTGGCCTCGGCGGGATGGGTTTCGATCCAGCGGCCGGTGGGGAACACTGTCATCGGGATCTGCTCGCGCTTCAAGATGTCGAACACCTCACGATCGAAGCCGTTGTCTTGCTTCAACGTCGCGCAAGCATCGAAGGTCAGTGCCACCACCCGCTCGTGGGTGCGCATCCGCGCAATCGCAAAATCGGGCAGCCGATTCGCAGGTGGCGCGGCATCTGCCATCGGCGCGCTGTCTGCCATCGGTGCGGCGTCCATGACCGGTTCGGCGTCATCTGGCGCCGCGGCGTCTGCCTCGGCAAAAAGCACGAGTGCGAAAAGCAGCGCGTCCATCGACTAGCCTTGCAGCCTCAGGGTCATGAGCACGGCATCCTCGTCGTTGTCCTCATAGTAGCGAGGGCGGATGCCGACCTGCCGGAACTGGAAGCGGTGATAGAGCGCCTGCGCTGCCAGGTTCGACCGGCGCACTTCGAGCTCGACGGTCCTGTAGCTGGCCCGCCGGGCCACCTCCAGAATATGTCGCAGAAGGCGCGCGCCATGGCCCTGGCGTCGCGCTTCGGGGTGGGTCGCGATGTTGAGGATGTGCAGCTCGTCGGCCACCAGCCAGTAATCGGCGAACGCCACCGGGCGGCCGGTGACAGCGTCGCGCAGGACCTCGACGCGCGCCCAGGGTCGCGCTAGTTCATCCTCAAAGGCCTGACGCAGCCAAGGGGTGCGGAACGACAGGCGTTCGATCTCCATGACCGCGTCCAGGTCGGCCGGGGTGAGCGGCTGGATGAGGTACGGCTGAGACGCCTTGTTGACGGCCACGGATCACCTGCAGGTTGACGGTAGGTTTCTACATTGTCCGGATATCAATGACGACGAGTCAAGTTTCAGCCCGTCGTCACTTCGCTGGTGTGCCCCGGAGCTTTGACAGCCTACAAAGGCTTGGGGCCGCCGTCGCGTAGACCAGTCGCCTCGACCAGCATGGCCCACAGCGCGTCCACCCCCTCGCCGGTTTCTCCCGAGACCAGCGACACCATCGGGGCGTTGGCCCCGAACGCCCCGCGCGCTTTGCCGCGGGCGGCCCCGTGCTCGGCCGCGCGAAGCTTGTCAGTCTTGGTCACCACCAGGTAGATCGGCACGCGCTCGCTTTTCAGCCATTCCACAAGTTGGATTTCCTCGTCCCCTGGCGCCCGGCGCGCGTCGAGCAAGATGAGAAACAGGCGCAGCGATCCCCGCGCCTTCACATAGCCTTCCACCAGGCGCTGCCAGGCCTTGCGCTCGTCGCGAGAAACCTGGGCGTAGCCGTAGCCGGGCAGGTCCACCAAGCGCAGCGAGTGCTTTTCGCTGGTTCCTGGCAGGCGCAGGGCCAGGTCATAGAAGATGATCCCGCGGGTCCGCCCCGGTGTCTTGGATACCCGAGCCAGGGTGCGCCGGCCCGCCAAGCGGTTGAGCAGCGTCGATTTGCCCACGTTGGAGCGGCCCGCGATGGCCACCTCGGCCGGCCCCTCGGGCGGCAAATGGCCGACCTCGCGCGCCTCGGCCAGAAAGACAGCATCGAGTACGGTCGGCAGGGCGGGCTTGGGCATAATGCCGATAGTCTACAGAACTTCTCGTCGGCGAGGTGGTTAGCTTTTCTCACCACAGAGGGCACAGAGAACACGGAGATCGGATGGTAAGAAGAAGTCTGGATCGCGCAGGCCCCAACCCTTCTTCTTCTGGTCCGGCTCTGTGACCTCTGTGCTCTCTGTGGTGAAGAAGCTAGAATCTCCCGCATGTTCAAGTTGGTCGGCCTCACCGGGGGCATCGGCACCGGCAAGTCCACCGTGGCACGCATGCTTCGCGACCTGGGCGTGCCGGTCATTGATGCCGACCTTCTGGCTCGCCAGGTTGTGCAGCCGGGCCAGCCTGCCCATGCCGAGATTGTGGCTGCCTGGCCTGATGTCATCGACCCGGATGGCGGCATCGATCGCAAGAGACTGGCGGAGCGCATCTTCGCCGACCCTGCCGGCCGCGCGCGCCTGGAGGCCATTACCCATCCGCGCATCATGGAGCGGGCGTTCGATCAGGCCGGCGCACTCCGACAACAGGGCTTCCAACTCGCGTTTCTTGAGGCCGCCTTGCTGGTCGAAACCGGCCTACACAGCCAACTAGACGGCTTGGTGGTGGTTGCGGCCACCGAGGAGCAACAGATCACCCGGGTGATGGCCCGCGCGGGCTACACCCGGGGGCAGGTCCTGGCGCGATTGAGCGCCCAGCTTCCCCTGGAAGACAAGCGCCGGGTCGCCACGGAGGTCATCGACAACTCTGGCGACGAAGCAGCTACCCAGCACCAGGTGGAGGGCCTAGTGCGCAGGCTGCTGGTGCCGCCTCTCGCAAGTTGGTAGCTGGTCGGGTGGCCGGTCCCGGCCTCGGAACCGACGACCGGTCATCAAGCGAATCGGCTCGCCTGCGTCAGGCCGGTTTGTCGGCGCCGCAACTGTCTTCTCAGGGGACTGCGTCCGTGGCACCTGGTGCGGAACCTGCTGTAGAACCTTCTTTCAGGGCGGCAACAATTGTCGGGTAGGTCCAAGTGGGAGGGTTGGCCTTTCGGTTGAGCAAACCAAAATCTCCGCCCCCATTGTCCCACCACACAGGACACATGCCCCTCTTCGTTACGTCTTGAGTATAGGCCTTGGCGTGTTTGACCCTGGAAGCCAGCTCATCCTTGGCAACAGAACCCCATTCGCCAACTACGATGGACCGGTCGGGCAACCAGCTGGCGATCTGGTCGAGTGAAGCCCCCATGGCAGTGTATTCAGAAGCGCTTGCCCCCCAAGTTGTGGGGTTCCCATTCAGGCCGAATCCAGTTGGGTAGTAGGTGTGAACCGAGATAATGATATTGGGGTCGTCGGGAATGACCATGGCCTTTACGGCAGCCTGGACCGGGCTTGCACCATGCGGTGGTATCATGATGATCCTCGAAGCGTTGTTTCCACCTGTGCCTCTGATCGCCTTGACGGCTGCCGCGTTATACGCATTCAGCACGGTTTGTTGCTCGGCGTTCCCGCCACCATACGCATTGACCGTTCCGTGTGGTTCGTTGAATGTTTCAAGAATCAGATAGTCACTGTAGTCCTTGAAGCGAGTGGCAATCTGGGTCCAAACCGCGGTGGTCTCGGCCTCTCCTTGAGATTGGCTTGCGGTGGCCAGTTTGTACCAGCCATCATGGTGGGTATTGACGATGGCATACATCCCGTCCTTGAGCACGTAGTTCACTACTGTCTCCACCCTATCGAGCCATGTCTTGTCAATTGTGTAGGTGGGACCAGCGCCAAGGTGGCTCTGCCAGGTTACGGGAATCCTTATCGTCTTGAATCCTCCTGACTTCACTTGATCGATCATTGCTTGGGTTGTGACGGGATTGCCCCAACCGGTTTCTCCTCCGCTGGTGGAATCGAATGTGTTGCCCAGATTCCAGCCAAGGAACATGTCCTTGACAATCTCCTTCGGAGTCAGGCCCCGCATGCCTGGTCCACCTGCGACCGCGTTGCCACCTGTGCCCGCACCGCCCGAGCTTGGGACCCCGCCTGAGCTCGGCACGCCGCCCGAGCTTGGAATCCCGCCTGAGGCTGAGACGCCGCCGGTCCTGGACACGCCTCCGGTCCTGGTGTTTCCGCCAGAGATAGAGACGCCGCCCGTGCTCTGCTCACTGCCAGGGCCAGTGGAGCCACCCGGGGCTGGGCCAGCATCAGGGGTGGGGGCGATTGAACCACCGGTGGACGGCGTGCCGCCGCTGGCGGTCTCACCGGCTAGGCCGGTCACCCCAGCGGCGCCAGTCACGCCGCCGGTGCTCGGCAACCCGCCAGTGTCGGTCGTTTCAACTGACGTGGCACCGCCGGTTTGCGGCTCAGTGCTCACGCTGCCGCCGGAAGGCGAGCCTGCAGTTGGTGTGGAACTGGTCTGCCCGTTGCCCGAGCTGCCGCACGCAGGCAACAGCATTCCCACGCTGACGGCGTACAGGAGTGACGCCGAAACCAGACCTACTTCACGTTGCCTCGTGTGCTCTCGTTGCATGCGTTTCTCCCGGTGAATGGAACTGTGAACGGAGACTTAAGCACTCAGTAGCCCCTGGTCGTCCGAATGGCTCACCACTGGCCTCGCCAGGTCATGGCGTTGTCGATGTAGGCGCATGTGGGCGGGGGATCAATAAGAACCGCATGCAGCGGCAGTCTGTCGCGAAACGCAGGCTTTTTCGCTGTGGGGCAGCCGGCTACTTCTGTCGGGCGCTGGCGGTGGTGCGCAGGCGAAGCGCATTCAGGCGGATGAACCCGCCTGCGTCGCGCTGGTCGTAGGCGCCGTGATCGTCTTCGAAGGTCACGATGTCCGTGCGGTAAAGCGACCTGGGTGCGCTGCGCCCGATGAGAGCGAGGCTGCCTTTGTATAGGCGCAGCCGGGCCGTGCCGGTGACCGGCTGGTTCACGTCGTCGACCAGCTTCTGCAAGGCCTCGCGTTCAGGCGAGAACCAGAAGCCACGATACACCAGGCCAGCGTACTCGACCGCCAGGGTGTCGCGCAGACGCATGGCCTCGCGATCCATGGTCAACGACGCAACCCCGCGGTGGGCCTTGTAGAGCAAGGTTCCGCCCGGTGTCTCGTACACGCCGCGGCTCTTCATTCCCACAAAGCGGTCCTCCACCACATCCGCGCGTCCGACCCCGTGCGCGCCCGCCATCTTGTTCAATTCGGTCAGCAGCGCCGCAGGCGATAGCGGTTTGCCGTCCACCGCCACCGGAATCCCTCGTTCGAAGGAGATCGACACCTCGGCCGCCTGATCCGGGGCGCGCCGCGGATCCACGGTGCGCTGGAACATCTCGGCCGGCGGCTCGGCGTCTGGGTCCTCCAGGATGCCGCCCTCGTAGCTGGTGTGCAGCAGATTGCGGTCGATGGANNTCCCACTCGCGCCAGGGCGCGATGATTTTCACCGATGGGTTGAACCAGTAGGCGCCCAACTCGAAGCGCACCTGATCGTTGCCCTTGCCGGTGGCTCCGTGAGCGATGACGTTGGTGTTCTCCTTGGCCGCCACTTCCATCAGGCCNNCGCGTGATGCAGGGGCGGGCCAGCGATGTCCCGAGGTAGTACTCGCCCTGGTAGAGAGCAGCCGCGCGCACCGCGGGAAACACGAAATCGCGCACGAACTCCTCGCGCTGGTCGAGGATGTGGCAAGCCACCACGCCACAACGCAGGGCCTTTTGGCGTGCGGCCTCCAGGTCTTCTTGCTGCCCGACGTCCGAGCAGAAGGCGACGACCTCGGCCTTGTACTTTTCCTGCAGCCAACCGATGGCCACAGAGGTGTCAAGTCCCCCGGAATAGGCAAGAACGATCTTCATGCGCGGACGACTACCAGAGTCGCAGGAAAAGATCTAGCTGGAGCGTGTCGGAGGATTTCAAGCGCAGGTCGGCCAGCGTGCGCAGTAGCGGTAGCGGTAGCGACTGGCGAATGGCGGCCTGCGTGGGTGGCTCGCGTGTGCGCGAGCGGCACGCGGCACGCGATCCGTCCTTCCGCGTACCGCCCACGAACTAGCTCACCCTCACGCTCTCGCCCACGCGGCACGCGACCCGCGGGCCGGCCCTTCGGGCGTCCCGAATTTCCCGACAAGCTCTAGCTAGCCCACCGGAACCATGTCGACTGCCTGCGCCCGCCGCAGGGCCGCCACCAGGCGGAGAGCATCGAAACGCGGCATGCCGGCGATGTCGAGCAGGTCGCCCACGGTGAGCATGCCGTCCATGCGCGACATCAGGAAGGCCGCGCGGTGATCAAGGCCATGCGCGGCCAACTCCTCGGAGGGGATGGCGCGGATGGGCGCGCACTTGATGTCCCCGATGCAGGCGCAGAAGGCGCGTTCGAACAGGGGTCGCGTGGGATCCACGATGCCGTCAACTTCGGGCGAGCGGGCCTGCTCGCACAATTGCAGGGCCATCTCGGCAGCCAGGGCGGCGTTGTCGGCCCGGCCCGCCTTGAGCGCGGCTTGGCACTCGTCCACCAACCCGCGCGCACCGGCCGCCAGCTTGTCGTCCTGAATCGGCAGCTCCTTCCACGTGTCGCCCGCATCCTGCAGTTCCCGGACGGTTCCAGGCGCCGCGCCATCGTCCGCGCCGGCGAGCACGCGCCTGGTGTCGATCTGAGCCCACTCGCCGTCGGCGGATGTCTCCTGGGGACGGTTGCCAGCGCAGTCATCCGCCTCCACCGCGGTCAAACCGGCCAGAAAACCGGGTATGGGTGACTCCAGGGTATCGCTGTGCGAATGGGCGATCGGACGCGTGTCGCGCTCCCTGAGCTTCCTGCGCGCAAATGCGAGCAGGCTGCGAGCCTGCGGATCATGGGGAGCGAGATTGGCGGCGTCCTGCCAGGCCAACACAGCCTCGCGGAATCGGCCGCGCGCGTAGTGCTCCAGTCCTCGCTGGGTCAGCTCGCGAGCTTCGTGCGATACATCACGCACCGCAGTTGCCTTACGTGGGCCGAATGCGCGCGCTGTCCACCACCCCGTGGAACATGTTCAAGGTGCGGACGAGCGGTTCTGCCACCTGCTCCAGCGCGGCCGCATCGCGGCGCTCAACCGCGGCGCGCGCGTCGTCGCGGATGAGACGCACATTGTCCAGGCTATCCTGCCCGAATGGCGTCCCCGAAAGA
>PMCR01000106.1 GCA_003155465.1 Myxococcales bacterium | reverse complement strand
TGGGCGCCCTGGGCACGACGGTTTTCTTGTTCGTCAACACACTGGCTGGCGGCCTGATGACACTGGCTGTGCCGGTGCTGGCCTTCATTCTTCGGGGGAAAGTGGCGCAAGAGCTCAAGGCTGAGGCCCGGCAGGCCGCGCCCGAGGCNNGAGGCGGGCGCGGCCCTGGCGCGCGGAATCGCCGAGGTGCTGGAGCGGGCGCTGGCCGAGCGCCGCAGCCACGCCGAATCGATGGCACCAAGTGCCGAAGCGATCGACGAGTCGCTGCTCGCGCTCAAAGCCATTGAAGAGCGCATTGCTGAGATTCGGCAGGCGGTGTGGGATGAGGGGTGAGAACGACGATACCGGTGGTGACGAGCGTAGGCCTTCCAACCGACTCGGCTGAGGACACAGAGGGGAGAGGAGAGAACACGGAGGATATTCGCGAGAATTCCGTAGGCGTGACTGCCCCCGAAGAGCGGTCAGCCGGCAGGTGGAGAAGCTTCCGGCAGAGAAATCACGTGCTCATCCTTCAGGGTGCGATCACGTGGAGTCCATCCTGAAACGCGTAGCCTCGAATGCTTGGCCTCACCGAGAATGGTCTCTGCCAGAAAGCGACGCGTGAGGTGGTACCCCTCCAATAGGCGAGGCCAAAGCTGGCCAAAGGCCGCGGGTCCATGCTCCCGGAGGATCACCTGGACTTGATGCAAAGCCCGAGGTAAGTCCGCATCACGCAACTGGCGACAGCGCTTGTCCAGCGCTCCTTCGGTTGCGGGCAGGTCAAGTGAGAGTTGCCCCGTTCGTTGCTCCCGACGATCTTGTTTCGCGGCAGCCCGAACCGGAGCTGCTTCTTGGCCAACCACCCGACGTTCGACCTCGCGAAAGAGGTCGAGCACCTGTTCGTGATGTCCTCCGACCACGAGCCGAAAGAACGTCCGCTCGCGGTCGGGGTACGGTATCGCCAGATCGGCGGCCCATCTGATGCCGCACCGGATCTTGAGGCGCTCCCGGTAGAATGAAAGAAGCTCGGCTTCGTCCAGGTCGGGTGGAATCTCGTTGTCGGCGAGACCAAAGAAGTCCTTCATCTGTTGCTTTAGAAACGGCAGTGGCGCGTTCAACCAGCGCTTGATGTAATCGAACATCACGTTGACCATCACGTCCCTGTAGGGCCTACCCGCGAGCTTCGCGATGTAGTCCATCGCCACACCTTTCCAGCCCGTCGGATCCACGAAGAGAAAGGCAGGATCAGCCCCAAGCAGGTCTACGATTCTGTCAACGTTCGCACCAAACTCGCCCTCCAAGACTTCACAAGGCACCCTGGCCTTGCGCGCCTCCAGGTAGGCCCGGAGAGACTGGCAGGAGGTCGCGTTGCGCTCGACGAAGACGGCGCGGGCTTCGATCGGCTGGCCATGTCCTTGCCCCCAGACGTCGAGGGCCTCTTCAAGGGCTCTGATGCCGATGTCAACCGACGTGTCCGTCCTGTCTTCGCTCCGGGATTCCCACGGTCCCGCAAAACAATCCACGTACCAGAGTCGGATCTGCCCGAACCTGGATCTGGAGCCCAACTTTTGGACCCAGGATCGCAGGTACTCGCTCAGCACACGATGCTTGAGTAGGGTTTGCTCTCGGCCTTTGTACTCCTCCGGAATGACGTCGCTGGCCATGCCGTTTCCCTTCGCCTCGCTCGCTGGCGCGAGTTCATTTGACTGACGGCGGCCACTATACAATAGTTCAGGTATACGGGAATCCCCATGAGTGATCGCAGCGCCATCGAATGGACAAGCGCGACGTGGAATCCCGTCCGTGGCTGCACGAAGATCTCTGCCGGCTGCAAGAACTGCTACGCGGAGACTTTCTCCGAGCGTTTCCGGGGCGTGCCTGGGCACCCATTTGAACAGGGCTTCGACCTTCGGATCGTTGAGGAGGCTTTGGGTCTGCCGCTGTCTTGGCGACGAAGTCGCCGTGTCTTCGTGAACAGCATGTCCGACTTGTTCCACGAAGATCTCCCCACGTCCTTCATCTTCCGGGTCTTCAAGACCATGCGGCAGGCGAGTCAGCACCAGTTTCAGGTGCTGACGAAACGGGCCGAGCGGATGGCTGAATTCGCGGGTCGGACAGAGATCCCACCCAACGTCTGGATGGGGGTCAGCGTTGAAAATGCCGACTACCGCTGGCGCGTGGATCACCTGCGCCAGGTGGCTGCGCGTGTTCGCTTCCTCAGCGTCGAGCCGCTGATCGGTTCGGTGGGCACGCTGGATCTACGCGGGATTCACTGGGTGATCGTCGGGGGCGAAAGCGGCCCGCGCGCCCGGGTGATGGACGAAGATTGGGTTCGTGCCATCCACTCGCAGTGCCGCAAGGCCAAAGTGCCCTTCTTCTTCAAGCAGTGGGGCGGCGTCCAGAAGTCGCGGAATGGACGAGAACTCGATGGCCAAACCTGGGACGAGATGCCGTCCATGGCCTACGAGGGAGGGCCAGATGTTTGATCGACCATGATCGCCTTCCCATGGGTCTGCTCGATGAATTCCTCTCTTCCCTGACCGGCGGCGAATCCTTGCCCGCGGCCGTGCGCAAGGAGATCGCCCAGGCCCTGGCTTGCGTGGACGAGGGCGAGCTAGTGATTGCCGAGGCGCGACTGCTCGGACTCGCTGACGACTATCCGGAGTTGCCCGCCGTGTTTCTGGCACTGGGCGAGGCGCGTGGGCGGCGTGGTCACGACGAGGCTGCGGTCGAGGCCTATGGCCGGGCGGTGAACCTGGCCAAGGATGCGGTGGACGGATGGCTGGGCCTGGGCGAGACCCTGGTACGGCTTGGCCGCGAGGAGCCGGCCCGGGATGCCCTTCGCCGCGTGCTCTCCGGCACGGCGCAGCCTGACCTGCGCGGTCGCGCGCATGCGGCCCGGGGGCGCCTGGCCATGCGCGCCGGCCGCTTTGGCGAAGGGGTGCGCGAACTGCGCAAGGCGACCGAGGCTTGTCCGCGTGACCGCTCGATCGCCGCTGATCTAGGCCGCGCCCTGCTGGCCGCAGGGGAAGGCGACGGCTGGCGCTGGCTCATCCACGCTGCCCAGGAACTGGTCGCGGCCAAGGCCCCAGGCTCTGCGGCCGATGCGGACCTGGTCATAGAGGCGACGCGTGCCTGCCCCGATTCCCAGGCGGCCGAAGCCCTGCTGCGCGCCGCATTGGCAGAGGTTGCATGGCAAGGGCGGGGAAGGGCGCGCGTGCAGGCGGCCCTGGCCGAGCGCCTGGCAGGAAGTGGGCACAGGCAGGAGGCCACGGCCCTGGCGGCAGAGGCATTGTCCGCCAATCCTGAAGATCCGATGGTGCTTGCTGCCTGGCGCACCCTGGCCGAGGCGGCGGGTGACTTTTCCGGGGCGCTGGCCGCGGCTTTGCGCGAGGCGGAATTGGGCGCGCCGGCGCCCGCCGCGACCGTGGTGCGGCTGGGGCTGGCAGCCCAAGATCGTGGGGCGCTGGAACGGGTGCGGGAAAGCCTGGAGCGCGGCGAGGCGAAGTCCGTCGCCGAGCTGGGCCTGGGCGCCAGTCTGGCTGCGTTTCTCGACCGCACGGCGCGCGAATCAGACTTGCTGGAACTGGCCCCGCTGGTCTTCACCGAGGCCGCGCGCCGATTCGTGGCGCAGGCCCTTGCCCCGCCGGCGCCGCCGCAGGGCACCACCCTTCACGCCTTGCTTGCCTTCGCCTGTGATCTGGCCACGCGCTCGCCTGAATGGCAGCCGCTGCTTCCTGCAATCCTGCGCGCGGCCGAGGCCATGGATCGCCCCTTGTTGGTCGCGGTCATGGGCGAGTTCAATGCGGGCAAGTCGTCTTTCGTCAATGCCCTGTGCGGCGCCGAGATCGCGCGCGTGGGCGTCACGCCCACCACCGCCAGCATCAATGTGCTGCGTTTTGGCCCACGCGGGGGGCGCGTGCACTTTCACGACGGCCGCGTCGAGGAACACAGCGACGCCGAAATCAGAAGCTTCGTCGCCGGGCTGGACGACGCAACCGCCGCTGCCGTGCGCATGGTCGAGATCTTCCACGATTTGCCTGTGCTGCAGAAGATCGAGGTGCTCGACACGCCGGGAACCAATTCGCTGCGGCCCGAACACGAGCGCGTGGCGCGTGCATTTCTCGTCGAAGCCGACGCCATCGTGTGGGTCTTTTCCCTGACCCAGGCGGGCAAGGCAAGCGAGCGCAGCGTCCTTGATCGGGCGCACGCGGCGGGCAAGCGCGTGCTCGGCGTGCTCAACAAGGCGGATCAAGCGGGCGCGGACGAGGTCGCGGCCCTGCTTGCGCACGTGAGGGCGACGTTGGGCGACCGGGTGGAAGCGCTGGTCCCGCTCTCGGCGCGCGATGCGCTTTCCGCCCAACTCGCCGGCGACGATGCGCGACTGGAAAAGAGCGGGATGCCGGCTGTGCGGGCAGCCCTGCAAGAGCGATTCTTCCAGCACACGCACGCGCTCAAGCAGCACACGGCCCGTGCCGCCCTGGCCCGCTTTGTGGACGAAGCGGACGAACTGGTGCGGGCGGCATGTCCGACCAGCGATGGAAAGGCGCAGCTTGTCCGTCGCCGCGCCGACTTGGACGCCAGCGAGGCGTGCGTGAAGGCGAGGTTGGCGAGCGAACGGCTCAATCTGGCGGCGAACTTGGATGACGGGTTCCGGCGGGCAGCGGCCGAGACGCTGGCCATGGTGCAGCCGCGCACCTGGCCTCTCGGCGATGCCCATCGTGGGGCGGCCGACGAGGAATTCCTGCTCGACCTGCTCGATGAGGTGGTGACCGCCGCGACCGAGGCGAGCAAGGCGGCCCTGGTTGAGGCCGCGGCCGGGGCGCCCGAGCTGCCCATTGCCACGGCCGTGGACCAGTTTGCCGCCTACGCCCGCGGCATGTTGGCCGGCGGCGTGGCCCAGGGTTTTCTGCAGCAGTACCTGACAAGGGCAGCTGCCCGCGCTGACGTCGAGGCCGCGGCTGCGACACTCACGCGCCGAATGCCCGATGTCGAGGCCGAGTTGTTTGCACCCCTGGCCGCAAGAGTCCGTGCGGTCTTTGCCAATGCGCGCACGGAACTGGCATTGCAGGCAGCTCGCCAGGCAATGGCCGATGCGCTTATTGATGCTCGTCTGGCCGGCCCGCTGGCTGCATTGAGGAGGTGTATCGAAGGTCTCTGGGGTGAGCACCACTGATTGAAATTCTCCCGTCGCCGTCGCTGCTGCGGGGCCCGTCCGCTTTCTCGCTTCTCGGTCAGATACGTCGAGTATCTTCCCTCGGCGCTCGTCGCGGCCGGGCCTCCTCGCGACGCGCCGGCTCGGTCCGAATTTCAATCAGTAGTGCTAGTTGGCCTCTGTTTTTGGGATCTGACAATAATGTTCGACAGCGCCGATAGTGGTCCCAGGGACGCTTTGAGGTCATTCCTCGAAACGGCCGCTCTTGCACCGGCCAGCCAGAAAGGTAACTTGTAGACGCATGAGACGGATAGCGCTTCTGGCACTGGTAGGGGTCCTCGCTCCCAGTAGTGTGTCGCGGGACGCGCATGCTATGTCAGAAGGCGATTCGACCCTGCTGCTCGTTTCAATCGGGGCATTGGGAACTGTTGATAGCGTTCTCCTCTGGGCCGACGCCATCATGGCGATCGGCGGTCACCAGCCATCCAGGCGCTACTATGGGGTCGAGGTGGGCTTGACCGCGCCCCAGATCCCGTTCTTCTGCGTTCTCGCTGCCTCAGCGAATGGGAGTGCTGCGATATGGTACCTTGCTCTCTTCCCCGTCGTCCCGATGGTGCATGGAATATGGGGCCTGATTCGCACGCCGTCGCCGTCTACGTCACCGCCGTCCTCGGAGCCTGATTATCCGGGCGTACTCGGAAGTGGAGCCGGGACGGATGGGCTGCGAGATTCTTCCACGGGCCCAAGGGCCAAGAACCTGTCACTCTCTTGGAGTCCGACCGTCATGATGACTGGACGGGAGGCTACCCCAGGCCTGGCAGTCTTTGGGAGGTTCTGAGTCGCAGATGACAACGAATCTGGTCCTCGGCATCGACGAGGCAGGCCGGGGGCCGGCGCTTGGGCCTATGGTGCTTGCGGCCGTTGCACTTGACGAGAAGACGGCGGGGTTGCTGGCGGCGCAAGGTGTACGGGATTCCAAGGCATTTGGTTCGTCCGCCGCTGCGCGAACCAAGCGCGCGCTGCTCAGCAAATCCGTCGAGAATCTGGCTGCTTGGGTCGGCCTGGAGGTTTGCAGCGTGGAAACCATCGACGAGTATGTCAGTCGCGGCGCGCTCAACCTGCTTGAGCGAGAGCGCGCCGTGCGCCTGATCGAGCGCGCGCCAGTCTGTGGCCGCGTCGTCGCGGACGGACGCAGCCTGTTTTCGTCGCTGGCAGCCCGCTATCCCCATCTCGAAGCGCGTGATAGGGGCGAGTCGTTTCACCTGGCGGTCGCGGCTGCCAGCATCTGTGCAAAGGCGCATCGAGATGCTCTGTTTGATGAGATCGCGCGACGCTATCAGGCGGACTTCGGCCCCTTGCGCGGCGGCGGATATGTAAACCGGCTGACGCACGCCTTCGTGGCCGAGTACGTCCGCCGGCACGGCGACCTGCCGCCCGAGGCACGCGCGAGCTGGCCTTGGCCCGGCGATCCCCTGCCGGCACGACGGCGCGATGGAGGGTTCTAACGGCGCGGCGCGACGTTGGGCACGGAAGTGACCCGAAAGCGCCAGGCGAGTGCGCCAAAAAAGTCTGGACTCTTGCGTGCGACAGGCTCATCTTGAAGCGGAATACTCTGATCGTCGCCCACTTGGGTTCCTTGCGAAGCCGCTGCTGGGTAGTCGACCGAGAATGAGAATCTGGCACAAGGAGAAGAACCCATGGGAAAGAGACTCTACGTCGGCAATCTGCCCTACTCGGCCAACGAACAGGATCTGCATGATCTATTCGCGGGCACGGGCCACGAAGTGACCGAGGCCAAGCTGGTCATGGATCGGGAAAGTGGGCGGCCACGCGGCTTCGCCTTTGTCGAGATGACAACCGACGCCGGCGCTGAAGCCGCCATTGCGAATCTCAACGGCAAGGACTTCCAGGGCCGTACCCTGACCGTCAACGAGGCGCGTGAGCGATCCGCGGGCGGAGGCGGTGGCCGGGGTGGATTTGGCGGCGGTGGTGGTGGTGGCGGTGGGCGGGGCGGCCGCGGTGGGCGGGGCGGCGGTGGCGGCGGTCGCGGGGAGCGTTGGTAGACCATCCGTGAAGCCATTCAACAAGAGCGCCGCCGAGAAGCGCAAGAAGGAGCTCAGCCGCCAGCAATGGCAAAAAGAAAAGGCCGAGCGCTTGCTGCAGCGTCAGCAGGAGCGTGACAGACGCGGCACTCTAGAGCCGGGCGAGGATCCCGACATCGCCGGGATCGTCCCCGGCCCTCAGGTGCCGCCGGACGGGATCGTCCCCGGCCCTCAGGTGCCGCCGGACGAAAAACTCTGACCTACTTGGTGTTCAGCTTGTGGACGCCGTCCCGGGTGGTGGGCCGGTGGGCAATGCGCAGGGTTTCACTGCGTTCTGGATTCCAGGAACTGTCCCTCTCGGAGGCCACATGCGTCTAGTCCGGTTCACTATTGGATTGGGCATCGGGCTCATCCTGACTTCTTGCGCGCGTAACACCACGGATTCTCCCGGTGGTGGGGGCGGCACCGCTGACACGGGCGGCAGCACGGACGCGGCGGGCGGGACGACCAGCGCGGGCGGCAGCACGGACGCGGCGGGCGGGACGACCAGCGCGGGCGGCACGTCCCTGGGCCCTGCCCCTGGTCCGCCGCCCTCCCAAAACTGTACGGATGTTGCGTCGGATAGCAAAGTCTTGACCTCGTTGAACGCCCGCTTCCACGTTCCTGTGTGGGGCCTCGACAAGGACTACCTGGCGCAGGCCAACTGGTGGCATGTGTTCAATCAGCAGACGGTGACCGTGGACGGGCTGTCGTTCTCGGTGGCGAACCCTGCGGGCGCCGCTTCGACCGACAACAGCCCGGCGGGCTACCCGTCTTTCTTCATTGGCTCATACGCCGGCTATACCAGCCAAGGCAGCAATCTGCCCAAGCAGGTGTCGGCCTTGAAGAGCGTCTACACTGTCCTTTCGACCAACGCGAACAGCAAGGGATACGCCAACTACAACGTTGCCTACGACGTGTGGTTCACTTCGACGGGCACCCCCCTGACCACCAGCCAAAGCACCCCAGGGCTGGGCGGGGCCTATCTTATGGTGTGGCTTTTCAAGCCAACCAATCGCCAGCCCCGCGGATCGAATGCGTATCCCGGCCAGGCGGTCAGTGGCCTTCCGGGGACCTGGGACGTTTGGGTCGACCGCACCAATCCGCCGTGCATCTCCTACGTGAGCACCACGCCCCTGGAGAAACTGGCCTACGATCTCAACGGCGTCATCAGGGATGCGGTCACCAAGGGCTACGGCATCACGAACAGCATGTACCTCAGTGTCATCTTCGGCGGGTTCGAGATCTGGGGCGGCGGCGATGGTTTGCAAGCCAAAGCATTCTGCGCGAATGTCCTGTAGGATGCCGGCCTCGTGTAGGCGAAAGCGTTGTCTTCCGACTCTGTCGTGAACAAATCACGCCAACCCGCCATGACCCGCCCCGAAACCAAGCGCGCGCATCCGATACTCTGGGTGCCCAGTCTCTACTTTGCCATGGGCACGCCCATGATCGCCGTGTCGGTCGTGGCGGCCATCATGTACAAGAACCTGGGGCTGTCCAATGCCCAGATAGCCGCCTACACGGGTGCTATGTATCTGCCCTGGGTGGTCAAGCCGCTGTGGGCGCCGCTGCTGGAACTGTTTCGCACCAAGCGTTTCTTCGTGATCGCCATGGAACTCACCATGGTGGTCACGTTCTCTTGCGCGGCCTTCGCCCTCAAACTGCCGGCCTACCTGCCGCTCACCATCGCCTTGTTCTGGATCTCGGGCTTTGCCTCGGCGACCCAGGACATCGCCGGCGATGGCGTGTACCTGACCTCGACCACTTCCAAGGAACAGGCGCTCTACGTCGGACTGCAGGGGGCATTCTGGAATCTGGGCCGGGTTCTGGTCTCGGGCGCGCTGGTCAGCCTGACCAAGGTCATCTACGACTGGGCCGCGGCGGGCAAGCCCGCGCCGGCTTCTGGGCCGCACCCGGCGTGGTTCACCGCGTGGATGATGGTGATGATGCTGGTTGCTGCCATCCTGGCCGCGGCCGCGGTTTGGCACTTCTATTTCCTTCCCTCTGGCGCAAAGGCTGCGGATGCGCCGTCCAGCGTGCGCGCCGCCTTGGCCACCACCGCGGATGCCTGGGTCAGCTTTTTCAAGAAGCCGCGTGTGTGGATGATGATCACGGCGGTCTTCTTCTACCGATTTGGCGAAGGCTTTATCGAGAAGATCGGGCCCCTGTTTCTCATGGACAGGCGGGCCGTCGGGGGACTCGGGCTCGACAATATGGCCCTGGGCCACATAAACGGCACCTTCGGGACCGTGGCGTTTGTCGGGGGGACCTTGCTAGGGGGGCTGTTGGCCGCGCGCTACAGCCTGCGGCGGGTGTTTGTGGTCTTGGCCTTTGCCCTCAATGTCCCGCATGTGACGTTCTTCTACTTGAGCCAGGCTCTACCTCACGATTTCGTCTGGATCACCTGCGTGGTGCTGATTGAGAAGCTGGGCTACGGCCTGGGCACGGTTGGAATGATGTTGTATATGATGCAGGAGCTGTCGCCGGGGCGCTATCGCACGGCCCACTACGCCTTTGCCACTGGCATCATGGCGCTTAACATGATGCTGACCGGGATGGTGAGTGGACGTATCCAGACATGGCTCGGCTATCAGGCCTTCTTTGGCTTCGTGCTGCTCGCCTCACTGCCGCCCATCATCATCTCCTTCTTTGCCCCCTTCGGGGCGGCGTCCGAGTCCGACGCCGCTGCCCCGCAGCCGGAATAGCCAGGCCCGCTCTGTGCGTTCTGCCTTCCCCTCTGTGTTCTCAACGGGCGGTGGCTATTAGGATGAACTTGCTCACCTTGCCCGCAGCCCCGACGCCTGGCTGATCTCAGAATTGCACGCCGGTGTCGATGTAGTAGAAATCGCGGTAGAACTGCGCCAGCTTGGTATCGGTGGTGGCTGGTGGGGTCCAACTCTTCACCGCTTGCTCCGATACGATTGAGCGCCATGATCCATCTGTGAATCGCAGGGCCAAGGGCAGTGTGAAGGGACCTTTTCCTTGCGGAAGCACCCATGTGCCGAAGCGTTCCTGCGGCCTGGCCTGGGTGTAGTTGGGATCCCGTACCAGCGCCACCCACTCGCCGGAGGGAAGTCTGGCTTCGACCTTCACCAGCGAGCCGAGGCCCGCCACATTGACCACGCTGAAAGAGAAGTAGTATTCGCCCCCGTTCTTTACAAGAATGTGGATGTTCCCCTTCACCTGGCAAGGTGCGCGACGGTACCGGGTTGGGATTATCCCGTCCACCATCAGGCCGTTGGCGTCACCTGTCTGCAGGCGTGACATGGCGATGTCCGAGAGATCCAGGTGCAGGCTCTCGTTGGGCAGGGGGTCGTGGTCGGCCGGTACCAGCGATGATTGCGTCGAAGGCGGGAGCGGGCAGCCGTACTTGAAATCCGACACCTCGCCGCAATGGTCGCGTCCCGAGCCACAGCACCACTTGGAATTGGCTGAGCAGGGGCAGGAATCCACGATCTGGAGCGCGATGGGGGGCGTGTAGCCGGTCTCTCCGGGTTGATAGTCGGTGCCGTCCTTCTTGGTCTTCACCAGCTGAAAGCACTCGCCGCAGCTTAGATAGTTGTCGTTGTCGCCCGGAAGATCAGGCCAGAATTGCGTGTAGTAGTTGCCTGGCGGGGCCGCGAAGTTTCCACGCAGGGTGATGGCGGCAGGGTCGCTGCACAGATCCGGGTACGTCTTGCAGAACGTTGTGCACAGCCCCTGCAGCGTACCGTCGGTGAATGTGTAGGCGGTCGTGCAGAGCCCATAGAGACCGAACGCGCAGGCCCCGCCGTAGGTCAACCCGAAATGGGTAGAGCGCGAATAGTGCCAAGGCTCATCGTCACTGACACAGTGGACTTCCGGCCATTGGCCTGATGTGCACGCGTTGCTGCTGACCACAGTGCATTGAGCCGAGCCTGGTCCTCCGCACTTGTCGCAACTTTCAGACTTGTTGTCGTTGCTACAGTACTGGGCACAGCACACACCGTTGGTCATAGCCCAGGCACCACATGAGTCCGCACCGGCGTCGGGGCGGGGTGCGGGGCGGCGCAAAGAAGGGTCTTCGGAAACGGCGGGACCCTGACAGACAAGAGCTGCATCCACGGGCGCGCCGCTGCCCGCGTCCGCGCTTGAGTTGCTTCCGCCGCAGCCACTTCCATCGCCGCAGGTCGTCCCGGTGGTGCCGGCCGGACCGCTGCCCCCTTCGCCCGTCGAGCCCGCAGTTCCAGTCGAGCCGGCCGTCTCCGTCGAGCCTGTGGTCCCTGTCGAGCCGCCCGTGTCCGTCGAGCCTGCAGTTCCCGCTGACCCACCTCCGCCTGCCCCAGCAACCGGAACGTCCTCGCTGGCGTCCCGAGTCGCACTCCTGCCGGCGCAACCACCCGAACCGTGACAGGCGTCGCCCGAGGTACGGGCCGCAGCATCCTGACCGGCGCCCTCGCTCGGCTCGACACGCGCGCAGCTTGCCGCGAGGACGAAGAGGCAAGGAAAAAGCCCCGTGATCCGAGCTGGCGTTTCATGCCATCCAGCGAGTCGAGGACGCCGCCCTCCTTCACGTGGCGTTGGGTCGTGTTCCGTCGTCAGATGCATGGTCGCATTCTCGCACACGCAACCAGACGGCGCATTGCGATCCGTCTCACCGCAGTGTCACGAAGCCGCGCTGCTGCTCTCGGCCACCAGCCCTGTCGAACCGACAGAACGTGGTCGTGGCCGCGGCCGGACACCTGTCGTCGCGTCTGCTGCTACGGCCCTTTGCTGGCAGCCGCCAACATCCGTTCGACCATGCCGCGAAACGGTCCGCGTGGATAGAGCCTGAGATAGCTGGCGGCAAGCGCCGGGGCATCGCTGTCGTGGTTGCCAGCGGCCGCCTCGATCAACATAACCAGAGCCTCTTCGGACAGCTCGCCCTTGGGATGGCGCTCCAGATACGCGGTCAGCAGCGCACGCGCGTGCAGGGGATTCCGCTCCACCCGCAGGGCTCGCATCGCATCGAGGAGCGGCCCCATGTCTTCAGACGATGCCGGTCTAGTCGCGCGTTTGGGTCTTGCAGAAGATGGTGTCTCTTCGCTGCTCGGGATCTGTGGCGCTGCAGCTGGCGCCACAGCGGGCAGAGGCAGCAGGACCGGCGCCGGCGGCCTCTCGCTGGGCGCCTGGGGCAGCCGCTTGAGAGAAGTCGCTGGCGCGGGAGGTGGCGCGTCGGGAACAATGCGATCAATGACGGTCGCCAGCCAGGACGGCCATTGCGCCAGCGCAGCACTCGCGAAAACCCCGGACACGAGCAAGGCAGTCGCCGCCAAAGCGAAGCGTAGCTTGGCCGGCCGATACGAACGAGTCGGTGGCAAAGAAAGCCACACGCGCTCTTTGCGTCCTGCGGGCGACTGGTAGGGAGTGGCCTCGCGAAGCAAAGACAGGCCCCATTCGACCGAAGGGTTCCTGACCATGTCTTGATCCGCGCACAGCCGCACGGGATCCTGTTGCAGGGTGGCCTGGCCCGTGGGCGGGGGTTCTTGTCGCGACGTCATGATTAAGCTCTCCCTATCGTGCTCGATTCGCCTCGCTGCTCACGCCGGGCGAGAGATCTATGCTGTTTGGTAGCGAGGGCAAAGAAGTCCTTGCGGGCGTGATGAAGCCGAGTCCAAACCGTGTTGAGTGGAACTCCCTGAATCTGCGCGATCTCCTCCCCGGACAGGCCCTCGATTTCGAAAAGGATGAAGGCACTGCGCCGCGCCTCACGGATCTTGCCGATAATCGAATACAAGATACGTTGGCTCTCTTTTCGCTCGAGCGCGGCTGCCGGACTCTGGCTTGCGTGCGGCAGGGTGTCCGGCTCCTCCATGCGGCGCCTGGTGAAGATGTGCTTGATCCAGGTGCGACGGCGGAAGTCCCGGACCTGGCGCTGCGTGATGCGATAGAGCCAGCCAGCCAAGTTGGCGCCGTCAAAAGAGTCCAGACGGCGCCGGACTACCAGGAAAACCTCCTGGGCTATGTCGTCGCGATCAGCATCCGGGCCGCCGAGCGCCCGGATCCAGGAGCAGACTTCCTCGAACCATTCGTGATAGATGCGCTCAAAGCCACCACCGCCGGACGAGCGTCGTTGGTGGCTAGTGTCATAGAGACATGCTTGGCCCATCTGAACTTGTGAGGATACTACAGACTGCACTTGGCTGATGTAGGGCGCTTCAGGGGTGATTACTTCACGGATAAATTCATACGCCGCCGCGATGGTCGAACAGAATGACTCGATCCATGGAGCTGTGTTCGGCTATCGTCCCCATGTGCGTCTACGTAGGCACCAGTGGCCATGCGTCATCGCAGTTGCACTGCTCGCGATGCGGTTTCCCGCGTATGCCGCCGATGACGCGCAGGGGAATGGGATTTCAGGAACGCCGGCAAGCGGAAGCACAGGAACGACGGCGAGCGAGAGTGGCTGGTCTGGGTTGCCGGGGCTGCCTGATCCAGTCGTTGGCGCAAGCCTCTGTCCCTTGCCGAACGCCGTCTGGCAAGAACTTGTGACCCTTGTGCCGAGCGAACATTTGGTTTCGCGCCTGCGCGGGACTGGAGCAGCAATCACGTCCATCCAGGTCGAGGACATTGGCACTGCGTTTCGCATCTCCGTGCTCGACAAGGTTCGCGACTATCGCGAGGAGGCCCGGGACTGCGCCTACCGAGCAAAGGTGGCGGCGCTTTTTGCCGCGTTGATCATCGATCCGGCGGCGTTGTTAAACACCGCTCTTTGCGAGAGCCCTCCTTGCTCTCCCAAACCTACACCCACACCAACGCCGCCATCGCCACCGCCGGCCCGGGCTGAAACGAAGGTCTTTCCTGCGACCCCGTCCCGGCCGCTCGTCCGCCTCGAACTCGGCCCCACCTTGGTCACCGGCTTGGGCGGAGAGGATCGCACGGTGCACTGGGGAGGCGTTCTCCGGCTTGCATTGGGCCGCGGCAGTGTTGCTGCTGTTCTGGGAGCGGCTGGGCTCTTGCCCGCGCAGACGAGGATCGGCGGCCTGCGTTTGCAGCAGTGGAGGCTACCGCTGGATCTCGGGATCCGCGCGACACTGTCAGGCGCGCGGCTCGATTTCTATGGCGAAGTCGGCCTCGCGTTTGCGCTGTTGTCGGAGCGAGCGCTAGATCTGTACGCCTCGAGGTCGCCCATCGGAATGGCACTGGGTGGCCGTGTCGGCCTGGGAGCTCGCCTCGCACGGCGAGCCCGACTGACGCCGTTTGTCTCGCTGCAAGCCGACCTCTTTCCCGATCCGCCCTCGGTATCTGCGCTGCCGCAGGGCCGGGCTGGGCAGACCCCTCGTGTTTGGATTGGCGCCTGCGCGGGCGCCTCGTGGGGCATATGATGGGACCAAACGCAATGAGGAATAGGTTCGTGTTGGCCGTGTGGTGCATGGCGCTGGCCTCGGGCTGCGGCGAAGATCTGAATGTCGGCTCCGACATCTTGTGGACCTCGCGTTTCGAGGTCGGGGGAAACAGCTTCCCCGAATGGAGGGGCGTTCCCGACGGCAATGCTGGCGCAGTGGCGCCGAATACGATTGAAGTGTCGAGTGAGCAGCCGCACCCGGGCAGCAACTTCGCGGCGAAGCTGACCGTCACCGGCACCGCGAACAACACGACGGGGATCGGTGCCAGCCTCGTGCGCAACGGCAGCCTGCCCAACGAGGCGTATTACAGCGCCTGGTACTATCTGCCACAGAGTGTTTCTGTTGGTCGCTACTGGGTGATCATGAAGTTTCGCTTTCGCGCTGTTCCCGACGATGCGACCACGGTAGGCGAGTTGTTCGACGTGAACCTGACGAGCCCGTCGAGTGGCGTCATGTCTCTGCGGCTATACGACCATCGAAATGGGGACCAACCATTGAAGGTGGCCGGCAAGGTTTCTAGTCCACGAGTTGCTGTCAATGCCTGGTTTCAGCTCGAGGCTCTCTATCGCGCAGCCAACGACAGCACAGGTCAACTGACGCTTTGGCTTGATGGTCAGAAGATCCTGGAACTGCCAGGGCCCACCGGGCCATCCGGATGGGTCGCATGGGACGTGGTGAGCGTCGCCAGCGACTTGACCCCGGAACCGGCCATTCTCTACGTTGATGATTGCGCCATCAGCAAGACGCGCATCGGCCTAGACGGCTTGCTTACCGAGTGATCTTTCCAGCCTACTTGAGGTTGGGCGTTCCGTCACGGGAGACGACGTAGCTGCTGCTGTACACCTTCTTCAATTCATCCACGGTGCTGTACTGTTCGGGATAGGGCTGAGTCCAGATGCTGAAGAATACCCAATTGGTCTTGCTCGACTGCAACTGATCAGCGTCCGGGACAGGGCCGCACTCGTGCAAGGCGATGGGCATTGTCGTGCCGAATATGTTGCGTGCGGCGGTGTATATCGACGTCATCGGACTATAGTCGTTGGCCTTGTTGTAGTTGTCGGCGCCGCCGATATCGACGTATTCCTTACCCGGGTAGAACGAGGCGGCAGGAGAGCCATTGTAGGGCAGCAGCCAGAGCGCATTTTTTACACCATTCGTGTTGATCACGCGATCGAAAGCGTACTTCCACAGACGGACGTACTGTGCGCCTCCCTCCATACTCCACCAGAACCAGGTGCCGCCAGCCTCGTGGAATGGCCGGAAGATGACCACCCCATTGCCGGCCTGGACCGTCAGCATCCTCTTTGCAATGGCGTCGATTCGTTGGTTGAAAACCGTGTTCTCGTTCGTGCCCACGGTAAGCACCTTGTCGATCTCGCCAGCAATCTTGGTCTGCGAGCCCTGGTAGCCGTCGGGCTGTCCGGGCGCCCCCATGTGATAGCCGAACATGCAGAGCCCCCCGGCGTTCCAATATGTGAGGCAGCGAGTGGCAGCACCGTCGCTGTTCGCCTCGAAGGCGCGAATCGCTGGGTATTTCCCGGTATTCGAGAAGATGTAGCCGATTTCGACCTCAGCCCCGCTCTCCTCCTGGCCCGAGAGAATGTGGTTGCCGTATTGACTGTAGAGATAACAAAGGACGTTGCGCGCCTGCTGGGTGGCATTGGGCGTAACCGGGACAGCGGTGCACCCGGTGGGGTTGGTCGTGCCGCCAGTCTGGTTGGTCCCGCCGGTTCCCGTGGCCCCACCGACGCTTGCGTCCCCGCTGCCGCCTGCGTTGGTGCCGGCTTTCCCGCCGCCCCCGGCCGCGTCTGGGCTGCCGGTGCCTGCATCGATAGTGGGGGAGCCGCCGGTCGTGGTCGTGCCGCCTGTCCTTGCCCCACCCCCGCTGCCCGACGTCCCGCCGGTGTCGGAACCACCGCCGCTGCCCAGCCCCGCATCAAGTGCAACGGTTCCCCCGCTGCCAGGGATGCCGCCTGCCGCGCTGGTTCCGCCGCTGCGTGGTGTCCCTGTCCCGCCACCGCCGGTCACGGTGTTGCCATTGCCCGCGCTGCCGGCGCCGGCGGTGGTTGAGCCGCCCGGGGCGCTGGTAGTCCCGCCGGTCGCCGTGGCGCCACCGGCGCCCAGCAGGCCGCCCGTCGCGGAGGCAGCGTCAGCGGGGCTGCCGTCGGGCTGGGTAGAGGTCGGCTCCGAGCTGGAACAGCCGACCAGAAGCCCGCCGATTAGCAGAAGACCGGAGGCTTGCCGAAGCTTTCCCCAGCGATGGCGAGTGGGAGATTGGGCGTGCAAGACGGGTTGTGACATGGATCGGCCGATGCAATCACTCTAAGGGGCTGAAAGGCACGCAAGCTTCATGGAATCGGAGATGAAGGGACACGCCAGGTCAATGTCCCGAACGGGCGAGCGGCCGGTCGCCCATTCCGGACATCATCCGACCATCGCGATCCGAAGCTTCCGTAGCTAGAAGTATCCGCTCGCAACGATGGCGTCGAACGCGGTGGTTGCCATCTTGGTAGCGCCAGCCGGGGTGGGATGAACCCCGTCGGCGGTGTCGGCCTTGTTGGTCGGATCGAAGCCGCAGCCGTAGTGGTCGATGATGTAAACGGGCGACGACATCGTGGAATTGGTTGAAGCCCACGCAGGGGTAAGGGCCGCGGCCAAGGCGGCGACGTTGGCGAGGCAACTTCCGCAGCCGCTGGGGCTCAGCTTGATGATCTTGGAAACGAAGAAGATGACGTCTGGGTTGTTCTTACGGAATTCAGTGATGACGGCCAGGAAAGACGATAGGATTTCCGAGGTGTCACGTCCGTCCCAAACATCATTGGTGGCGAAGTGCATGAGCACGATCTCAGGCGCTTCGGCGGCCCAGGTCTGCAACTCCGCGTAGCTTCCACACCCCTGGGGTTGTTTGCTGCACTTTCCCCGGGTGCTGGTTGACGGCAGGTAGGTCACGCCGTACCCGCCGTGCCCCTCGGTTTTTACGCTGGGAGTATTGGCTCCGCAGTTACCGTTGTTCGCTTGTTGTGTTCCCACGAACTGGAAATTCGTGTGTTTGCCCGCTATCAGCTGCGCGGACAAGATCTGCGGATAGCAGGTGCCGGTTATCGAATTGCCAAGCATCATCACCTTCCACTGTCCCGTGTGCGTACTGCCTCCGGCGCCTGGGACCCCACCTGTGCCTGTGGTCCCGCCTGTCGTCGCCCCACCCGTCGCGGTGGTGCCCCCGATTGGCTTTGAGCTGCCTGAGATTCCTCCGGTGTTAGCTATGCCGCCGGTGGTTATGTTTCCGCCCACTGCGCTGCTGCCGCCCGTCGCAGAGAAGCCACCGCTGGCTCCACCGACGGGTGTAGTACCACCTGTAGCGGTGGAATCACCGGGGTTCGATGCGCCGCCAGCAGCTCGCGAGCCGCCCGCGGGCGTGGTTCCGCCTGTGGCCGAGGAACCACCGGCATTCGACGTGGCGCCGCTGGAACCGCCCGTGCTCGGGGTGCCGCCGTTGCTGGACGAGCCGTTTGTCAAGGGGACTCCACCGGCACCTCCCGATCCACCAGCAGGCTGAACGCCATCGCTGCCACCGCTTGTCGCCGTGCGGCCCCCGGAACCGGCGGCACCACTGGCTGACGCCCCGGCGGTTCCGCCTGAGCCCGCTGAATTGGCGTCTGGAGAGCTGGTGGTTTTCGTTCCGTTGCCGGCGTCATTCCCGCCACAGGATGTCAGCACGGCAAGAGTCAAGAAGGACAGGCAGACAGTGATTGGAATGGAGTGCGGGGCGTTCTTGGTCATTTCATGCCTGCAAGCAGCGTCAGAACGATGATTTCTAGACATGGCGTTTGGACCGCGTTGGCCTGGAGCGGCAGTCTGCCAAGAGATGAAGAACCTGCCACACCCCAAAGGGAGAGGGAACCGGAATAGACAGCTCGGCGCCGCCATGAACTCGACGCTGGAAATGCTCGAAAAACACCAATTTCCTAGTGGGCCGCTGGTTTGGCCAGGTTCGCAGGTCCAATCTTGAAGCCGACCGCGGTCTTGAAGGGCATGGACGCCGGGCACGTGATGCTGAGTCCGGTCGCCGTCTGGGTGAAGACCAGGGTGGCGTCGCTGCCCAGCAGAGACACGGACTGGATCCGGCCCGCCAGGGCGGTCTGGTTGGTGCCGAGCGAAGTGATCGTGATCTTGGCGCCGGCGGCGGGCACCTTGAGGCAGTAGGCGTAGAGGAAACCGTCCTTGCCGACGGTGAAGCGGAAGTCCGTGGTATCGAAGGTGGCGCTGGCCTGCGTGCTGTCCAGCTTGCCGGTCGGTTGCGTGTGCGTCCCCTCGCCATACTTGGTCCACGCGTGGCTGCCGTAGATGCCGTCGCCGTTGATGGTCATCCAATCGCCGATCGCTTTGAGCTGGCTCACACTCCCCGGATCCAACGACCCATCGGGCTTGAGCGCAATACAAATAGCCGCGGCCCCATCGCGTGAAACGCATTCGAGAAGATAGCGGATGACCATTCCGGCATCGTAGTTGTATCCGGCGGCGTAGAACCAATCGCCCACCGGGACCTCGCCAATCCACGGCTGGTCGGTCTTGACGTCCGGGGGGTACTTGTTTTCGAAGGTGGTGACGATGCCCTTGTTGGGACCGTGGAACTTGACAATGCCGAAGGTATCGACGGATCCCCGTCGCTCAAGGGTGCGGTTGAAGTAGTGCGCGAGCACGCGCTGAACCCCGTCGGCCTTGTAGCCGGTACCGCTCTTCAACCCCGAGAACGGCTGCGTGGAGTCGCCGTCAGTGAAGATGAAATCGGGATCATAGTTCTCGATCACATCCATCATGCGCAGGGCCCACCAGGTCACGTACCAGTGGGCGTATTCCAGGTGATTGGTGAAAATGCCCTGGGGAATGGTGGTGTTCATACTGTCGATGCCGTTGTAGACACCGTTGTATTCGCGCAGGTTGATCCCGTACAGCATCCGGGGGTCGAGGCCTTCCCACCACTGGCCAACACCGCTCGCCAGGGAAATCTGCGCGCCATCGTAGGGCACACCCAGCTTGCCCTGGGCGTTGGTCACATCGGCCCGAAAGGCGCTCTGGTACCACCACCAACTGTACTCGTGGTGGAAGGTGACTCCGTAGTGCATGCCCTGGGCGCGAACCGCGGTCTTCCATTCACCCAGGAGATCGCGATGCGGGCTCAGCTTGACCGAGTTCCACTGCTGGTACCGGGAGTCCCAGTTGTCGTACTCGTCGTGGTGTACGCCTTGAACCAAGAGGAAACGGGCACCGGCGGCGTAATAGGTCTTGGTCAGCGCCGCCGGATCCAGAGCAGAGGGATTCCAGGTCCGGAGCAGATCCTTGTAGCCGGCCACCGACGGATGCCCGAAATCCCGGATGTGATTGGCGTAGGCGGGGCTGCCCCAGGTCTCGTTTTCAATGTACATCTTTCGCGCGTACCAGTCGCCGCTTTGGCCGGCCGCCTGGGGACCGAAGTGTACCCAGATGCCGAACTTCGCTTGGCGCAGCCAGGCGGGGTCGCTGGTCGGGTAGTTGCTTGCGATAGAATCCCAGGTCGGCTGGAACGGTCCCGTCTCGATGGGGAAATCCATCTTCACTTCAGAGAAGGTGGCCGGATCGCCGAGGGCGACAGAGCCGAACGCCTTGGGAGCCGGGATGGTGGGAATGGGAGGAAGCAAGGGCAGGCTGAAGCCCGTCCCGCTCGCGCCGCCGGAAGCCGCCGTGCCTCCGGTCGAGCCGCCGTTCGCCCCGGTCGTGGCGATGCCGCCGCTTTCCGTGCTGCCGCCAGTTGCCATCTTGCCGCCGCTTGCGGTCGCGCCACCACCCACTGTGGCGCCGCCGCTTCCCGTCGTACCGCCGCTCTCCGTCGTGTCACCGCTTCCGGTCGTGCCACCGATCGGTCCCGGGCCATCCGTGGCCGCCGCAGCCCCAGTGCCCGAGAGCCGGCCCCCGGTGCCTCCCGCGCTGGAGCCGCCGCCGGTACAAGCAAGAGTCGCTAGCGCCAGTGCGAGCGGCACGGCGAAGCACTGGAACGTCCACGGTTGGAAGACGCGCCTTGTTGATACATCTTCCATCGCTCGCCTATGGTACCACACCCGCGGTTCGCCAAGAGATCACCGACTGCGTCTGTCTTGCGACCGTGGCGATGATGAAACCCGCCTGCCTGGCAGGTCAGCGGCGGACCACGATGTTGTCGTAGTACACGCGGTACTCGGTTGCGGCGGCGGCCCCGCAGTTGTTCCACATGTTCTCCGCCTCGGCAGTCACCCAGAATGCCTGCTCGGTGAACTTGTTCGGCTCCGGGGCGATGCGGTAGGCGGACAGGTCGAAGGTCGTGCTTGCTTGTCCATCTGAGATGGCAAGGCTCGCGTAGCGGTTGGAGTCGAAGTTCACGACGAGGGTGATGCGGTACCAGACGCCCGCCTCAAGGGTCTTGGCCACCCCCTGGGGGAACTGCCAGGCGGGGACGCCCGGAGAGGTCTCGCCCCAGATCCCCCACTTGCCCGCGTGGGGGTCGGCGGGGTTGGCCACGTACTGGATGCCAGCGGTGCTGGTGGTGAACTGGCCCGGCCCTGCTTGCCGAGTGTTCTGCAGGCTCAGCTCAGGCCCAGTCTGGCCGGCCACGCCGGCCGGGATGTACGCGTCAGCTTCCAGGCGGAAGGTGCCTGACTGCCCGGTCGAGAACAGCTTCTTCTGCCCGATCACGTGATTGCTCTTGCCTGAGGCCTTGGCCTTGTTGGCTGTCACCCGCAAGCTGCTTGTCCCCGCAGCGGAGTATTCCGTCGATTGCACGACCTCGCCGGCGCCCGTGACATAGCAGGCTGGATCGACAAGCTCCTCGAACATGCCCCAGCCTTGCTCGGACTCGAAGTCATAGTCTTGCAGGGGCAACGACAGCCGCGCCAGGATGTCGGGCGACAGCGCCAGGTATACCCACGCCGCGGGCGCGATGCCGTGCCACTTCGTGTTCCAGCCGGAGCCGCCGAAAAAGTCGTCGGGCGAGCCGGGGAAGGTTCCATTCGTCTCGTAGGCGAGCAGCTCACCAAGCAGGTACGGGCTGCCTGGACCACCAGCGGCGATGTACTGGCCGCTGAACTCCACTGTGGGCTGCCAGGGACCGGCTATGTCACCCAATCCGACATGCGTGCCATCGAACGATCTTGCCGGGAACACGCCCGCGGCCAGTCCAAGCCCAGCGAGGGCCTTGTCGTTCTCGCCCGCGGCTCGCAGGAACGCGCTGCCCCAGTTCCCCACCACGTCGATGGCAAGACTGGCGTCGTCGACACCCGCCCAGAAACGCTTCTCATCGGCCTTCCAGGGGCTACCGAGAAGGTAGGCCTTCATCGCGCCTGCGCGGGCGAAGCGCTCGGCTGCGACGAGAGCGAAGAAGGTGGACAGGTTGCCCTCGGTTCCCGCGTGAATCGCGCCCGCGGCTTTTCCACTGGCCTGGAACTCGGCGATCTTGGCTTCGAGCCAGGTGGCGGCCAGGGCGACGGCGTCGTCGGTGGGTTTGCGCGGTGAAGGCGCGAGCAGGTCGCGGTAGAGATCCAGAGCAATCACCACCCACGAGGTGTTGCCGAACCACGAGGAGACGGTGTCGCCGGAGGGCACCAGCCCGGTCCCGGTGGGGTTGTCCTTGTACGCGTCATACCAGCGTCCGGGACCATCGGCGATCTGTCCCTGCAGGTCCACCAGAGTTTGGGCCACGGCCGCGGCGGCCGCACGCATTTCCACGCTTCCGGTGCGCAGGGTATCGAGCGTGAACATGGCAAGCAGGAGCGCCTGATTGTAGGTCCAGTATTGGCTCGGGCTTTCTTCGAACCAGCTCGCCACAAAAGGGTGACCCCGGCTGGCAACCGAGTCCTTGTGTCGCCGGAGAAGATCCGCGGCGATCCGGCTGCGGACGCCGGTGTCGGGCCCCGGACAGGCGAAGTACGAAGGACTCATTCGAGTTTCGGAGTGTGTCACCGCCGTGATGGCGTCGAGGTGCAGGATCCCCGTGTCCTTGGCAAAGCTGCCGGTCCCAGCAAGCTCGCCTTTGATGCCAATCTCGACCGCGTGCACGGCCGACAGGTCCACGGCGCAGGGCTTGCCAGGTCCCGGCGTCGAGAACCACTTGAGCGGCACGACCGCTGTGCGCTTGGCCGGCAGATCGGTCGCGCTCTTGAGCGCCCAGGTCAGCATGCACCCATTCGTATCCTGTAGCTTGAGCTCGATCTGGAAGCTCGGGTCGCCCAGGGCGCCGTGGAAGGGGAACAAGAGGTAGTCCTCGGCGTGGAGATCGACGGGCGCGGGCAGCTCCTTGCGCATCACCACCCAGGCACAAGACACCAGGCCGCATGTCGTCGGATTCGGCAGATCGTAGCTGAAGCCGATGCCACCGCCGCGGCAGCCACCGGTTTCCGTGGCCATGGTCCCCAATCCGCCTTCCGCCGTAGAGTAGAACGCGGTCCATCCCGTCGCACTGCCCATGGGCTCCAGCACGCGGCCTTGGCCGCAGCGGTCGAGGACGAAGCCGGGATCTCCAGTGGGCCCAGGGTATCGAAGCGGATCGAGATCGTCGCAGTCGCCGCCCTGTGCGACGTATCCGGGCGCAGCCTCGCACGCGGTCACCGCCGTGAGATCGTTGCCAAAGCCATCCTGGTCGAGGTCAAGGTACCAGCGCCCCGGCGTGCAGCCGACGGGGGTGTCCGGTGCGCCGTCCGCCGCCGCGGTCTCGCCGGAAGACGCATCCTGGATTTCCGTATTGCTATCCGTTGGGGTAGCCGTGTCATCAGCCTTGTCAGTGGACAAGTCGGACACCGCCCCACTTTCGATAGAAGAGTCGGCAGCGTCGAACGATGGAGAACCGCCAATATCCGCCGCATCGGTGGGCATGGGCGATCCCATGTCCGCCGCGTCTGGAAGTCCGGTGTCCCGCGAGAGGTCGGCAGGCGCATCGACAGTCCCGCTGTCTCGTAGGTCGGGACCGGTTTCGGGGCTGAGTGGCGGCCGGGAGTCCACGCCGGCGTCTGCTGCCCCGGGCCCGTTGCCATCGTGAGATCCGTCGCCAGGTACGGCATCCGATCCGCCGCCGTCGTGGCCAGCGTCCCGCTGGCTAGTGCCATGGCCGTTACACCCACCCAGAGACAGGAGCATTGCCAGAGCCAGTGGTCCCGACCAAGAACCTGCGCGCATGTGGGCCTCCCAAGAAGAGCCTGAGCGGGCACGCTAGCAGATCGGCACACCAGAATCGAATGGGACGGCGATGGCTCCTAAAGAGGTGTCCAGAATTCTTCGGACAGACGGCGGTACGTCACCAACAGATCGTGCATGCGACTCGCGTCCTCGCGTGCGCCCTGGGGCCAGCCGCTGATGAACGCGTGGCCCAGGCGAGCTGGACGACGGTGTCTTGCCGTTGGATACTTGAGCCAGTCGGATTTCGTCTTGGCGAGGCCGGCGCGTCGGGACGCGAATATCTTCGGAGGAATCGCGCAATGAAACAAGCCATCCTAGGTTGGTCACTGGTCCTGGTCCTGGTCGGCTGCTCGAACGACCTCCCGAGTGGCGGAGGCGGGAGCGGCGGTGTAGGTGCTCAGGGAGGCGCTGCCAGTGATTCGTCCGGTGGCGTTCCTTCGACCGGCGGTAGCACTGCAACCGCCGGTGACACCGCTGCGGGCGGGTCTAGCGTGGGCGGCGTTTTGGAAAGCGGCGGTGCGGGCGCGACCGCTGGCGTCGCGAGCAGGGGAGGTGCAATCGGGGGCACGACCAGCGGCGGCGTGGTCGGGAGCGGCGGCGCGAGCCGGATTGGTGGCAGCGCGAGCAGGGGAGGTGCAATCGGGGGCACGAGCAGCGGCGGCGCGGTCGGGAGTGGCGGCGCGAGCCGGACTGGTGGCAGCGCGAGCAGGGGAGGCGCAATCGGGGGCACGAGCAGCGGCGGCGCGGTCGGGAGCGGCGGCGCGAGCCGGACTGGTGGCAGCGCGAGCAGGGGAGGCGCAACCGGGGGCACGAGCGGTGGCGGTGCGGTCGGGAGCGGCGGCGCGAGCCGGACTGGCGGCAGCGCGAGCAGGGGAGGCGCAACCGGGGGCACGAGCGGCGGCGGTGCGATGAGAAGCGGCGGTGCCGCGGGCGGGACCACCGGCACAGTCCCCAACGGCAGCGTGCCGACCATTGCCGGCTGCAACATCTTTCCCGCCGACAATCCATGGAACCTGGACATTTCGGCCTATCCGCTCAACGCCAACAGCGCGACCTACCTGGCCAACATGTCGCCAGCCACCGGCTTCCATCCCGACTGGGGCACGGTGACGGACGAGTATGGCATTCCGTTTTCCACCGGTACCGGCGCCACGCCGCAGCCGCTGACCTGGAACGTCGATTGGGGTTCGAGCGAGAGCGATCAGCTCGCCTGTCCCACCGGAACCAATAAGTTCTGCTACCCGATTCCGCTCACCGCGTCCGTCGAAGGCGGCCCCAGCGCCGCGTCCGACAGTGACCGGCATGTGCTCTACATCGACACCGCGGGCGCGCCGAACAATTGCACGCTGTACGAGCTGTACAACGCGCAGAACCCCACCGGCGGCTCGGGCTGGACAGCGTCCAACGGCGCGATTTTCCACCTTGGATCGAACACCCTCCGCACCGACGGGTGGACCTCGTCAGACGCGGCTGGGCTGCCCGTTCTTCCCGGACTGGTGCGCTACGAGGATGTGATGGCCGGCGAGATTCGCCACGCCATCAGATTCACGGTCAGCCGCTCGCAACAGGGTTACATCCACCCAGCGACGCATGCGGCCGGCAACTCCAGCACCACGCTGCCGCCGATGGGACTGCGCCTTCGCCTGAAGGCGTCGTTTGCCACAAGCTCATTCTCCGGTCCGACGCTGGTCATCCTGACCGCGATGAAGAAGTACGGCATCATC
>PMCR01000439.1 GCA_003155465.1 Myxococcales bacterium | reverse complement strand
CTCCGAGCCCTCCCGCTCCCAGCACCGCAGGTCCGGCCAGCGCCATCTGGATTAAGGCCAACGCACGTGCCGGCAGAATGTGCAAAGCCGAGTGTCCCAGCGCCATTTCAGCCATGCCGTACAAGACGAGCGGCGCCGACAGGGCGAGCGCGATCCAGAACCGGCGTGTCATATCCGCCAACTCGGGGTTTGGCGACTCCTCCAGCGACACGGTCTCTGGCTCAAGCGCCATGCCGCACTTGGGACATGCCCCTGGCCTGTCGCTGGTCACGCCCGCGCACATCGGACATAGGTAGCGCAGCGCCACCGTGGCACGCGGCACCGCGGCTGCCTGCGACGGGTGGACCGCCAGGCGCGGCGCGCCCAGCCTGACCAGGCCCATCCCGGCCATGCCCATCGGTCGAGAGCCGGGTGCCAGGAACTTCTCTGGCTCGGCCTTGAAGCGGGCGAGGCACGATGGGTTGCAGAAGTAGTAGTGGGTGCCCTTGTATTCGTGCTGGCCGGCCGCTTTCGCGGGATCGACCATCATTCCGCAAACTGGATCCCTCGTGGCCATGTGATTCAATGTACCCTGTGGTGGGACACGGGCAAGGCAGGCTTCAGTTGGCGGTTCCTGCTGTCGATGCTTAGATAGGGCTCTGCCTGTGCGTATACCCCTATTGTCGCGACCCTGCCGTCGGGGCGCCTGTCGCGCTTCGACTGCCGGCAATCCAGTCGGTTGCCGAGATGGACAGTCCGGCGCGATCCTCATCATCGTCATGCTGGCCATCATCGGCCTGCTGGGAATCGGCCTGACAGGGGTGTTTCTGACTGGGGGCAACGTCCAGATAGCCGCCAACACCAACCTGCGCAACCAGGCCTTGTACGTGGCCGAGGCGGGTCTTGAGCGCGCGCGCGATATATTGAATGGCCCGACTCAGGTCGATTTCGCCGCCATGCTGGGCGGTGCGGGGGCCGTGGCCCACACGGCTGACGAGATACCAACCTCGCTCGATAGCAAGGGCCAGCCCATCGGCCGTGGCGCCATCATGCGGGACGCAGCCGGGGTTCCCCTCTACCGGGTGTCCTATCCGACCAGCGTGTCTCGCACCGAGCCCATTCCCGGCGACAGCAATGGCGCTCCCAATACCTTCATGGGCAGCTACACCGTCTACGTTCGCAACGACACCGCTGATTGCCGGAAGCTCCACGCGGCGTCACCAAGTTCGCCTTTCGTAGTCGACACGAACCAGATGGTGGTGGTGCGGTCCGAGGGAACCGCCTTCGACAACAGGACCGCGGTGGTCCTCGAGATCGTCATGGGGCCGAAGGGTGGGGGGACGACCAACCAAAGTGGAGCCGGCGGGGTGAACCAGGTTCTGTGCAATTCCGGCAAGAACGCGTGCGACGACAATAACTCCGTCATCAACAACATCGTCGTGAACTGACGGGGACCCACGGTCTGGCGTACGGGGCCCTTCGCTCCTGCGTCCCCCGTGCTATGAAGAAGCGACATTTTTCATGAGTCGCATCGACGCCAGTTTCAGGGTTTGCGCCTTGTTCGGGTTTCCCGCCCATCATTCGGTTGGGCCCGCTCTGCACAACGCCGCTTTCGAGGCCCTTGATCTGCCTCTGGTCTATGTCGCTCACGATGTGGAGCCGGCGCGGCTGGCGCAGGCCTTTGCCGGCGCTCGGGCGATGGACTACCGCGGCCTCTCCATCACCATGCCGCACAAGGTGGCCGCCCTTGCTTTGGTCGACGAAGTCGACGACACGGCCCAAGCCATCGGCTGTATCAACACCGTGGTCAGCAAGGACGGTCGCTTGCGTGGCGCGAACGTCGACGGACTGGGTGCGCTCGGTGCCCTACGCCAGGCGGGAGCGGATCCGGCTGGCCGTCGGGTGCTGGTGCTTGGTTCAGGGGGTGCCGCCCGGGCGTTGGCAATCACGATTGGGTTGCACGCCAAGCCGGCCGAACTGCTCATCCTGGGCGCCATCGAGGACGAGCTGGCGCGCTTGGCGCAGGACGTGGCCGAGCGCACAGGCTGTGCCGCGGGCGCTGAGTTGCTCACCGACGCCACCTTGGCCGCCGGGTTGGGCAAGGCTCAGATTCTGCTTCATTGCACGCCGGTGGGGATGAAGCCCGACAGCGAGCACAGCCTGGTTCCGCGCGATCGCTTGCGTTCCGACCTGGTGGTCTTTGATGCCGTGTACAATCCGCGCCGCACGTTGCTCCTGCGCGATGCCGCCGCGGCAGGGTGCCGCGTGGTCGAGGGGACGGAGATGTTTCTCGGTCAGGCCATGTTGCAGTTCGAGCTGTGGACGGGAAAGCCGGCGCCGACGGAGATCATGCGCCGGGTGTTGGACCAACGACTATGAATCTCGTACTGGTCGGATACCGGGGCACCGGCCTGCTGTATCAGGCATCAAGTCGGTCCCTCGCCCACCCCCTTCGGCCCTGCTACCCTGCAGGTCGGCCTGCTCTACTTCCGGCCCAACATTCAGTTGCTCAGCCGCGGCTTCTCTCGCCGGCCGTCTCAAGCCGTTCGCGTCGAAGGTGCACCCAGCCGCCGAGAGCCATAAGGACGCCCAGAAAGTCCATGCTGCCAACCTCGGCCATCGGTTTTGCCTGAGCCATCGCATAAAAATGCCAACACTGCTGTGTATCGACCGCTTGCTGTTGCAACTGAAGTTGATCCCGAACCGGGTACTTTTTAGGACCAAATGCCCAGGCCAGGGGTTGACCCTTCCGGTCACGATTACAGCCCGAGGTTATTTCTGTGTTCGAATTCTGGACGGTTCGATTGAACATCCGGACGGCAGTGGGCGGCTTCAACTACCCTCAGTGAGGGCTCTGCAGAGATCCATATATCGGACATCTTTCGGATGCAATTTGGTGAAGACAAAATGGCGCTTCTTTCTCCTATGCTCAACCCCGTTCGATTCGGCTATGCTCCGGCGGTGACGCCCTCTTGTCCAAGCTTCCTTGCCGCCGCTGGTTGATTTATGACAACATCTTCGCAGAAAGCGATGAAGCCAGAAGGAAACATCTACGTGCGGGGCGACAGTGGGGCGCACCGCTCCGAGCCGCAACTTGTCGCGCAAAACCGTCGAAAAGTCGGCCGTCGTGGCAAGAGCGTGGCAGAAGTATATGACCATAGTTGGGCGTCTGAACATCCCGGACGAAACGCTGCTCGCGCTGAAGCTGAGCGCGGATGCGGCCGAGCACGAGGTGGTGCTTTTCGCGGCCGTGAAGCTATACGAGATGGGCCGCCTGTCGGGGGGCGCCGCTGCCCAGCTTGCTGGCCTGCCCAAGCCGGTCTTAATGGTCAAGCTGGCCGACTACGGCGTGCCCATGTTCAAGTTGTCTGACGACGAGATCGCCCGAGACGCGAGGAACGCCTGACCCGGTAGGGCCAGATGACGGCCGTCTCGAACGTCTTTCATCCGCAGCCCCGTCCGTCTATCATCGCGTGGTGTCGTCGCCGGCGCAGGGCCACAGGCCGCGGCCGTCGTAGAAAATGCCAACCTGTCCGAATTGCGGAAAGAGCAACGTCCACTACCGCGAGAAGCGGAGCGAGTGGCTTTGTCTGGGGTGCGATCACACCTGGGCCGCGCCTGCCCCGCCGCTGGAGGCCGCCGGCCGCGCGGCGCGGCCTTTGCAAGTCTTCCTTTCCTACGGGCACGACGAGCACACGCCGGATGCCAGGCGCATCAAGAACGATCTGGAGGCGCGCGGGCACAAGATTTGGTTCGACGACGAACGGTTGCGGGCCGGGCGCGACTGGGAGGCGTTCATCGAGCAGGGGCTGCACGACTGCGACTTGGTCGTGCTGCTGATGACCCCACACGCGGTCCGGCGGCGCAAGAGCGGGGATCCGACCAGCCG
>PMCR01000109.1 GCA_003155465.1 Myxococcales bacterium | reverse complement strand
TCTTCCCAATGGCTGTTGATTGAGGGGGGCACTATCCCCCCTTGGCTGAGGGAAGCTTTGACACCAGTCTCAACGACACAGTCAACCCTTCAAGTTGATAATGGGGACGAAGGAAGAACTTCGAGGCATAGTAGCCGGGATTGCCCTCGATCGGCTCGACGATCACCTCGGCAGCCGACAGGGGTTTGCGTGCCTTGGTGGCCTCGGTGGAATGCCCCGGATCGCCGTCCACGTACTGCATGATCCAGGTCTGCAGCCACCGCTGCATGTCCTCACACTCCTTGAAGGATCCTATCTTGTCGCGAACGATGCATTTCAAGTAGTGGGCGAAACGGCAGGTGGCGAACAGGTAGGGCAAGCGCGCCGCCAACGCGGCATTGGCAGTCGCATCTGGGTCTTCGTACTCTGCCGGCTTCTGCAGGGACTGCGCCCCGATGAAGGCGGCAAAGTCGGTGTTCTTCTTGTACACGAGAGGCATGAAGCCGCACTTTGCCAACTCGGCCTCGCGCCGATCGCTGATGGCAATCTCGGTCGGGCACCGCATGTCGACCCCACCGTCATCGGTTGGGAAGGTGTGGGTGGGCAAGCCCTCCACCGAGCCGCCCGATTCGATACCACGAATGCGCGAGCACCAGCCGTAAGCCTTATACGAACGATTGACGTTGACGGCCATGGCGTACGCTGAGTTCGCCCAGGTGTACTTCTTTGCGTCTGGCCCGTTGGCGTCCTCCTCGAAGTCAAATGCTTCGACCGGATTGGTCTTGGCCCCGTAGGGCCGTCGAGCGAGGAAGCGCGGCATGCATAGGCCGATGTAGCGGGAGTCTTCGGAGTCGCGCAGCGATCGCCAGCCGGCATACTCCGGGATCTGGAAGATCTTGGTCAGGTCACGTGGGTTGCTGAGCTCCTGCCAAGACTCCATCTGAAACACGGTCGGGGCCGCCGCCGTGAGGAATGGGGCGTGGGCCGCCGCCGAGATCTTGGCCATCTCACCCAGCAGCTCCACGTCCTGGGGCCCGTGATCGAAGTAGTAGTCTCCCACCAAGCACGCAAATGGCTCGCCCCCCAGAGTCCCGAATTCCTCCTCATACAGCTTCTTGAACAGAGGGCTCTGGTCCCACGCGGTGCCTTTGTAGCGTTTGAGGGTCTTGTGCAGATCCTTCTTGGAAACGTTCATCACCCGGATCTTCAGCTGGTCATCGGTTTCGCTGTTGTTGACGAGGTAGTGCAAACCGCGCCACGCGCTTTCCAGCTTCTGGAACTCCGGGTGATGCATGATCTGGTTGATCTGGTCGCTCATTTTCTTGTCGATCTGGGCGATCATCGCCTGGATGGACTCCACCACGTCGCTGGAAATGAGCTGGGTGCTGGCCAAGGCCTGCTGCGCGAGTGTCCGCACGGCGCCCTCGACTTCCCGCTTGGCGGTGTCCGTCTGAGGATTGAACTGCTTCTTGAGCAGGGAATCGAACTCGGAAATCTGCTCGCTTGCTGCGCCGGCCTGGGCCTGTGTTTCTTGCTTCGCATCAGCCATGGAACGACCTCACTTGTCCTTTCCGGGTTCGGGCTTGCCATCTTCGGGTTTGGGCGCCGCCGCGAGCGCCTGCAGCAAGGCCGGATCGCGCAGGGCGTTTGCGATCAGATCCTCGGCTCCAGTGCGCCCATCCATGTAGGTGATCAGGCTGGACAGTTGCTGTCGGGCCTGCATGAGCTTGTTGAGCGGCTCAACCTTGCGTGCAACGGCCGCAGGCGAGAAGTCGTCCATGCTGTCGAAGGTGAGGTCCACGCTCATGTTTCCCTCGCCGGTCAGGGTGTTCGGGACCTGGCACGCCACGCGCGGCTGGATGGCCTTGAGCCGATCGTCAAAGTTGTCGACCGAGAACTCGACGAACTTCCGGTCGGCAACCGGAGCCAACTGCTCCTTGGGATTGCCGGAAAGATCGGACATCACCCCCATCACGAAAGGAAGCTGGACCTTCTTCTCCGAGCCGAAGAGTTCGACGTCGTATTCGATCTGAACGCGTGGGGCGCGATTTCGCGCTATGAATTTCTGTCCGCTGTTGCTCATGGTATCCACCTACCTCAGGTTTGTGGGAACTGCCAGATCTCTGGCCATGATCGGGCTGCCATCTATTCTTCTGGGCCGCGCAATGTCTCGACTTGGCGAACAGCGTCGGGCGCGACGTCACGGACAATGTCCAAAAAGTTCGCCGAGACCAACCGCTTGCATCTTCTTAGCAGGAGCGGGACGGGGCTCGAAGGCTCGTTCCGCTCGTAGTACTCACACATCCGTTCGAGAAGCCGAACCACATCTTCCCGAGAGTTGATCGCCCCTGGCACCGTGGCCGGCGCAGTCGGCAGCGCGTCGGCAGCCGTCGCATCGCCGGGAGTTTCTCCGGCCAGCGGCGCAGCAGTCACGCCGCGACGGTCGAGACGAGCCGCTAGGATCTTGTGGGCCTGTCCAACCAGCGCGGACAACTTCGAAAAACTGGGCGCCTGGGCCAGGCCGACGCGGGCCCCAATGGATGTCTCAAGCGCGGTCAAGTGTTCGAGCGACTCGCGCAGACTCTGCGCCGTCGCCTGGAGGTCAGCGACCGGGCATTCGGTAAAAGCTCCATCGATCGCCGCGCTCTTGGGCGGATCGACGCCGCTTGGGGGCGACAACTCACCCGCCGCCACGGCGAGATCCCGCAGGCTGAATCGGCCAAAAGAGCGCGCCGCCACCAAAGGAACCGTGCGGAACCGATCCGTGACGGTCGCTGGATCGCACAGCCCCATGAGGACATTGACCCGGAACGTGGGGTCGTTTCCATCATCGGGATCCAGGCGGGGATAGAGCCCATCCCAGTAGCGCTCGACAAGCCCGCGCAGCACGGCCAGCCCATCGCGAAGTCCTGCGAACCCGTTGGTGTGGAGCAAAGCCCGGGTCAAGTGAAACGCGATCCGCAGGTCCTTGGTCTTGAGCAGGAGCGCCGCGGCGGCCTTGACGACGGCGTCCCAGTCAGGTTCCTCCGCCGCCACGACCGTCTTCCCCATCTGCTGCTCAGCCTTGCCTTGGACCAGTCGCTCGAGAGCCAAGAATGCGGGATCGTACTCCAGGTCAGGCCCGAAAGGATTCTCGCCAGCTACCGGCTGGAGAAGAGACTCGACGTCTTTCAGGAAAATGGCCATGCGGGTGCCTGCAACAAAGCCCAATTAGCCTCCAACGCAGCGAGTCTGTCAAGATTTGGGTTTAACGCTAAACGGCACAGAACACGGACAAAACGTCGGCCAACGATGCGTCCTCTGCTGCCAGCGCCTGCCGTTGGGACGGTGAGAGCTTCTCGACTGCGCCCGCGCGCGCAGCCTGGCTGGAGGTTCGCAGCGGCCAGCGGCGGTTGCTTTTGTGGTCGGGGTCGGCCAAGAAGGCAAGCATCGGGCTCGGGGCTGGACCAAGCGCGACGAGCAAGCGCCCACTCTCTCGCGTCCACATAGAAGACGGCATCTGCACCTTGGCGCCCAGATTCCGGCGCACCAGTTCCAACCAGAAGGCCCGCAGCCCGTCGCTCGGCGCTGGGCAGTCAAGCGCCAGCACGCGGCCGGACGACTCCGGCGGTTGAGCGTTCGTCCGAGAACACGCCGCGATGAGGGTCGTGATGGCGTAGGCAGCCGCATCGGGCGACCCGCCCACAGCGGCGCAAAGCTCGGACGAGTTCGACTGCAGCAACAGCGCATTCAGGTCGAGGGGCGGGGCAGCCGGTCGCAAGGTGGACGCCAAGGCGCAGGCCTCGGCCGCCAAAGGTCCCCCGGCCATTCCTTGGGCGGCCAGCGCCAGGCTGGCGCTGGCGTCCCAGAAGGATGCGAGCTGCGCGGGAAGAAGGGGAAGATCCGCGCGCGTCGGTGGCGGATCCAGGACCGCGAAAACGACGACCGGGAATGCGCGGCCAACTGCGTCCTGGCCGGGAGCGAATACGCCAGCAAACGGCGCGGCGCCAGCGGCCGGAACAAGCAAGAAATGCGCGGGTTCCGCGGGCAACTGAGTGCGCTCACTTCTCATGTGCTCGACGCCTTCTTGAAACCAGCGGTCGAGACCGGCCCGCAAGAACGCACCGGCGTTGACACGGACGAAGTCGCGTTCAGCGGGAATCTTCCCGAAAAGTCCCACCGCAGTGGGTGGAGCGAGCGTCACTTGCGACACGCGGCGGTCCCCGGGGTAATGCTGCGTGGAAGCACGAAGCGCGCAAACAGGTCGCGCAGGATATCGGGCTTGAAGTCAATCTGGACCTTCCCCTGGCCCAGCGTGGGCATGAACGAGAGCGAGAGCACCTCGCCGCCTCGGCTGGGACTCGTGCCTTGGCCGAGCAGATGGAAGAGAGCCCAGTCACCGTCCTCACGGGGGCCGAGCGATTCCACTTCGTCCGACTTGACGTACAAACGCACGAGCGCGCGCCGGGATGGCCACAGGACATCATCCCAGCGCTCCACCGCGTTGAGTCCCACGACCTTCTTGCTGCCAGTGTCGAGGACAATCTTCGAATACTGAGCCGACGGGCGAATGCGGACCTCGACGGGCATACCGAGCTTCCCTGGATCCTTGGCGAAAAGCCGGCTCGACATCTCCTGCGCGCGCGGCCAGAACTTGAGGAAGTCGTCCTTGTAGCGAACCGAGGCCCCCTCCTTGACCCGGAAGACGGAGCCCATTCGTTCAATATCGGCCTGTAGCGATTCGGTGAAGTACTGCCAGAGAACGCCGCTTGCCGGTTGGAAGAACTTCTCCACATCGGCCAGCCGTGCCTCGCCGGTCGACTTGCCGGTGGCAAAGGGGAACTTCCCCGCCAGAAGCTCGTCGTAGGCCACGACCACGGTTTCGCACCACTTGCGGTTGGCCAGCTCCGCGCTCGCGCCCACGATAGCCACCTCTGCCCCGCGCAAGGGCGGCATGAGAATCCGTTCCAGCAAACCCTGCTCCCAGCCCCGGTCGTTGTAGCGCACGATCAGACCCGAGAGGGCGGCTCGCTGGGTCCGAAGCACAGTCTGGAATGCCTTCGGCTCCGGCGTGCCCTGATCGCCCATGGCCGCCGCGATCTCCCCCAGGATCTGGTTGTATTGGTCGAAACCGCTCGGCTTCACCGATCCAAAGCGCAGCAGGCTCTCGAATTCGGCCGCCACTTGCTTCGCTCCTGGATCCTGGTTCTCCAACATGTCTGCGCTGCCGGCCGGCGCGCCCGCCTTGTCCGCCGCGCCCTTGAGCATGCCAAGGGCCTTGCCCGCCAGCGACTCGTCTTTGAGACTGAAATTCTCACCCAAATTGCGCCATATGGTCTCGAAGGGCTTCTCGAGCGTGAGCCTCTTGCAGAGCCCGCGGGCTTGCTCCAAGCTGGCCGGCTCGCGCACTGCCAGGGTCAGAAGAAAAGCCTTCCAAGCACCCAAGTATTGCGTGAAGTAGTCCGTGCGAATTCGCGCAACCGCCCTCGCATCCTTGGCCTTGCGTTCCTTACCGAGGATCCACGCATCCTCCTCAACATCCTGGGCTTTTTGCAGCTGCTCCAGTCGCTGTTTGACGACGCGATAGCCGGCCGGGGTGAAGGCGCCGCGGATCACGGTCCCCGGCCGCTTCTGTCCTTCCTCGGCGTGGAAGAAAACCACCGCTCCGCCCAGCACGTCCACCAACTTCAGATCGCGTGGCATGGCCGGGTCGTTGATCAGCTCGGCCAACGGATCGTCACCCGCCCCGATGAGCGTGGCACGGGCCGCGCTGACGAACTTCCGGTCCCGGTCGATGAGGTCGCCGGGATCCTGGATGCCCACCGCATAGTAGCGCACCAGAGCATCCACCACGCGCGGAGCCCGCGAGGCAGGCACCGCCCCGCTAAGGCTCTCCCAGCGAGCGGCGGCTTTCTGCCCCGCGAGCTTGACCGCGTCCTCCCAACGCGCCGTCCGGGGCGTAGGCTCGTCGGGTTGTTTGTTCTCGGTGAGCAGTAGGTGCAGCACCAGTGCGTCCATCAGTTCCGATGGCGCTAACTTGCCCGAAGCCGAGGCCCTGGCGACGTCAGCATGCAGAATCGGACGCACGACGAGGCGTTCAATAGCTGTGCGCAGGCTCTTGTAGACCGGGGAAAGGGGAAACAGGACCGAACCCTCGCCATCTTCGGTCAGGGTCTTGGCCATGGTCTCAACGGATTCCAGGGTGGCAGCCGATGGGACGGAGGCCGCCTCCCGGCCTTGCCGGCCAGCCGCCAGCTTGTCGACGCATCGGCGCACCTCTTGGACGAGGGCCCGGCTGGTACTGAACGACCGGACGGGCAGGAAGAGAAACCCGGCTGCTGCAGCCAGCGCGCAGACCGTCAACGCCAGACGCTTCATTCGCTGTCGTACCAAGACCCGGGTGCTCCGGATGGCGACGTCTTTGTCGGGAAACACAACCCTGGTGAAGAGGTCGCGCAGAAAGTAGCTCTTGGACTTGCTGACCGCGACCGCTGCCGCCCGCCCCGACACGCCGAAGGCCTCGGCCATCGACTTCATGATCCGGTCTATGGGACGGCCCTCCTGTGTCCCGCTGGTGAAGTAGACCCCGCGCATGATGGGGGCGTCCTGATACACGTTCTCCGAGAAAAGGTCGGTCACCAAGTCGGTCAGGCTCTGCTTCAATGTCGCGAACTGCTGCGAGAACTCGAAGATGGCAAAACGAGCCTCCACCCGGCGGTCGTCGTGCATGCGCACCGCCGCTTTCTGCTCAGCGACCTCGCACAACTCGTCCAGATGCCCGCCGAACGCATCGATCCGCTCATCCGCGGTGGCCAGAAGCGGCAGCGTGAAACCCCAAATCTGGCCGCGCTCCTTGTCGCGCAAGTCGCCGAACATCTCGATAAAGCCGGGGATCAGGTCGCACTTCGTGACCAGGAGGTACACGGGCAGCACCATTTCCAGACGCCCTATCACCTCGTCGACGCGTTCGCGCAGGGCCTTGGCCAAGGCTGCAATCTCATCCGGCTCGCCCTGCAGATCCGTCAGGCTCACGGCGACCAAGATGCCGTTCACTGGCTTGCGCGGCCGGGTCTGGTGAAGCAGGTCAAGAAACGCGAGCCATTCTTCCCGGTCATCTTCCTGCGTCGCCCAGCGGCCGGCCGTATCCAAGATGACGGCGTCGTTGGTCAGCCACCAGTCGCAATTGCGCGTACCGCCCACGCCCCTCACCCGCCCTCCCTTGGCATGAGGGAAGGGCAAGCCCGAGCTCCTCAGCGCCGTGGTCTTGCCTGACCCGGGCGGCCCGATGATCACATACCAGGGCAAAGCGCCGAGGGCATCACCGCCCCTGTGCCCCAGGCGCGAGGACGTGAGACTGCGCAGGGCCTTCTGGAATTCTGCCTGCATGGCGGCGATCTCGGCCTGTTGATCCGGCCGCATGCCGGCCGCGCCATCGCCACTTAGGCCTTGTTCCAACGTAGCCGACGCACGACGCGCGATGAACATCCGAACCAAGTCAATGGTGACCAGGCCAAGTGCCACCACGACAGTCACGACGATGGCCACCCAGATCAGGGGCGTCACGCCTCGGAACACGAGAGCGGCTGCCCAGGTCAGCCCGATGAAAATGAGCCCAACGATGTACTTGAGCACGGAATGACCCCTACGGCGCTATCTCGTCCACGCGGCCGGTCAGATCGCCGACCCCGCGATCGAATGAAAGCCTCAGGCCCACGAAGACGGCCAGGGCCACTGCAAAAATCCCGAGCGACACCCAGAGAAGGACGTTGCGGCTGGCGCTGCGAACCAGCGGCTCGTCGGGCGCTTCACCCGCCGGCGAGAACGCCTCGGGCACTTCCTGGTTCCGTTCCACTTGGTTGCGCACGGCTTCCGCAATGCGCATGAGTTCGACGTCGCCCCCAGGAAGGCCGTACTTGCCCTGGAACCCAAACAACAGGCACAGCTGGTAGACGCGCAGGGGCGCCAGCCGGCGCCCGTCTGCCAACAGGCTGTCGAGTCGGGCGAAGAAACCCTCGCCCGCTACGTTCTCATGAAAAAAATGCAGTTGCAGAGGCTGGTTCATCCAGTAGCCGCGCAGCGGCTCGGGCGCGCGTAGCGCGACCTCGTCCATGAGAGCGACCAGAGCGTATGCGATGTCCTGCGTGTCCTTCTCGGCAAGGCCGGCACGGCGTGCACGTTCCTTGAAGCTCTCCACGAAGGCTCGCAAACGGGTGTGCACGGCCTCGGGGGATGCCACAGGCTCATCGACCTCGCGCAGGCGGCCGATGGCGCTGAAGCACTCGCTGGTGAGGTCAGAAACCAAGTCCATCGCGTCCCCTATGTCTTGGCGGGAATGGCAAAGATCTCGAGCTTGAGCTGCGCGGGATCGTAGGGGGGCGGTACGTAGATGGCGATGGTGCGCTCGTTCAGAACGTGGCGCCAATGCTCGGCCCCGCCGGCTGCATCGATGAAGAAGTAGGCCACGTTGGGCCGCACCGGCACCTCGACAGGCGGTCGGTGGGTGACCTGCAGGCTGAGCCCGCGCGTCGCCGAGCGCAGAAGAAACGGCAATTGGCCGAAGGAGGCGATCTTGGCCCGCCCGGGCAGCTCGCGCGCCAGCTGCTCCTCGGAGATCCCGCGCGCCTGAGCCGCAAGCACGAACTGGGCACACTTCACGATGCGCTCGTCGCTCATGTTGCCGACGTGCAGCCCTTCCCGCACGTCCATGGGCACGACCACGCACACCTCGCGCACGCTGACGCGCAGGAGACTGGTGAGAAGCGCGAACAGCTCCTCGAAGGTGGCGCGCAGGTCGGTGAAGGTGAAGGCCGGAAACGACGATGGATCGGCATCGGATACCAGGGTCGATAGTTGGCCGGCCATCTGGATGAGAAAGAGGTAGAGCTCACGTGGGCTAAGCTCCCCATCACGTCCAGCGTGAACGAGGAGCGGAATGGCCGCATTCAAGGCAGAGAGTTGCAGATAGCGTGTGATGTCACCGGCCCCGAATTCCACCGTCACCGCGTCGCGCTGCCGGCGTTCCTCGGAAAGCTGGCGCTGCTTGGCGGTCATCAGCGCGAGGAGACGGCGTACGCCGCTCATCAAGAACGACGAGCCCGAGATGGACAGCACCGAGGGGATGAAGGCTTCGCTCGGAACGAGCGTGTTGCTGGCGGTGCGGACGACCTCGGCGATCTTGATGGAGTCGAAATCATCCCGCGCCTCATCGCCGAACAGCACCGAAATGTTGCGCCGGGCGAACGCGATAGGCAGGTCGGCCGACTCCCCGGTCATATCACCCACCGGCTGGGTGGCCGCGCTGAAGCGCGTGCGTCGAACCCCGGCAGCGGGCCCGTCGCCGCCGGTGGCCTCAGCCGCCACGCTGGGAACCCCATCCCGCTCCTTGGGCACGGCCAGAAACACCTCAAGTCCAGACGAGGCAGGGGGAAAGTGCGCCCCGATCGCCCGCGCCGCAGGAGCCTCGGGATCCCCGGCCTCGAAACCCAGATGGAGGCCATCGGGCAGAATGCCGACGAAGCGGTTCACCCGCAACTGGTCGGACTGGAGCGCTCCCAGGTCCAGGTCAAGCGACAGAATTCCCCAGGTCTGCGGCACCAGAGCGGCCAGCCGCACATCAAGCAGCCGTTCGTGGTACAGGTCCGCCTGCTGCAGATGCTGGGGGGAAACCAACATTCCCTCGGACCAAACAACTCGGTGCGGGACCATCATCGGTTTCTTAGCCTCACTGCAATTCCACGCGGGTGTCCACCAGGCCGAAGCGCAGTGCCGGCCGCGCGGCATCGGCGGTCCCGCCGTCGGGTGCGTGGCAGTACTGAGCGTCGGGCGGGGCCAATTTGCTCGCAACCCGCCAGGCCGAACCCGAGGGATGGCGGAAAAACGCGACCACGGCGAGGAAGAAGGCTCCCTCGCGTCGGCTGAGCGATGGCCTGGCAGTTTCTCCGGGGTAGAGTGTGATTTCGCTGACCGCGACCAGATCGTCGGCCAGTACGGCGCGGTCGTTGTCCAGGATCTGCTCCGGACTTGCCGCCTCCAGCTTGCTCACCTCTTTGAGTTGGTAGATCCGGACCGTGGTGGCGAGTGATTCTCCGCTGTCGCCCGGGTTGAGCCGATCCGAGGCGCGAATGCTCACTCGGACGGGTTCCGGTGTCTGACAGGCAGGCGGAGGCGGCGGAGGCGGCGGAGGCGCGTGGGCGCAGAACGCCAAGGCCGCAAAGATCACAGCCAGCAGCAAAGACAACAACCCGTTTCTGATCATGAGCAATACGACAGGGAGATTGCCAGTCCATCCTGCCCAGCGCAATAGGCGTGGTGCTACTCTCGCAAGCCGTGACCTGCTCCTGGAACACCGAACGGTTTGCCTCTCGTCGGAATTGACATGGGAACCCGCAACGGGTNNTACCACCCACCCTGCCTCCACCGCGCCGGGCGCGCCCTCGTCGCGCCTCGGGCCGCTCGCAACTGTGCAATTTCACTCGGTCCGTCAAACCATTCGGTGCTCTGGAGGCCGCCCTGCCACGACGCCGACGCTCCTGCGAGTCATGGCGCCAAGCGTTACCGGACGAAGAAGTCCGGCAGGGCGAAGCGTAAGCACAGGTCGGCCGAGCCGGCCCGGATTCCGCGGCTCACTCGGGGTGGCCGTATAATGGCCACACGCAGAACGGCACTTGCGTCCGACCGTCCCAAGTCAGATCCTGGGTCGGTACGCGGTCCCGTCGCACCCAAGAACCCCATCAGTTTCCCTGTGCCAGAGTCGACAATTGTCGGAGTTGCCCCATGACCAAAATGAACAAGACGCAACGGATTGATGATGTCATTTCCATCGGCACACGCCGGGAAACCTTGCCGCACGCCCGGGTCGGACGCCTGGTCAAGGTCGATGCGGACGGTGTCCCGTGGGTCGACTATCATGGTGGCACCTCCGGCCCGCTGCCGGCGGTCGTTGCGTTTCCGCTGGAGCGCGAGGGACTCCAGGCCGCTGCGACGGCGCACGCCGAGGCTGTCCTGCTCTTCGACGGGGGCGATCCCCTGAAACCGATCCTGGTGGGCCTGGTCAAGCCGGCCGTCCCCAAGTCTGCGCCCCGGGCACCCAGCCAGGCGCTCGACGTCAAGATCGACGGGAAAAGCGTGTCTTTCGATGCGCAGGAAGAGATCGTGCTTCGCTGCGGGAACGCCAGCATCACCCTGAGCAAGAACGGCAAGGTGGTGATTCGTGGGGCGTTCGTTGAATCGCACGCCACCGGCACGAATCGGATCAAGGGCGCGTCGGTCAAGGTCAACTAGCGACAAGCCATGGCCTCCCCGCGACAGTCGGCCCGAACACATGAGAGCACGAGCGGCGATCTCGTACTCAGCGGAGTGGGCATGGTTTCCCCCGTCGGCGTGAACGCCACGCAAACCTTCACCTCTGTGCGGGCGAACATTCCACGCAAACAGGCGCGCCCCGACCTATACCTGTGCATGCCAGAGGATCCCGACCTGGACGAGAGCGAGCCCCTGGTAGCCTCGCCGATTTCTCACCTGGACTGCGTCTGGCGCGCCCAGGGGCGCCAGACCGAGTGGCTTGCCCTGCTGGCGGCCCGTGCGTTTGCCGACCTCTGGAACAAGGCCAAACTGACCGCGGACGATGAAGGGGGAACCGGCTTGTTTCTTTCACTGCCCGGGCCGCGACCTGACTGGGGCCCCGAGCAGGGCGGCGCGTTTACCGAATGGTTCCACAACCTGGCGGCGCACGAGCCATTCGCGCACCGCCAACTCTCCTGGATGGGGTCAGGGGGCGCGCTGGATCTCTGCACCGAGGCCTGCCGTCTGGTGCGCGAGGGGCAGATCAAGCGCGCCATCGTGGGCGGCGTGGATTCCCACCTGTTCCCGGAGTGGCTTGCACCGCTGGACCGCGCCTACCGCATCAGCAGCACGCGCAGCCACGATGGTTTCTGTCCGGGCGAGGCCGCAGCCTTCTTCCTATTGGAGCCCGCCGCAGAGGCACAACGGCGCGCGCTGCAGCCGTGGGCTGAGCTCGGCGCCACGGCGACTGCAACCTGTACCGCCACAGCAGCGGGACACGATGCCGGCGCGACCCTGGCGGATGTCCTGTCCCGAGTGATTCCCGCGGGCGCGGCTGCGCCACCGTTGGTCGTCTGCGATCTGAATGGCGAAATGAGCCGGGCGCGGGAATGGGGGTATGCGCTGTCCCGCCTGGGCAACACCCTTCGGGCGCCGCTGGCGCTTGAACATCCCGCAGCCGTGCTGGGTGACCTGGGCGCCGCATCGGGCGCGGCGCTGGTCGTGCTGGCCGCGCACTACCTGCACACCAAACATCGCGATCGAAACTCGGCCGTTCTCTGGACGGCCTCGGACGGGGGCGAGCGACACGCGATTCTGCTCGCACGCCCCCAGCCGCCCTGTGATTCGCCCCTTGGCCCATAAGGAGACACCATGCCGGCAACAGTGGTCGTGAACAACATGACCGTGGTTCACAAGGACAGCGGAGGCACGGTTTCCTTCATGCCCGACGTCTGCTTGACCCCGGCGCCGCCAGGTCCCCCAGTGCCGATCCCCTACCCGAACATGGCCATGTCCCAGGACACGTCCAAGGGCAGCAAGAAGGTGACCTGCGACGGGAATCCCATCATGCTGCAGGGATCTTGTTTCAGCAAGAGCACCGGTGACGAGGCCGGCAGCGCGGGCGGCGTGGTCAGTCTGGTGACCAAAGGCGCGGCCGAATTCATCGCGTACTCGTTCGACGTCACCGTCGAAGGCAAACCAGTCGGACGGCTGGGTGACCTCATGCTGGGCAACAAGGGCGGCACGTTCAACACGCCCCCGTCGCCCGAGGTCCAGCCGCCTCTGGTCGTTGTTCCCGGGGTTGACCCGGACGAGCGGCACAAGCCGGACTCCCTGAAGGTCAAGCTGGTCGACGGGGCAGGCAACCCAATCAAGAACGAGCGCTACGTTCTGCGCAAGCCCGATGGATCGAAGCTTGAGGGCAAGACCGACGGCTCCGGCACCATCGAGCTCAAAGGAACCGTCACCGGTCTTGGCAAGATTGTCTTCCCGGATTCCCCCGATGCGACGATTCGCAACAAGGACTGACATGCGCAACCTCAGGTGGGCGGCTTGGGTCGCGTGCTTTGCAACCTTGATCCTGTTTGGCTGTATGCGCAGCCGGGCCACGCCGCCCGCTCGCGATGGAGGCACAATGAATGGAGTTGTCTTTCGACGCCTGGGCAACGTGGTACCGGGCAAGCAGAAACCCTCGTCCGATGACAGCGTGGACGGTGTCGACGCTCGTCCCATCGTGCTTTGGCATGGAAGCACACCAGCGGCGGTCCTCTACCACCGCGTCCATTCGCGCGCGCTCGGTATCAGTTGGGAGGAGCGCATAGAAAGGTTCGATGAGCAGCCCGGCGAAAGCTGGATCGGCCGTAAGCGGGGGCCATTCCCCCTGGTTTTCGGCTCGCCCTGGTCACTGACCGGCAAGAAGCTCGATGATGGGGAATCCTTCGACATGGCCCGCGTGGTCACTGCAGACGTGAACGGCGACGGCGTCGACGAGTTTCTCTTGCCGCGACTGAATGGGGCCATCGGGGTGTACAGCGTCGAGAAGCTTCTCTTCCAGCAGCCCGCCCTGCCGGCGCCGGCCGGAATGCGCTATCGCGTCCAGAGCAGTTTCACGGCAAAGCTCAAAGACCGTGACGTGGTGCTGTTCCTGCTTGCACTCGGTCCGGACAAGGGCGCCGATGACGTGGAACCAGGGGACCGCGCCAAGGTGGACCCATACGCCATTCTGCGGGTGGACCAGCGCGGAATCACCCGCATACCCCTGCCTCGCACCACGGTTCCGCTCTCTCTGGTGCGTGCCGTGGGGGCGCTCAATCGTCTAGGATCCGCGGATCTCGACGAGATCTTGCTTCTGTTCTTGGCGGACAATCCCGAGCCAAGAATGTACCTATCCCGGCAGCGGCCCGACGGCAGCGCCATCGAGCCGCCGAAGATGCTGTATGTCGAAATCGACTTCGCCGCCTTGCGGTTTCTCTTCCTGCGGGAGACGCCCCAGGCGATTGTGGCCGATGGCCAGAGTCGGCACCTGTATTTCGTGCGACCGGAGAAGGCGGTGAACTGGATCACCGATATCGACCTGAACCCGCTCGCGCCGTCAGAGCAATCGGTACAGGCTCTCTATCCCATGGACCCGGGCAGCGATCCCAAGGTCACGGTCGCGATAGACGGGGATGCCAAGGCAGGGCCTGGCAGCGGAGCCCTTTACGCCATCAACCGCGAGGGGACATGCCTGCGTCCGGGCCCGGCGCCCAACAACTGGCAGCCCATGCCCAAGCCTGAACCCTTCCTTCGGCTCACCGGCCCCAGCGAGGACCACAGATTTGCCGGCCTTCTTCCCCAACCCGGCACAGACATTCTTCTCGCCGTATATTCGCGCGAAGCCGGCGCGAAAGTTCTCACCGACGAAGACACCCTGGCAGCCGCTGAAGCATTCCTGCAGCCGGATCTGGTCGCGCAACATCGAAAGCGCTATCTCACGATGAGCATGGAAGACTTCTACGCTTTCCCCTCATTCGAAGGCCAGGAACGGAAGCGCAAGGGAATCACCAAAGAAGTCTCCACGCTCGAGGAATGGCAAGCCACTCTCCCGGATTCCTACCAGAAGGTTCTCGACTTCAAGAAGGGAACACTGGTAACGAGCTTCCGAGTCGAACTCGAGGCCGGCCTGAGGGACGGCATGGATGCTCTCAAACTGCGAGACGCTCCCGGGTACGAGGCTTGGTTGAAAGGCCTCAAGCTCACCCCCCAAACCGTGTTCCAGGTCATCCGCGGTGCCCGGGTTGCCACAAGCTTCGATGTGCCAGGCTTCCTGCCCGCGTCCCTTGAGACCAACACCACAGGACCACCTTTCGATTTTCGTGCTGACGCGGCTGGCGTGGGCGTGGTCTTGCCCCTGGATATCACGCCCTCCCCCGACGCGACCAAGCAGCCACTCGGGTTCTTTCAGGCGACCTCTCTCTGGAAAGCAAACTGATGCCCTGCTTTCATACCCATTGGCTTGTCGCGCTCGCAGCTAGCGCCGAGGCTCCTGACTATGTCCAAGTCGGGAGAGATTTGTACCTGAAACTTGCGACGACCTATCGCGATTCTTGCCTTGCTGCCTTGAACGCTGGCGATCTCAAAATCGGAATCGACCCCCACGGCAACCCCAAGAAGAAGAACAACTTCGTCGATGCCATGGAGGCCGCACACGCCCAGTGGGCAGGGGATGTCCGCGGGAACCCAAAGACCAAGAACACGAACAAGAATCAAGACCAAATCGATGCCATGACCTGCTTCTCCGCCTACATGCTCGGCGCCTGCGGCCCCGATTTCTGGATGGTGCCATCTGTCCCGAAGGCGGCGGGGTTGGTTCCATCCTTTGGCTCGGTCCATTTTGATCTCGGGCACTACAATCGGACACATCGGCAGTTCGAGCTTTCCATCGCAAGAGCCGGGGGGCCGAAGAAGGTCGGCCTGCAGTCACTGGTCCAGCGTTCCTACTTTCTCGGGATGGCGACACACATTGCGGCTGACCTGGTCATCCATCAACTCGTGAATGTCATGGCAGGGGCCTACAACCTGCTCGAAAAGACCTGGAACAACGAGCATGGCGGAGACTATGGGCTGCATATTTGGAACTTGCACAACAAGGTCGAGCATTTCTGGGACAGCTACGTTCGCTATCGCTATCTGGGCGACTATGGTCCGTTTTGGCCCCACGGGGATACCGAAGCATGCGATTCGCGCGCCTGGTTCACCCCGGTGGGGTTCCCCACCGTGGATGGGCTGCTCAATTGCGTGGACGCCCAAGTTCCCGAGAAGAGCCGGAATGGCGTGCGGGACTACCTGCGCCAAGAGAGCACCCGATTCGCCGTCGAAAGGCCACTGATGTTCCCCTGGCTCTTCTGCGATCGCGTCCTGGCGGGCGAAATCAGGCCCTTCATCTACAAGACCGTCGTCGACAAGACAAGTGGGGCCTACCCCACAGCACGCGCCTCGGCCAGTGAGAATGCCCTGTCAGGAGACGTGAGACATGAGGCAATTGAGGAGGCTCTTCATGAACAGATGCAGTGTCCGGGTGGCTATGGCGAGCACAAAAAGCTCGAGCATTTTAGCAGCGCAAAGAACGTGGACTTGGACCCCACCAGTTTCAACTACGTAACCTTCAAGGTGTGCCCAAACGTGGAGAGAACCAAGTCCGTTACCAAACAGTTTATTGGAAATTCCTTCTACGACTACCGCGGCCTACATGCGTTCTTTCTGACCGCGGTTCGCGCGGCGGCCAATTTCCTGGGCGAACTGTCGAGCGCCTACGAACATGGCAGGCCCGGTGATTGCGAAAGGCTAAGATCGTTCTGGAATCTCGACACAGGGCTTGGGCTCCGCGTGCGTCAGAGGCCCTCCGACACCAGCCGCGAAACCATCACCAACCTGGACTTCGTCCACGTTTTCCAGGAGCTTCGCACGGGGAACCCGCAATATCGACGGCGCCAGTCCTACCTTAAGGACAAGCAGGCTGAGGCCGACTATCCAGGCCCGTGGCCACAGGTGCGGGCCTTCCCGACATACCCAGCCGATCCGCCGTTCCCGAATGTCGAGTCGATCTATGAATCGCACCACAACGAGTATCTCGAGCAGCTGAAGGTGGAACAGCACGACGGCCTCGGCTCGAACGCGGAGATGGTCCAGACCAGCAGTTTGAAGCAACAGAATACGTTTGTTAAGCGCGGGATCCGGCACCGGTTGAACCTGTGTTTTCGCGCGCCGATCGCCGATCTCATGTACCCCGGGGCCGAGGCAAGCAATCACCACCCCGATGAACTAGCGCTGTTTTTCCGAAGCGACAAGCCCGACGAGCTCGCTGATCCGTCTTCGAAAGAGACGAAGAAATGGCTGGCCAAGAAGAGCAAGAGCCTCGACTATCGCAAGACACCTGCAGAAGTGAAGAAGGGCCTGCAGATCTTCGCCACCAGGATTCTGGTCAACACCGAGGATGAGACCGCAGGCAAGGCCGAGGCGGGAAAGCGGGAGATTTCCAACCTCACGTGGAATAACGTCATTCCATACAGTGAGCACAAAGGTCACTACGGGCGCAACTTCGCCATCGGGACCGGGCGCAAGTTCGTGCTTCATCCGGTTCAAGCATCGGCGGGTTATCTCAATCCGGCCGTGGACCTGACCTACTACAACAACATTTCCCCGACCGAGCATGTCTTCTTCACACTGTATCCACTCGTGCGCAAGGGCGGCGACTACTGGGACATCTTCAGCAAGCAGGACGTAGCTGGCAACAGACTAGGTGAACTGAAGCAGATTTCAGGCTGTGGAACGGTCAAGATCGTTCTCATCTACGAGCGGACCCCCGACAGGAGCCTGAATCTGTGCGAGGCCTACATCGACGGGCTGAAGGTTCCTGTGGAGAAGTAATGCAGCTTCACCAACAGTTCAATATGACCCCGTTTCGCACGGGGATCGGCTTCTGCCAGGACGGCGAGGGCCGGGATCTGGTTGTCGGGCTGCTGAAGGCGACGTTTCATTTTGCCGCCAATGGCCCGATCGCGGCGGCCGCGCGGGATGTGAGCGTCCCAATATTCAAGAAGGACGTCTTCCATGGGGAGCCGGCGTCGTCGAGCCTGCGCTATTCGACTGACCTGGTGCCGTCGAAGCCCGGCGTGGACATCGCCGTGGTCGGGCACGCCTACGGCCGGGAATCGAAGAGCGTCGAGGCCGGTTTTGCGGTCGCGGCCTGCGAGAAGGTGCTGCGGGTCTGGGGTCCGCGCTGCTGGGTCGGCGGTCGGGATAACACCATCGCAGGGCCGGTGGCTTTTTCGAAGATTCCCCTTCTCTACGAGCATGCCTACGGCGGCTCTGACAAGGATGGCGCGGGCAACCAGCTGATCCACGATCAGAACCCCGTCGGGGTGGGGTTCGCCATGGTGGCCAGAGACAAGGCGCCTTTGCCCAACTTCGAATACCGGGCTGAGGCCATCCGGTCGATCAAGGATCGGCCGCGGCCCGCGGGGCTGGGGTTCATCCCGACGGGGTGGAAGCAGCGAGCGCAGTTCGCGGGCACCTTCGACGCCGCATGGGAGAAATCGCGCCGTCCACTCTTTCCCAGTGATTTCGACCAGCGCTTCCACAATGCGGTTCCCCAGGATCAGGTGCTGCCGGGCGGCCTGAGGGGCGGGGAAAAGGTCGGCTTGCGAAACCTGGACCCGCGAGCCGTGAACGTGGTGTTCGGCATCCCAGTGCTACACTTCGTCGCCATCTTCCGTGTCAAGGACCGGATCGAGGAATTGCCCATGAAGGCGGACACGGTGCTGATCGAACCTGATGAAGAGCGCTTCGCGATCACCTTTCGCAGCGTCTGCGCTCTCGGCGACGATTTCCGGTTCCTCCAGAGCGTGACGTTCAAGGAGATTGACCGCTGATGGCCGACGAGGCATTCAGTTCGCAAGCCTCGCTGGCGCGACCGCCCACGGCGGGACGCGACGATCCGGGGCTGCTGTTCGACATCATCGAGGAACACTTCGATGAGGCCGCCTTCTATTTCCGGCTGTGGGACCAGGCGCTGGACGCGTTTGACTACACGCTTGACGACGTTCGCCGTGGTCCCGAGGAATTGCTGCGCGCGAACATCGATGGTCTGGTCGTCGGCGGCGAGGCGGCTGCAGAGCGCCTGCTCTGGCCGGCGGTCGAGGGTGATGAGGCGGATCATTGGAGCGGACCGGGTGTCGCCACGCTCGCGCTCTTGCGTCGGCCGGGCGACGACCCGCTGGATCGCATCCTGTCGCGGCTGCCGTCATCGGAGCAGAGCCCGCTGCACGGCATCGCTCGCGCCCTCGGGCTTGCCGAGCGTTACGACCTGGATGAGCGTCTGCGGAACGCCCTGTACTCGTCCGACGAAGACAAACACGCGGTCCTGCTCGACATACTAGCCGAGCGCGGCGTCGACCCGGGGCCGTTGGTAGGTGTGTGTCTGCAGGGCACGGACCTGACTGCCACGTGGTCGGCTCTGTGTGCTGTTCGTAACTCCGCCAATCCGTCAGTGCATGCGCGCGCTGTGGAGAGGCTGCTCGATTCCGCGGAAGCGCGGATTCGCGCCGCGGCCCTGCAGACAGGTCTGCTTTGCGGCTTGCCCGCGGCACAATCGGCACGCGCGCGCCAGGCGCGTGCCCACGACGACCATGCGCTGTTGCTCACAGCTCTGGTGGGAACCGGGGCGGAACAGGAATTCATCTTCGCCGCGCTGGACGATCTCGGCCACCGGGCGGCCGCGCTGCGGGCGCTGGGATTCGTCGGCACGCAGCGCGCGGCTGAAGCCTGTCTGCGTTTCATCGCCGACTCCGACAAGCTGGTCGCTCGTCTGGCGGGGGAGGCCTTCTCCATGATTTCCGGGTTAAATCCGGGCCCCTTCGCCCTGGCCGCCGAAGAAGACGACGATTCCATCTCTGATGCGACGGCCGCGCCCGAGGCATCGGCCATCCTGGCGTTGCCCGTGCTGGATGCGAACGCCGTGGCGGAGTGGTGGAAGGGCAGGCGGTCGAACTTCAAGCCCGGCCCCCGCTACCTACGGGGCGAGCAGCGGATGCCGTCGACAATAGGTGAACAGCTCACGCGGCTGCCGATGCGATGGCGCCACCTGATCCTGCTCGAACTGGCCCTGCGAAAGCCAGGCACGTCCCCGGTTTCCCCTTGCAGCTGGACGCGATTTCAGGAAGCGCGAACGCGGACGCTGCTCGAGCCGACCGAACGCCACCCCTGATTCTGGCGCTGGACTATCGGTGACTATCCGTTAGCCTGCGTAGCGGAGGTAGCCCATGGCCGAGGAAAAGCGCGCTGGAATCGAGATGGACTTCGTCTTCGGGAAGTCGAACAAGCAGAGACCAAGAGCGGATCCCGGGTTGCCGCTGCGGATGTTGGTCATCGCGGACTTCGGGGGACATGCCAGCCGGGGCGAGGTGCGCACCGGGGCTCTGGCGCGACCGCGCCGGGTCAATATCGACAATTTCTCGTCGGTCTGCACCGCACTGGCGCCGAGCGCGCGCATCGGCCTGGGCGATGCGGCGCCGTTCACGATGTCCTTCGCCGACTTGGACGAGTTCCACCCTGACCATCTCTATGCGACCCTGGATCTCTTCGCGCCCATGCGGGAGTTGCGCCGCCAGGTCCAGGATCCCCAGACCTTTGCGGCAGCGGCGGCCAAGCTGGGCGTCGCGGGTCAGGCTGCGACCAGCCCGGCAGGGGCGAGCCCCGAGGGCAGCGACATCCAGCGCCTGCTGGGGCGGGCTCCCTCGGGGACGGACGAGGCCGCCACACCAATCTCGCCGACTTCCGTCGTGAATTCGATGATTCGGCAGGCTCTGGGCTCGCACATCACGGCCAAGGCGGATCCCCGCCAGGCGAATCTGCTGGCTGTCATCGATCAAACCAGCGCCGGCCTGATGCGGGCGCTCTTGCACCAGCCCGCGTTTCAGTCGCTCGAAGCGGCCTGGCGGGGGCTCGACTTCCTGGTGCGCAGCCTGGAGGTCGAGGAGAACGTGCAGGTGTTCGTTCTGGACGCCAGCCCGGAGGAAATGGCTGCGGCCTTCGCAGCGGCGCCCACGGTGGCGGAATCGGATATCTTCCGCTTGCTGGCGGACGACGGCGCGGAGGCTCCCTGGTCGCTGCTGGTGAGCCTGGCGTCGTATCGACCCACGGCCGCACACGCCGCGCTCCTCGCTCGGCTGGGCGCGATCGCACAAGACGGAGGCGCGGCCTTGCTGGCGGGAATGGCCTGGGCGGCGCGGACCGCAGGATCAGCTTCAGCGGCGGACCGCCAAGCCTGGCAAGAGTTGCGCAGCTCTGCTTGTGCCCCCTCTGTCGGCCTGGCGTTGCCCGGCATGCTGTTGCGACTGCCCTACGGGAAGAAGGGCGAACCCGTCGAACGATTCGACTTCGAAGAGCAGCCGCAAGCAGAAGAATATCTGTGGGGTTCGGCTGCGCTGGCTTGTGCCACTCTCATCGGTAAAAGCTTTGGTGAGGCAGGCGGCTGGGACTTTTCTCCGGGAGACATCAACTCTCTTGACGAGCTACCTGTCCCCGTGGCCGAGAGGGACGGCGAGTTGGTACAGATTCCCAGCGCAGAGGCCTGGCTGTCCGAACCCAAGGTCGATGCCATCATTCGCGAAGGATTCATGCCGCTGGTTCCGGAAATCGGCCGTGGTTCCGTGCGCCTGCCACGCTTTCAGTCCATCGCTTCGCCGGCCGCGCCGCTGGCTGGGCGATGGCGCTAGCAACGACTTATCAAGGCTCTTTGAACAAATCGAGTGCCGTGCCATTTCCGTAGCCGCTGAAGGAGTACCTGGTTGCGCCAGGGTGCTCGCGTGCCACCCTCTTCGCGAAGTCGCCGTTGGCGTAACCCACGTAGAATGATTGGGTGCGCGAGCGGTCGTGCTCAGGAATCTTGAAGTCCTTGGGAAAGCGGCTGTCCCAGTTGTGGTTGGGAATCGTAACAAACAGCTGGGTCTTGTGTCCAAGCGAGAGGTACTTGATAGCCCAGTATGTCCACCAATCCTCGGCGTAGATCTCCGTGGTCCGTGACGAGTCCCGGGTGGAGATGATTTCCCGAAATGCCCGAAGTTTGGGCTCGACCGGACCCGTGACAAAGGCGTTTTCAGTCACCGAATTCTGGGTTCGCAGTCGAACGAAATAGGAAACGTAGAACGTGCTCAGCAGGGCGACACTGACCGCGAGTGCAACGACTTTCGCCAAACTCGGCCACCCAATGCGTTGTGAGATTTCATGCCATGCCAGCACAGCCACCAGGCAGTGGGGCATGGTCATCCACAAGGCGTAGCGTTCACTATTCGGGACAAGCGCATTCGGGCCGGCCACCAAATAGAATACCAAGACCGCCGCTGCCAGTGACCCCGCCAGCAATGCCAGTCGTTTCCGCAGAATCAGTGCACCTGCCAGAACTGGCGCAGCGAAAACCAACACATACAGCCAGCGGTGAATGGACAACACCGACTCCCCGACATTCCCGACAATGTATGCATAGACGGTCGAACCCGTCAAAAGGCCCGGATAGTGTCGACAGAAATCGCCCAGAGCATGAAGGTCGAAAAGACGTGCACGAACCCCGTGCCAGGCGCCTGCAGCGGGTGAATTCCCGTGATAGAGGAATTCCAGTACCGCCACCACTGACAATATCGGCGCCGTCATCGCGACCATGTGACGCAGTAGCGGCAAGACTTGGCTCTGACCTGTGGCGAGTTTGCGCGATCTCACCCAGCTCAGCATGCGTTCTGAGTACGGCAGCACTGCCAGAGGAGCCAAGAAGATGTTCGTCGGGTGAATAAGAACGGCCAAGCCTCCCATCAGACCCGTAAGAACGGGTCTGCACGCAAACGCCGCCCATAGCCAAGCCGCGCAGACCAGAGGGGACTGTGACGGTTCCCAGAAGAACCGCGAATAGGCTATGTGAGTGGGGAGCACGGCAACTAGCGCGACTGTCATGGTCGCAATTCTCGATCCCCAAAGGTGGCGCGTCATCAGGTAGGCGAGAGCAATGGTCATGAGGCCGGTTGTCACGGTCGCCAGCCGGAGCGTGAAGAAGGAAACCCCCAACCCAAGATGCAACGCACAGGAAACAAGCAATGATATGGGGTCTGGCCAGAGGTGGCTGCCGGTCTTCAATGATATCTCGCCACCCTGAAGCAACATGACGACCTTGGTGCCAAGATAGGCCTCGTCGCCGTTGATTCCGGGAATGTGTCCAAGGTCGATGAGGCGGAATAGGATGCCGACCGCTACGCACAACCATAGGCAGACATCGACAGCAAGCAGCCAACGAACCCGCCCGGTAACCTTCTTTGTCACCGCGGGTGCGCCATGCTCGTGAGTGGCAGGGTCTCCGGGTGCTGGTGGGGCTGTATCGATCACGGGGGGGCAGTCTACCCGATCAGGGACGGGTGGAGGTGGTCGTCAGGTCAGGCGGTGAGCGTCGTCTCCGGCTGAGACGACGGAGATCCCACAGGATGGGGTTTGGCTGCCTCGGCGCGGGATGGGCGGAGGTGGGATGGCCGAGCTGGAGTCCCAGAAGGCCAGCGGTGACTGTGACGGTCATCACTCCGGCCACAGCCACCCCCTTTCGCAGCTAGCGCGCGATCAGGGGTGGAAGCCGACCTGGACGCAGGGCGCATTTTGTGGAATATCTTTGTGCAGAACATGGCTTGGATTGCGGTACCCGATGTGCACTGCCACTGAACCAAGGCCGAGAAGGCGCTGGCTCGGGGTGTGGAAATTGAAGAGAGTGCGCGGGCAGCGACCTCTTCTCCTTGCCACTGGAGCGCTGCTTGGCGCGGTTTGGTTCTTGGTCCGGTTTGGCTTTTCCGTGCTTTACCCCAAGCGCATCGAGTGGGTGATGTCGGGTGATTGGTATCAACACGCGCTGGGCTTCCTGCACTACCGAAACAGTCCCTGGGGCTTTCCGCTGGGTGCGATCACCACGCTGGCAGCCCCGGTGGGAACCAGCACCGCCCTCACCGATTCCAATCCGTGGCTGTCCCTCCTGCTCAAACCCCTGCAGCGCATCCTGCCCACCGATTTCCAGTTCATTGGCCCCTGGCTGCTTCTCTGTTTCGTCCTCCAGGGAATGGTCGGGGCGCTGTTCGGAAAGCGCATCACACAACATTGGCTGGGCGCGCTCCTGGTGGCGGCGTTCTTTGTGTCGTCGCCCGTGCTCGACAATCGCACGCTGCACCCAACTTTGTGCGCTCACTTTCTCCTTCTCCTGACGCTTCTTCTGCATTTTCCTGCGCCGGATGCGGTTCGGACCACCCGAAGGTGCCTCGGGTTCGCGGTGGGACTCGTGGTACTAAGCGCGGGAATCCATCCTACGCTTTGCACAGAGGTACTGGTGTTGGCACTCGCCCTTCTGCTCAGACTGGTTATTGATCGCAAGGTTTCGCTTCGTCTGGCACCGCTCTGGTTTCTCGTGCTGGCAGGGGCACCCTTGTTGGCCTGGCGAATCTTGGGTGCCATCGGTGGCGGCGTGGTCCCCGAAACCTTTGGGCTTGGCCACTACAATGCCGACCTCGCCACGCTGATTCATCCCATGGATGGTTCCCGCCTCATTCCACGCCTGCCATCAGACTCGGGCGCCTATGAGGGCCTGGGGTTCCTCGGTCTGGGCGTGGTGGGACTTGGACTCACGGTTCCCGGGCTGCTCCTGCGCGAACCCAAGGAAGGGTGGCGCCTTGTCCGCAGGCATTGGCCACTCATTATTGTCAGCTTGCTTATGGCGTTGCTTGCCTTTTCGATTCAATGGCGCCTTTTCGGCAAGGAACTGTTGAATCTCGAAAGCCTCGCACGTCCCCTGCGACGCCTGCTGGAGCCGTTCCGATCGTCAGGGCGCTTTATTTGGCCGCTGCACTACCTGCTCATCGCAGCCGTCTTCGCTGTCACCTGGCACTTTTCGCGCATTCACCGGGGCTATGTCCTGTTGGCCTGGACCTTGTGTTTGGCGTTGCAGGTGGCCGACGCCAAACGCGGCGCTGTCACCACCGATCAGAAGCGCAGCGATTGGTACCACCTCAAGGACGACCTGCTCGTTCCACTTTCCCAGGGCAAGACCGACCTGGTCTTGGTCCCCACGTTGCTCTGGAGCAACGGCCCAGCCTGTGATGGGAAAGGATGGCCCCCGGACTTCCTGCAGCAAGTGTTGTACTTCGCCTATCGCCGCCATATGTCCATCAACAGTGGATACCTTGCTCGTTCCTCCCCCCGCCATACCCAGGCCTGCGAGGCCCAACAGAAGGCTGTGGCCAAGGGCAGCTTCTCCAAGCGCACCCTGTACCTCGTGACCGAAGCCGAACTGCGGGCCTTCACCCGCGTCCCGGAGATGCAATGCTGGAGTGCAGGGCCTGGCTATCACGTCTGCACCTCGGAGCTAAACACCGGGCCATGATGACTCAAGCCACCTGGAAAGCGATTGTCTAGAGCAACTGCCCGCGCACCCAGGTGAGCAACGCCGCACTGCCGGCGGTGGGTGCCACCGTGCCGGGAAGCTTGCGCAGCAACCAGTGCATGGTCCAGACCATCGTGCCACCGGCCGGGATCGACTGGTACGCGCCCTGCTGCTCGAACTCGACGTAGTTGTGGCCGGCGTTGGCGTAGATCTCGACTTCTCGCTCGCCGGGCGCTGGCGTGTTGGTGTCGGTCCACTGCTTGATGAAGATGGGGCTGGTCGCGCAGGTCTTCTCAAGGCCGATCCCGCAGGCAATGTGCGCGGCCCAACCTTCGAGCCCGTCGGCGCCACCCTTCACGTCCTGGTAGAATTCCGACGTCTTGTACTTGAACCAGAGCGCGCCCTGCGAGCTGGTAAAGGGAACGACAAGAAAACTGGGATCGCCGAGCCTCGCCGCTTGGTCGCCGTTGGGGAAGAACGTGAGTCCACCCGGATAGACTCGCGTGATCTCCCAGGGCGCCTTGGTGATGGCGGCAGAGGTTCCGTTCTTTAGGGCGTACTCGATGGTCACTGCCTGATGCTCGACGTTGCCCCAGTGGCGCTTGGTCACGGAGAGCCCGCCGCCCCAGACCGGGCCGGTCATGATGAGCACATTGTCTCTTGTGCTTGGGGTGTACGCCAAGGTGTCCATCGCGGGCGGCGGGGGCCAGACCCAGTCGCTCTGCGGGCTGGTCCAGAAGACGGAGCCCGTGCTGCCCATGTTGTCGACGAGGACATCGGTGCCGTCGATGCTGAGCGTCACGATCTTCCCGGCCACCGCGGAGTCCACCTCGAACACCACCGTGCCAAGCGTCAGCCTCCAGAGATTTCCGCTTTGGGTGACGGGCGCCGTGGCGGCGAAGGCGTCGGCACACCTACCCGAAGCGCAGCTTCCGCTGCGACAGTCGTCATCGCTGGTGCACATCATGCCGGACCCGCACTTCGAGCAAATCCCGCCGCCACAATCCACGTCCGTCTCGGCGCCGTTATGCGCCTTGTCGGTGCAGCTTGCAGCGGTCTCGCCTTCACCACCATCGTCCCCGGGCAGCGTGTCGTCCCCGCTGCCACCGGCCACATCGCCTTCAGGGCCATCCTGCCCATCGCCCTGGTCGTCGCTGGGCGCGTCGGTCCCGCCGTCAGGGGTGAGGGTTCCCCCGCCTCCGCCGGTCGACATCCCCCCGATCGCGTCCCCGCCGGCTCCGCTGGCGCCGCCGGTCTCGGTGGAGCCGCCGGTCGCGTCCCCGCCGGTTCCACTGGAGCCGCCGGTCACATCCAACGTGCCACCTCCACCGCCGGTCTCGGTCGAGCCGCCGCTGCCCGTCGAACTCGGTCCGCCGCTACCGCCGCTCGTCAAGTTCGTGCCGCCGCCGCCCCCCCCGGTCTGGGCGCTGCTGCCGCCGCTGCCTCCGCTCCCCTTCGCGGAGGAACTGGGGGATGATGTACACCCAAGCGGCAGGACCGAAAGCAACAGGAATGCGACGGACAGGCGAACGCCGATCTTGCGCATATCTATTTCCGGCACTCGTCCACAGCCGCAGTATACGCTGAACCCTAAGCAGGGTTGATTTCCAGCAAGTCGCACTCCCGCACCTCAAGCGGCGTTGTCGCTGGTGGAAATTCGCGGCTGGTTCCATTTCCCGGGTCCGGCCGACTCTTGCATGTGGAGCTGAACGTATGTATAGTAGCCCCATGGTTCAGCCCGCGAGGTGCGGCAAGGGTTGGAACTACGGCTCGGTTCAATATGATCAAGTCGGCACAGGACCAAGATCGAACCACTGTGCGATCTTCCGTGAGCAGCACCGGCCGTTTCTCATGAAAACCGGCATGGCGGACCTGCCCCTTCATCGCGGTCACGTGCCGTCGTGGTTGGCGAGCCGCATGGCGCGGCTGGGCCGCGTGGTGGTGGAGGCGTTGGTAATGGAGTACGGGCGCGATGAGGTGCTGCGGCGGCTGGCCAACCCATTCTGGTTCCAGGCGCTCGGTTGCGTGATGGGAATGGACTGGCATTCGTCCGGCATCACGACCAGTGTTCTCGGTGCGCTCAAGCGGGGATTGGCCCCGGTTGAATGGGAGCTGGGTCTGCATGTGTGCGGGGGGCGCGGTCGCCACTCGCGCCGCACACCGGCGGAACTGCTCGCGCTTGGCGAGCGCGTGTCGGTCGACGCGCCGGCCCTGGTGCGAGCCAGCCGCCTGGTCGCGAAAGTGGACAGCGCAGCGGTGCAGGACGGGTTCGCTCTTTACCTGCACGGGTTCGTGGTGACCGACGACGGCAAGTGGACCGTGGTGCAACAGGGGATGAACCCGGACCGACGCCAGGCGCGGCGCTACCACTGGCTGTGGGAACGCGCGGGCTCATTTGTCGACGCGCCCCACACCGCCATCGAGGGAATTCCACAGGGAAACATCGTGAACTTCACTGATCTCCAGGCCGCGGCCGCGCGGGCCGCGACGGTGGCATTGGCCAACCGTCGACCCGAGGCCGTGGTGGTCGAGGTGGAGCGCGCGGCGAGGCTCGTGCTGCCGGACCATCACGACGTGCGCGAAGAGGAAGTGGACCTGCGCCGACTGGCCGCTGCCCTGACCGTAGCGGCCGAGCGCGGGCCGGCGAATTTTCCCGAGCTGTTGCTCACGCCGGGCATCGGCGGGCGTACGCTCTTCGCCCTATCCCTGGTGGCCGAGGTGGTGTACGGGGCGCCCAGCCGGTTCTCTGATCCGGCGCGTTTTTCCTTTGCCCACGGTGGCAAGGACGGACACCCGTTCCCGGTTCCTCTCACCATCTACGATGAGACGCTGGCTGTGCTTCGACGCGCTGTGGACCAGGCCAAGTTGGGGCAGGACGAAAAACTGGCGGCGCTGCGTAGGTTGGACGACCAGTGCCGCACGCTGGAGGCAGCAGCGGCCGGGCGGCCGCAGCGTGTACCGTCGCTGTCGCTCCCTGCGATTATCAGCGACCAGCGCAGGCGCGCCCCAGCTTGGGATGGCCGAACCTGTTTCGACGCCGTCACGCGACGGCCACGCCAACTCCGCCTCCCATTCTGACTCTACTGCTGCGGCAGATTGGGTGGATCCTGGAGGTTCAGGTGATCGAGCCCGAAGTAGCCCGAGGCCACGTAGACGTCGTCACCAAAACTCTCGAGGTGCGTGGCATAGCCCAGGGTTCGCAAGAAGCTCACCCCGATGGGCGCAGCCGGCTTGGAGATGTCCACCACCACGATGCCGTCCCCCTGCAGGTTCAGGAAGGCCCGATCCTTCTGCATCCCCATGATGCGCATGTAGTAGGCCTTGGTCGGTTGGTCATAGGCAAGCGACAGCGTGTCTTGGGACAGGTCGAAGACCATGAGGCGATCCGAAGCCAATTCCCAGGAGGTGTCCGCGGGGTAGTAGGTGGCGGGCCGACCGGTGACAATCATGGTGTTCCCCTCGCGCACCAAAGCAGAGAGGTTGTTCCCGGTGAACGTCATGCCATCGAGTAGCCGGGCCGCGGGCTGGCCGCCCTCGTCGACTTGCCGAAGCAGGGCCAGCTTTGTGTCTGACTGATAGTAATAGTAGTAGGAGGAGGAGCTGGGGTTCGTGGTGCGCGTGTAGACCTGCTCGCGCGTCAGGAACATGCGCTCGCCCGATGGCCCCGTCCAGGTGTTGACCAGCGGGCCCGGCAGGTTGATGGCCTCAGCCGCGACCGGCGCCGATCCGGTGAACTTCCACCGTTGGGCGTAGTTTCGGTACTGCGAAAACACCGAGCCGTCGCGCGTGACGTCGCCCACGTAGGTCCGATAGGTCAGGTAGAATCCGGAAGGATCGACCGTATCTGCGACGAGAGAGGTTGCCGCATTGGTGTAGTAGTAGGACGTGCTGCTCGTGCTGGTAACGGGTTGGCTGGATAGAACGGGGGCGTCGGGATTGCTCAAATCCAACGACACCAAATTGGTGCTGTAGTTGTAGGACCCGTTCGCGTAGGTCCACTGCTGGCTGAGCATGACCAGTCCATGGCTCGTGGTGGTCCAGTTGTTCGTCGAATTGAACCAGTACCCGCCCCACCAAGACCAGCCGCAGTAGTAGTAGTAATA
>PMCR01000102.1 GCA_003155465.1 Myxococcales bacterium | reverse complement strand
ACCTGCAAGGTCGAACCTGGCTATGAATGCAAGCAGCCGGCGCTGGGGGATTCGATGCTGGTTCCGGTGGTGTATCGCGACTTCAAGTTCCACAATCCCGTCGATTTCGAGAGCGGGGTTCCCGGTTCATACACTGCGGTCCAGGGCATAGTCAATGCGACGCTCGATGCCGCCACTGGCAAGCCCGTCTACTCGGGTATCGGCGGCAACGCCCATGTGTCGAGTGCCGACACGTTCAGCCAGTGGTACANNAATGCCAAGGGCGACTACGTCAACCGGTACGGCGCCAACGGTGAACAGTGGAACACCACTGAAACAGCCTACTATTGCGGCAACGTCGGAAGTGAACAGTTGGATGCGACCGGCAATCCAATCCCCTGCACGTCGATGTACGCGAACGGAACTGATGACTGTTCCAAGAAGGTGGCTGCCGGAGAGACACTGCTCAAGTGCTACACAAACAACGGCTCCTACAGTGCCACTTTCATCGTCTCCAAGGCCGACGGCAACCCGCTCTTTTTTCCGGTCGACGACGACAATTTTACCCCTGCCTCCGAGCGGCAGACCGCGACGATTCCACCCTACTACGATGCGATGGCGACGTGGCCGCTTGACGTGGATGNNGTTCATACCCCCGTTGATGGCAGTATAGTCATCGGCGCGAATGGCAACGGGAGCACGACGGTGACCCCGACCTATCCCATCTCCCCGCCGCCAGCGGCGACGCAATCGACTGCCATTCTCGGGTTGGTGAGCGGCCAGGTCTACGAGATCGCGGTCTTCCAGGCGGAACGTCAGACTACGAGCTCGTCGTACAAGCTGACCTTGAGCGGGTTCAATGCCTCGGCCAGTGTCTGCGGACCGATCTGCGGCGACGGCATTCTGTCTCCGGGCGAGCAATGTGATGATGGAACCAACGCGGGCGGCTATGGCAAGTGCGAACCTGGCTGTGTTCGCGGAGCATACTGCGGAGACGGCATAGTCAATGGTCCTGAGGATTGTGACAATGGGATTAACGTGAGCGCCTATGGCACGGACGGCTGCGCACCTGGCTGCGTGACGCCGCCGCGTTGTGGAGACGGGAAAGTGCAATCGGCGTTTGGCGAGAACTGCGACGATGGCGTGAATGATGGAACATACGGCGGTTGCAGTTCCACCTGCCAGTACGCAGCCCGCTGTGGCGATGGAACAGTCAATGGTCCGCCTGGCGCCGAGGAGTGCGACGATGGCGCCAATGACGGCTCGTACAATAACTGCGCACCTGGGTGCAAACTCGGGCCGCGTTGCGGTGACGGCGTGGTGTCTGATAAATTCGGAGAGGAATGTGACGGCGACAGTGTCGATGGCAAGAAGTGCAGTCCCAATTGCCGCTGGGCAGGGGTCTGTGGAGATGCCATCGTCGGCCCAGATGAGGAGTGCGATGACGGCATCAACGACGGTGGCTACGGCGAATGCGGCCCCGGCTGCAAACGCGGGCCCCGGTGTGGCGATGGCGTGAAACAGGACAAAGAGGAATGTGATGATGGGCCCGACCCAACCGGCGGCTACGGCCAATGTTCCAAGGGTTGCGTGCTTGGGCCTCATTGCGGGGATGGCAAGGTGCAGCCAGCGTACGAGGAATGCGACGATGGCAACGACGTAGCAGGGGACGGTTGCAGCCCGGCCTGCAAGAACGAGGTCTTTGCGATTCCCTAGAGCACCGTGGTGCGAACCATGGCCTTGGCCACNNCGCCCGCGTCGCGGTCGTCCACGGCGTCCTTGATCATGATGGTGCAGTAGGGGCAGGCGGTGGCCACCGTGGTGGCGCCGGTGGCCAGGATTTCGTCGGTGCGGTTTTGATTGACCCGCGTTCCGGTCTTCTCGTCCATCCACATGCGGCCGCCACCCGCGCCGCAACAGAAGGCGTGCTCGCGGGTGCGGCCGAGTTCCAGACGCTCGCCTCCCAACCGATCCAGAACCGCACGCGGCGCCTCGTACTCGCCGTTCCAGCGCCCGAGGTAGCACGGATCGTGGAAGGTCAGCTTGCCCGTGCCGTTCGCACTGCGCTCGATCACCAGTTTGCCTTGGTCGATGAGATCGACAATGAACTGGGAGTGGTGGCGAACCTCATAGTGGCCGCCCATCTGCGGGTACTCGTTTTTCAAGACATGGAGGCAGTGCGGGCAGGGTGTGACGATCTTCTTCACCTTCTTGGCGTTCATCGTCTCCACGTTCTGCTGCGCCTCCATTTGGTACAGCATCTCGTTGCCCGCCCGGCGCGCCGAATCGCCGCAGCAGCCTTCTTCCATGCCCAGCACCGCAAAGCTGACCCCTGCCTGGCGCAGGATATCCACCAGGGCCAGGGTTTGCTTCTTCAGTCGGTCGTCGTAGGCGCCGGCGCAGCCCACCCACAATAGCCATTCTGCGTCGGGGTGCTCGTCGAGGGTGGGCACATTGTGGCCTTCGGCCCAATCCATGCGTCGGTCTGCGCCCAAGCCCCAGGGATTGCCATTCTGTTCCAGGTTCTTGAATGTGCG
>PMCR01000244.1:10674-10853 GCA_003155465.1 Myxococcales bacterium | reverse complement strand
GAGACCGACGCTGAAGCATTGAGTGCGCTCTCCCAGGCCGTCGCAGGTTTGCAGTCATGCGCGGCCACAACCGCGAAATCGCCCAAGCAGGCGTCCGTGACCTCGCCCGAGCGGGTAACGCGCGACGAGGATACAGTTGGTCTCATCGGCGAATTCCTCAGTGAGAGCGAAGAAGGACT
>PMCR01000244.1:0-10635 GCA_003155465.1 Myxococcales bacterium | reverse complement strand
CCACATTGGCCCACACCACCGAAACCATGCTCAACCGTTGCCGCGACGGCACGCTGAAGCTGGCCGACGAGCGGCTGGAGGTCGTGTTCGACGCCACCGCCACGGTGCGCCGGATGTTGGCGGAGTTGCGCACGGCCGTGCAGGACAGCGTGCCGTTCGCAACCCACGAGAATCTGGAAGGACTGCTGCAGCGTTTGCGTGCGCTGAGCGAAGATGCGACTCCGGCAGTCGCGGCAGCGCCAGCCGAGCCAACTTCGATTGAGCCTGCGGCTTCTGTCTCCGCCGCCAGCCGCAGTCCAGACGCGATGGGGGCCACCAAGCTGCGTGAAACCGTGAAGGTCGATCTCGAACGGGTGGACGCCCTGATGGCCATGGTGGGCGAACTGGTCGTGGTCGAGGCCATGGTGGGCAACGCACCTGAGATTGCCAAGTCCGCCTCGGCGCGCGTGCGCAACTGTCTGTCCCAACTGGCCAAGGTCACGCGCGACCTGCAGGACGTGGGGATGCGCATGCGCATGGTGCCGGTGGCGGGCGTGTTGCAAAAGATTGCGCGCATGTCGCGCGACCTGGGTCGCAAGAGTGGCAAGCCACTACGCGTGGTGCTTGCGGGCGAAGCCACCGAGATGGATCGCAGCATGGTCGAGCAGATCGCCGACCCGCTGGTGCACATGATCCGCAACGCCGTGGACCACGGGCTGGAGCCACCCGACGAGCGGCGCCGAGCGGGCAAGCCCGAGGAGGGCACCATTCGCCTGTCCGCCTATCACGAGGGTGGCAGCACTGTCATCGAACTGGCTGACGACGGCCGCGGGCTCGACCGCGACGCCATCCTGGCCAAAGCCCGCGACCAGGGTCTGGTAGGTCCCAACGACACCCTGTGTGAGTCGGACATCCACATGCTCATCTTCGCGCCGGGCTTCTCCACCGCGAAGCAGGTCACCGAGGTTTCGGGACGGGGCGTGGGCATGGACGTGGTCAAGAGCAACCTGGAGGCCATGCACGGCCGCGTGACCATTAGCACCACGCCAGGCCAGGGCACGACCTTCAAGCTGGTGCTGCCGCTGACCCTGGCCATCATCGACGGGATGATGGTGGCCTGCGGCCAGGACCGCTACATCATCCCGACCCTTTCGGTTGTCGAGTCGGTCCGGCCCAGCAAGAACATGCTGGTGACATTCGCCGGCCAGGTCGAAATGATCAACCTGCGGGGCCAGATCCTGCCCCTCTTGCGCCTCGCCCGCCTGTTCAGCGTCATCGACGCCCAGAGCGACCCCACCAAGGCGATCGTGGTGATCATCGAGGGCATGGGGCGCCGAGTGGGCCTTCTGGTCGACGAAGTGGTCACCCAGCAGCAGGTCGTGATCAAGAGCCTGGGCCAGGGACTGGGCCCCACCCCATTTCTGTCCGGCGCCGCCATCCTGGCCGATGGTCGGGTCGGCCTGATCATGAACGTGGACCAGATTGCCGGGACCACCGTCGAGCGACGCCAAAAGACGGCTAACGACTCGGCATCCGCGCCGGCGGTTCTGTGAATTGAAGAAGGAAGACAGTGATGAGTGCAAGCCAAATGAACGCGAAAAGCAAAGTGTCCGGCATCCCGAGCAATGGCGACTTGGCAGGGAAGTACATGGTGTTTCGTCTTGCCGACGAGGACTACGGCCTTGCCATTTTGAAGGTGCGGGAAATCATCGGGTTGGTGGACATCACTCGAGTGCCCTGCACCGATCGCTTCATTCGTGGGGTCATCAACCTGCGCGGCAAGATCATTCCGGTCATCGACCTGCGCATGAAGCTCGGCATGGAGCCCGGCCCGGCCGGTGAACAGACCGTCATCATCGTGGTCCAGTACGCCACCACCCGAGGTGAGATCACTATGGGCGTGCTGGTGGATCAGGTGCAGGAGGTGCTGACCATCGCAGCTGACAACATCGAGCCGCCGCCCAGCTTCGGCACCGGCACCATCAGCGCCGATTTCATCCTGGGAATCGGCAAGGCCGACAAGCGCGTGATTTTCCTGCTCGACATCGGACGGGTGCTGAGCGGCGATGAAGCGAAACCGAGGATCCTGGCAGCGACGGCGTAAGACCGTCTTCCAGAGGGAAGGAGTCCAGGGATGTTTGCCAAGACGAAAATAGGTGTCAACGCTGAACTGGCCTTGGCCGCGATCGTGGTCATGAACGTGGGGCTGGTGGCGTACAGTTCGGCCAAGCAGCGCCAGGCTGAGCAATCCAACCGAATCCTGGTGCGTGAGGCCGACGAGCGGGTGGCCAAGACCATGGAGCCGTCGGCAAAGGCGAGGGCCGATGCCAGCACCGCCGACGCTACCATCGCGACGGGCGAGATTCTGATCGGCATTGACGTGCTGGTGGCGTCGCTCTTGGGCTGGCTCATGTACCGCAGCACCCGCCGCGCAATTCAGGGTATCAAGGGCGAAGCGGAACGCCTGGTCACAGCGACCGTGGGCGGCCAGCTTGACTTCCGCGCTGACCCCAACCAGGTGCACTTCGAGTTTGCCGGCGTGATGACCGGCTTCAACCGGGTGCTCGACGCCGTGGTCGGCCCGCTGCAGATGGCGGCTGGTTGCTTCGACCGCATTGCCAAGGGCGACATCCCACCCAAGATTTCCGACAACTACAACGGCGACTTCAANNAACACCATCAAGAACAACCTCAATGCCTGCATCGACTCGTTGAACGCCGTGCTGGCCCGCTCGGCCCACCTCTACGAGGCCCAGAAGGCAGGGTTCATTGACGCCTTGATCAATGAGGAGGAATTCTCGGGCGCCTATCGCGATCTCGCGCACCGGGTGAATGAGATCGTGCGAACCAAGGTCAGGACCATCCTCACCATCCTGGACATCCTGACCAGCTACGCCGAGGGCGATTTCGCCCCGGTCATGGAGAAACTGCCTGGAACCCAGGTGGTGATCAACGAGAAGCTGGATCGGCTGCGCAACAACCTGTGCACAGTGGTGACGGATCTGGACAAACTGGTTCAGTCGGCCCTGGAAGGACAGCTTTCGGTCAGGGTGGATGCGTCCTGCCACGCGGGTGAATTCCGCAAGATCATGGAGGGCGTGAACCGCACGCTGGATGCCATGGTGGCGCCCATGAGCGAGGCCATGAGCGTGCTCGACAAGCTTGCGCAGCGCGATCTGTGCGCCCGAGTGAAGGGTGAGTACCCGGGCGACCACGCCCGCATCAAGGAATCAGTCAACCAGACCGCCGGAGCCTTGCACGAGGCTCTCGCCCAGGTGTCCGGTGCGGTGGACCAGGTCTCGGCGGCGGCAGGCCAGATTGCCTCGTCCAGCCAGATCGTGGCGGACGGCGCCTCGCAACAGGCCAGCTCTCTCGAAGAAACCTCGTCCGCGCTCGAATCCATGAGCGCCATGTCCAAGCGAACCTCTGACAACGCGGTCGAGGCCAATGCCCTGGCCCAGACCGCGAAGACCGCGGCCATGAGCGGCACCAGAGCGGTCGAGCAGATGTCGGCGGCCATGACCAAGATCAAGTCTTCGGCCGAGGGGACCTCGCAGATCATCAGAGACATCAACGAGATCGCCTTCCAGACCAACCTNNAGACCAACCTGCTGGCCCTGAACGCGGCGGTCGAGGCGGCGCGCGCGGGTGAGGCCGGACGCGCTTTCGCCGTGGTGGCGGAAGAGGTGCGCAGCCTGGCCTTGCGCTCGAAGGAAGCGGCGATGAAGACCGAGGAGCTGATCAAGGAATCGGTTCGCCAGGCGGGCGAGGGCGAAGTGACGTCGCAGAAGATGGCGGGCAAGCTGACCGAGATCCTGGAGGGAATCGAGAAGGTGAGCGGAATCGTGAACGAGATCTCGGCTTCAGCGAAGGAGCAGTCCGCGGGGGTTGATCGGATCAACCGAGCGGTGGCGGACATGAACAAGGTCACGCAGCAGAATGCGGCGAATTCCGAGGAGTCGTCATCCGCGGCCGTGGAGTTGTCCAGTCAAGCGGAAGAAGTGGCCGCAATGGTCAGCAGTTTCCAACTCGCGCGTGCCCGTGGCGTCCCGACCCATCCCCGGGCGAACCTCCCGACGCTGGCCAGGGCCGCGCGCCCCAACGGCGGCAACAGTCGCCCTGCGATGGTCAAACCGGAAGGTGTCATCCCGCTTGACGGTGATCCCGCCTTTCGCGACTTCTAGCCGCAATCATGGACCGTGTGGTCTTCCAACGCTTCTGCGCCCATGCGCACCGCGAGGCCGGCATCGCGCTTGGCCCGAGCAAGGAGACTCTGGTTAGAGCTCGGGTGGGCAAACGCATGCGCGCCCTGGGCATCGAGGATGAAGGCAGCTACCTCGACTACCTGGAAGCCGACCGGACCGGCGAGGAACTGGTCCAGTTTCTCGACGTGATTTCGACCAACCACACCTCATTTTTTCGCGAGCCGGACCACTTCGATCTGCTGCGCACGCTGGTCGACGATTGGCGCCGCCTGGGTCTGCGTCGCCTGCGCATCTGGTCCGCGGCCTCGTCCACCGGCGAGGAGCCCTATTCCATCGTGATGACGGTGCTGGACGTGTTGCAGGACCCGGCCATCGACTTCAGGCTGCTGGCCACCGACATTTCCACCCGTGCACTGGCCGACGCGCGGCGAGGCGAGTATTCGATCGACAAGCTCACCGCCATCCCGCGTTCGCTTCTGCTGCGCCACTTTCAACGGGACGAGGGCCTCTCCGGGACATATCGCGTGCGCGAGGAGGTCAAACAGCACGTGGTCTTTCGCCGATTGAACCTTTCGCAGCCACCGTTCCCCATGCGCGGGCCGCTCGACATCGTGTTCTGCCGGAACGTACTCATCTACTTCGACCTGCCCGTGCGCCAGCGCCTCCTGGCAGCCATCTCCGGCTTGCTGCGGCCAGGTGGCTGGCTGTTTTTGGGTCATACCGAGACCCTGACCGGGATCACGACCGGTTTTCGGATGGCGCGCCCCTCTGTCTTCGTCCTGCCTGACGAAGAAAAGGCCCTGGCGGAAGCCGGCTCGCCACCATGATCAGGGTCCTCATTGTCGACGATTCGGCCGTGGTCCGGCAGATCCTGCAGGGCTCCCTGCAGGCGGACCCCGATATCGAGGTGGTGGGCACCGCGCCCGATCCCTACGTGGCACGCGACATGATTGTCGAACTCAAGCCTGACGTGGTGACCCTGGATGTGGAGATGCCGCGCATGGACGGCATCACCTTCTTGCGCAAGTTGATGCACTACTTCCCCTTGCCGGTCATCATCGTGTCGTCGCTGACCTCGACCGGAGGCGAGTTGGCCCTGGAAGCGCTGGCCGCCGGGGCTGTCGACGTGATGTGCAAGCCGGGCGCGGCGTTCACCCTGGGCAATATGGCCGTCGAACTCATCGCCAAGATCAAGACAGCCGCCTGTGCCAGGGTGAGCAAGCACGAGGATGCCGGGGGCAAGACGGCCGACGTGGCTTGCCTGGGAAGAACCACGAGCCAGATCGTCGCGCTGGGCGCCTCCACCGGCGGCACGGTTGCCCTGGAATACGTCCTGTGCCGAATGCCGGCTGATGCTCCCGGCATCGTCATCGCGCAGCATATGCCGGCTCTCTTCACCAGGCAATTCGCCGACCGCCTCAACCGTTTGTCGGCCATGGACATCCGGGAGGCACAAGAAAACGATTCGGTCCTGCCCGGTGTGGCCCTGGTGGCGGCCGGGGACAAGCATCTGCTGCTGCGGCGTTCGGGCATGCGCTACTTCGTGAGCGTCAAGGATGGGCCTCTCGTCCACCAACAAAGGCCGTCAGTGGACGTTCTCTTTCGCTCGGTGGCGCGCAGCGCGGGCAAGAACGCCATCGGCGTCATCATGACCGGCATGGGCACCGACGGTGCCGCAGGACTGGCCGAGATGCGCCAGGCGGGCGCCCACACCATCGCCCAGGACGAAGCCAGTTGCGTCGTCTTCGGCATGCCGAAGGCCGCTATCGAACTGGGGGCGGCCGAACGCGTGTTTCCCCTCAAGGAAATCCCCGATGCAATCCTCCACATCGCACGTGCAACGAACTAGCATTTCTGACGCCCTTCCAGGCGATTGGCCGTCGGGAAACCGACGGTCGCGTGGCGGCAAGCACAGAATCACGGCGCGCCGTCGGTGGTCCCAGTCTTGCACTTTTCGTGAGTCACGAATTGGCGAGGAACCATGTGGCCCAGCCGCATCAGGATCCCCAACCCCGACACAGACGCACATGAAGCAGCTTCCTCCCTCCGAACGACTGGCTGTCTTGGTTTCCAATGTGACCCAGACTATGCTGGGAATCTCATTCGCCCCTTGCCTCGGTGCCCAGGCCCATCCCGACCCTTGCTGGCACACCGCTGTCATGCTGATCGACGGCGCACGGCCCCTGACTGTGGGTCTGTCGTCAAGCCAGGAAGGGTGTCTGGCCTTGACTGCGGCCCTGCTCTCGTGTCCGGCGTCCGCGGTCGACCCCGCCATGATCAACGATGCACTTTGCGAGCTGGTCAACATGACCGCAGGCCTGCTCAAGATGGAGATGGCGATTGACCAAGCCCTGTCGCTGCCGCAGGTGGTGACCGACGCAAGAGTGCTGGCAAGTCTGGCCGAGTTGCACCCGGGGCTGGTACTCAAGGCGAAAGAGATCGGTCTTGCCCTTTGGGCCTACGAAGGCCGCATGACCGCGACGCTCACGGTGGCGGCCTAGATCGAAAACAGGATGACAACCACGGGAACAGGATTCTCACGATGCCACGGATTTTGACAGTAGATGACAGTCGCGCCATTCGCATGATCGTGGCCAAACAGCTACAGCCGTTGGGCTTCGAAATTGGCGAGGCCGAAGATGGAATTGATGGCCTCAGCAAACTGCAGAGCGCGGCCTACGATCTGGTAGTGCTGGATGTGACCATGCCCAACCTCGACGGCCCGGGTATGCTGGCCAAGATGCGCGAGAGCGGAAGCAGAACGCCCGTGCTAATGCTCACCTCGGAGTCCAAGACCGCGATCGTGTCGACGCTGATGCGTCTGGGTATTTCGGACTTCGTGCTCAAGCCGTTCAAAGGCGACGAATTGAAGGCCAAAGTCCTGAAAGCCCTCAAGCTTCCCGCGGACTATGCGCCGGCGGGCTCGATTGCTGGCCCGGTTGCTCCCGTCGCCACCGTTGCCGCGTCCCCTGGGGAGCGGGCGCTGGTCATCGATGACATGGAGAACGTGCACAGGAAGGTGCGGTCGATAATGCCGGCTTCGGTTACTCTTGATGCCAGCCTGAACGCCGCGGAGGCATTGGGTCTGTGCCGCGCCAACCAGTACGCGCTCATCCTTGTCGACGGGGACTTGCCCGACGGCAACCTGGCCTCGCTGACCAGGCAACTGCGCCTCTTGCAGCCCAAGGCGGCGCTGGTGGCCATGGCCCTGCGCACGGCCAACAACGTCGCGGGCGAGATGCGCGCACAAGGCCTTGATGACGTCTTGTTCAAGCCCTTCACCGGCACAGCGGTCGAAGCCTTGGTCGCCAGGTGTTTCCAGGGCGGCCAGGAACTGGTGTTTGCCCAGGAAACCTTTGTCCGGCTGGCCGGTTTCACCGGTCGCGACGACAAGCTGGAGGTCTACTTCCAGAAGATTTCCGCCCAGACGAAGGAAGTCATAGGCAAGCTTGCCGAAGGCTGTTTCGACAGCGCCGTCCTGGACGCCACCGCCTTGCCCCTGGGCCAGCCGATCCGGGCGGCGCAATTCATGGCTGAGGTGTGCAAGGCCTCCAGGGATTGCGGCGTCAGCTTGCGCGTGGCAGGTTCAGTCGAATTGGCCGCTGTGGTGGCGGGTTTCGAGGACGCGAAGGCCCTGCGTTTGTTCCAATCAGTCGAGGAGGCGCGCGCGGCTGTCTAGGCAAACCCCATGAATTTCGCCGACCAGCTCGAAAGGATCGTCAAGAGTCGCATTGAAAAGGACAGTCTGACCCTGCCCACGCTGCCCGCGGTCGCATTCAAGGCCGTCGAGCTGACCCGCACGGCGGAGCTCAACATGAGGGATGTGAGCTCCCTCATCGAAAAGGATCCGGTGTTGGCGGTGCAAGTGCTCAGGCTGTGCAAGAGCGCCGCGGTGGCCACACCTGAGCCGTGCAATACGATCAGCCAAGCCATCTCTCGCCTGGGCGCCAAGAACCTGCGCGGCGTGCTGGTGGAGATCTCGGCCCGGCGCGCTCTCGAATCGCGTGATCCCAAGGTCACGGCAGCCGTGAAGACTCTTTGGGAGCATTCGCGGGCGGTGGCTCAACTCGCGCAGCGGGTGGCCGTGGTTTCCGGTGCGTCGGATCCTGATACCGCCTATCTGGCAGGCCTGCTCCACGACCTGGGTAAGCCGGTGGTTGCCACGATTCTTCTAGAGGCGGAAAGCCAGATCGCACAGCGCAATCCCAAGTTGTGGATTGATTTCTCGACCTGGATTGATGTAGTCCAGCGCTGCCACCGGCCCATCGGCCTCGACCTGGCGCGGAAGTGGCAGCTTCCCGACGAGATCCAGAAAGCGATCGAGGAGTGCGCCGACTATGACCCGGCCAACCGGCTGTCGACCGGAAATGCCGTGCGTTTCGCCAACGCAGTGGCCAAGCAGCAGGGCATCTACGCCGGATCGGTCAGCGCCGGGGACAACGACGCGCTGGTGATGGTCGGGCGCTCGCTTCTGGGCATAGACGACGAGACGCTGACCCGTCTGTCGCACGATTTGAAAGAGAAATCCCGGGAAGCGGCCTAGCGCGCGAACTAGGGGATGTCCCCAAATTAGGCCGATAGCGACCAACTGTCGTTTTGCGGGCGTCTGATGGATTTCGGCGCGACACGCGCGCGGACGGCAGGCCGTGGTGCTCTCGGCATCACGGCGGAGGCAGGCAGGAGCTGCCGCGGCTGTTGACGATCGCCTGATGAGCAGGTTCGCCCTTGCGCAGGGGGGGACGTTGACCGGGCACAGGCCGCGGTTGGGAACGGGCCGGCGGCGCGGGCGGGTCGGGCGGTGCCGGCGAGACCGGACGGATGATCTTCTGGGCGGTGGTGGGGCCGGTCACCGCCAGGTGCAGGCGCAAGTGGCGCACCATCTTGCGACCGATGCCCTTGATGCGCGCCAGCTCTTCGACGGTGCGGAAGGGATGCTTGTGGCGATAGGCCAGAATGTTGCGGATGCGCGCCGGCCCGACGCCGGACAAGAGACGCAACTCATCGGGCGAGGCGGTATTGATGTTGACCACGCCCTCCAAGAAGGCTTTCTGCGCCCGAGCCGGCGGGACCAGCCCGAGCATGAACATGAGCGTGAGCACGCAGCCGCGCGACATGCTCTTGTTGTCGGCGTTTCTGGGAGGAAGTTGCTATCCGAAATAGCTTTCGTGCAGAACGTCTGAAAAAAGATTGCACAGAGCGTGGAACACGGCCGCAGGGGCCAGCGATCCCGAGCGCTGGCGCATCCACCCGAAGACAAGGGCGGGGAAGAACACGGCCAGGCGCGCGGGTTGGAAATCCACCAGGAAATGGCCCAAGCCAAAGAGCAAACTGGAGATCAACAAGGGCCAACCCACACTGGCACCCCACAGGCGTTGCCGCGAGGGCCAGCGCTCTTCCAGCCGCGACATCAGGTAGCCACGAAAGAAGATCTCTTCGGGCAGGGCCACGACCAGAAGCTGGGAGAGAGCCAGCAGGGCAAAGTCGGCGGGCAGCCGCAGGGCAAAGCCCTGCAAGCCCAGCCAGTCCGGACAGAAGGGCGCAAAGACACTGCTCAGACGCTGAGCCCAGGCGGACGCGCTGCCCGGGCAGAGCATGCCGTAGTAGAGGAGAAAGCCCCCGAAGAAGAGCGGCCAGGTAGTGGCCAGCGCCAGGGCCAGGATGCGCAGGTTCAGCCTGACCGGAGTGAAGCCAAGACCCGCTGCCCGATAGTCGAAGGGCCGGCCGGAGATGCGTGCTGCGTACGACGGCGCGAGCAGAAAGGCCAAAGCGATGCCGCCGTGGAGAATCTCGCGCACAAGGGCCACGCTGCGCGCCAGCCAGAACAGGCCCGCGGCAAGCGCCGTGGCCGCCAAGAAGGTCACAATGGGCTCGACCAGCCCGGCCTTCTCGCTGGCTACCGAGTCTGTCTGGTCCACCACAGCCTGTCTCCTGCTGGGCAGCGGTCGGTGCTCAGCGCTCACCACAAGGAGCGCAGATTCTCCAGGGCTGCCAGCGCGCGGCCCGCCTGGGCCGTGGCGCCGGTCAGCCGGTCAGGGGCGCCAACGTCGATGCGCGGCTGCTCCTGACGCAGACTGACCAGGAGGCTGCCGAGCTGTCCCTCGATGTCGGTGAGCAGCCTGCGGCTGCTGCGCAATGCCGCCACCGTCCGCGGTATTGTTGATATGGGAACCCTGGGAGGGTTCGCTTCGCCCTTCGGCCCCCCACCCGCCACCCCCACCCCGCTCGCTTCNNCGGCCTCGCCAGCCCTCCCGCGATGGTCCGCGGCGAGCAAAGCTCGCCGGCTCCCCACGCGACTAGGCGAGATTGTTCAGGCAGAACACGACGCCTTTGGCGGGTGATCACTCGTCGGGCAGGCCGCATGTTGCGAGTGTGGATGCGGTCCGGATTATGTCAACTTTACAGATCGGACTTGCCCCGGACAACGCCGCTCTAGAGCACCGAACGGTTTGCC
>PMCR01000579.1 GCA_003155465.1 Myxococcales bacterium | reverse complement strand
GCATAGCCCTTGCCCGCCTTGCCGTCGATGACCATGTGGCCCCTCCCGGACTCCTCAAGGGACGCATACGCCATCCTCATGCCGTCCGGACTCACCGCGAAGGTGTCCGGCCGCCACTTGCTGAAATCGATCGTGTCAACCAGGGTCAGCGATTCACTTCGCGCGCGGGCCCTGACCTGCGGCGCCGCCGGACCTCCCTCTTCAGCCGCAAGCACGATGTCCCTGACCCCGTCGCCGCGGCTGTTTCCAAGCAACACCGCCGCCACGGCGATTTCGCCAATTCGCGCGGCCCAATTCAAAGTCGTCACTTGCTCACACTCTTTCCTGCTATAGGCCTGAATCCTTGCATCGTGGACGCATTCTTTGGGCCGCGACCCATCGGAAACTGCCCTCGCGAGGTCAGCACGCAACAATGCAATCGATGGGGCCTGTCTCGACCACGGGGCATAGAAAGGCGAAGACGCCGACGAAGGCGAGGCCGTAGGTGGCCTCCCAGGAGAGCAGCCCGAGCGTGGCGGCGCGAGAGAGCGCGACCCAGAGGTCAGGCCCGATCGGGTAGAGTTCCTCGGCGGGATAGCCGAAGAACCAGTAGCTGCTCCAGCCGCGCAGGCGACCGTGGAGCAGCATCTCGTCCCAGAAGTGCCAGGCCTTGTAGAGGTGCACGGGGTGGTCGTCCTAGAGCGGCATCTGACCGAGCAGCAGCGGCGCCAGCACGCCCACGGCCACGCAGATGACGAGGGTGGCAGGGAGTAGGCGTCGCGAGCCCTCGCCGAGATCGAGGATGCGTCCGCCGAGGCGCGGGCGTCCGCCGAGGAACGGATAGGCGCTCGCCGCGGCGGACAGGAGCAGGGTGAGGGCGAGCAAACCGAGGAATGAGCCGACCACCTGCCAGACGAAGGCGTGCTTGAGCTGCGTGACCACCGTGCCCGCGGCGAGGCCGAGGGCGGCGACTACGGCGAGCGTGGTGCGCAGCGGCTGGGTCATCGTTGCTCCGCGACCGGCTGGGCCGCGAGGGTGGCGCGGGCCGGGAGCCGGCGGCGCATCCCCAGCCATCCGGCCAGGCCGAGGATGATCACATAGACGAAGGTGGTGATGGAGACTCCGAAGGCGGAGACGATGGCCATGGTGCGGTCGAGCCCGACCAGCACGAAGCCGAGCGCCCAGCCTGCCTCGAGGGTCCCGAAGCTTCCGATCCCGCCGATGGGGAGAAATCCCGTCACCACCGCGGCCGTGGACCCGAGCACCGTCTGGGCCAGGCTCACCGGCATCGAGAACGCGCGCATGATGACGAAGAAGGCGCCGAAGGTCAGCAACCACAGCCCCAGCGAGAGCAGTCCGTTCCAGATCACGTTTCGACGAGGAATCCTCGAGAACGCGTCGACGGCCGCCTCGAGCTTGCCTATGATCTGCTGCACGCGCGGCCTGTCGGCGACGCGAAAGAGGCGCGCTATCGAATGCGCGATGCGCAGGCCGAGGCGCAGCAGGGGCGCCAGCGCCACCACCAGCATCAGCCCCAGCACGGCCGTGCCGGCCGCGGCCACAATGCCGGTCTGACGATCGCCGAAGTAGGTCCCGTGGTGAAAGGCCAGCGCGACGGCGAAGAGCACCACCACCGCCGTCGAGTCGAGGATGCGAACCAGCAGCAGGCCGAGCAGGCTCTCGCCGAGGCCGGCGGTGCCAGCGCGGCGGACCAGGAAGGCATAGGACAGCTCGCCGGTGCGAAAGGGCAGCACCCGCACCAGCAGGTTGTGGATGGAGGTGATGACCAGCATCGTCGAGTAGGCGATGCGCGGGGCGAGCAGCACGAAGCGAAGGGCGCGGCCGAGATAGATGATGCCCCAGATGCCGAACCCGGCGACGATGAGCGGCCAGCGCGTCATGCCGGCCAGCGCGCGCAGCTGGCCGAGATCGACAAAGCGAAAGAGGAAGATGAAGAGGCCGGCGGTGATGGCGAGCCCGAGCAACGTCTTCCACAGCAGGTCGCGCGCTCGCGGCCCCCCCGCGGGCTCTCTCGGCTCGCTCCGCTCGGTGCCGGGAGGAGGTGGTGTCACGGCACGTCGGCCCGACCGCCGGGGTCGGGCGGTTTCGAGGACACCGCGGCCGGGCCGGCGTCGGATGGCGGGCGCTGGGCGCTGTCGTGCCCCGGCCCGTACTCGAGCCGTCGCAGGCGGATGACCACATCCTCGAGCAGCTTGCGATTGGCGCCGACCAGGTCGGCCAGCAAGCCTGCGGTGCCGACCATGAAGGCGATGATGACGAGGATGGCCGCCAGGATCAGCGACTGGACATGACCCGTGTGCGGCTCGGTGAAGTGATAATAGAGGAAGCGGACACCGAGCGTGGTGCCGCCCAGGAGCAGCAGGAGCGCCATCAACAGGAAGGCGCGCAGCGGCTTGTACATCGTGTAGATGCGCACGATGGTGCCGGCGCTGCGACGCAGGTACTGCGGGATGCTGCGGAAAAGCCGCGACTCGCGTGTCTTCGGATTGGTGCGGATGGGGACCGCGGCCACGGCCAGATGCGCCTGGCCCGCCTGGATGATGGTCTCGAGCGTGTAGGTGAACTCCGACGTCACGAAGGTGCGCAACGCGGCCTCGCGGCTGATGGCGCGAAAGCCGCTGGTGGCGTCGGGGACGCGCGTGCTGGAGGCCAGCCGCACCAACCAGCTGCCGAACTTCTGCAGCTTCCTCTTGGCCGGCGAGAAGTGCTCGACGCTCTCGACCTGGCGGTCACCGACGACGAGATCGGCTTTGCCCTCGATGATCGGCCGGACCAGGTTCGGGATGTCGGCGCCCGAGTATTGGTTGTCCGCGTCGGTGTTGACGATNNATGTCGGCCGCGCAGTACTGGTTGTCCGCGTCGGTGTTGACGATGATGTCGGCGCCGAGGCGCAGGCAGGCATCGATGCCAGCCATGAAGCCCCTGGCCAGCCCTCGGTTCTGCGCAAACCGGACGACGTGGTGCACGCCGAGGTGACGCGCCGTCTCGGCGGTCGCGTCGGTGCTGCCGTCGTCGATGATAAGGACCTCGATCACGTCCACGCCGGGGATGGAGCGAGGCAGATCGCCGATCGTCTCCTGGAGCGTGACGCTCTCGTTGAAGCAAGGAATCTGGATGATGAGCTTCACAAACGGACCGTAAGCGAGCGAGAGCGTGCTACTCGATGATCACCACGGAGGGGCTGCGGGCCGAACCAAAGAACGCCGCCAGGCGTCCACGCTGGTCTCGCGCTTCGAGATAGTAGTGCACGTAGCGCCCCGGTGCCTAATCCTTTCGAACTGGTTTTCTCTGCGTCAGAGGACCCGCCCACCGTGGGCCCACTGTGGGTCGACGTGGCTCAGAGGTGCCACTGCAGGATTGGCGAGGCGACTCCGGGCGCCGGCGGAGGGTCTGCAAAGTCCTGTCTCCACCACAAGGTGCAGTCTACCCCATCGCGTCCCCACCGAGGTCGCCGATCAGTTCACCCAGTCTTCTGCGCCGCATGCCTCCTGGCGGGCTGTCGGCGGTGGGCGTGCAGGGTGTAGCTGGGGAACCTCTGTCGGCAGGTGCATCACGGTCAGGATCTTCGTGGCGGTTTCCTCGCTCTTGATGACGGCGATCAGGCGGAGCGGGGCCTGAC
>PMCR01000182.1 GCA_003155465.1 Myxococcales bacterium | reverse complement strand
AGCAAGAAGATCGCCGGGGGCGGCGGTTACCGCGTCCACGCCCTGTTCCACAACGCCATAGGGGTCTACGAACGGACGCGAGTTCTGTCGGCCGGCTTGCGCATCGGACAAATCGAAGAGCGCGAACTCGACCAGGAGTCGGGGAAAGCCAAGGTCTTTCTCCGCATCATGCCGACGATCGATCTCTACGAGAACGCGGCGATTGCCAAGAAGTCGGCCTCGCTGCTCGGCGAGTACTACCTTGAGGTCGATCCGGGCGCGCCCTTTATCGTGCGCAATGGTCAGCGCGTGGAACTGCGGAAACTGCACGAGGGCGACGAGATCAAGATCGTCACCGAGCCGGTGGAGATGGGCGACATCGTGAACTCGTTGGGCGAGACGCTGCCCATCCTGAAGGACATCCTGGCGGACGTGAAGATGCTGACCTCGGGGCCGGTCAAAGACATAGCCAACAACGCCAACCAGTTGTTGGAGAGAAACTCGGTCATCGTCGAGCGCCTGCTCACCCGCATCGACGACATCGCGGCTACCGTGCAAGGAATCACCCACTCTGAAGCTGACGATGTTCGCGTCACTCTGCGCAATGCGCGCGAGATCACTGAGGGCATCAAGGGACTGGTGGGAACCACCCAGGGTCAGGTTTCTGGCGCCGGTCAGGATCTGCGCAGCTCGTTGCAGAAGCTGCAGTCTAGCATCGACAACCTGGACAAGTCGTTGCGCCACGTGGACAAGATCACAGGCCGCATGGCGGATGGCGAGGGCACGGTGGGCCACCTTCTGACCGACGACACGGTGGCCAAGAACCTCGACAACATCACGGACGACGTCAGCGGCATCACCCGCGGTGTGAGCAGGCTGCAGACCATCGTGGGGCTGCGCACGGAGTACAACTACATGGCCCGGGAATTCAAGAACTACTTCTCGGTCCAACTGGCCCCGCGACCGGACAAGTTCTACCTGATCGAATTGGTCGAAGATCCGCGCGGCTATCGCAGCGCCCAAACCGTCGTGGGCTACAGTTCCGACCGCGGCGCGTATTCCGACGAGCAGATTACGACGAGCGAGAAGCTGCGCTTCAGCTTCATGTTCGGCAAGCGCTGGGGTGCCTTCCAGGGTCGCTTTGGTATCAAGGAATCGACCGGCGGCCTGGGCGCTGACGTGTTTCTATTCAACGACCACCTGATGCTGTCGACGGATGTCTTTGACACGCACTCGAATCAGTACCCGCGCGTGACCGCACGCGCGTCCCTGGCAGTCTACAAGAAGTACCTCTATCTCGTGGGAGGGGTGGACGACGTNNTCCTCAACTACACCCGAACCCAGGGCACGGCGGGCGGGTTCTTCGACTGGTTCATGGGTTTGCAGCTCATGTTCAACGACGAGGACATCAAGACCCTGCTGCTGTTTGGCGGCGGTGCCGCAGCGGCGGGAGCGAGCAAGTAGCTTCCTCTGAGTCTGGCAGGAAGTTCCGGGGCGCCCCAAAGGACGACCCGCGGATAGCCGCTTGCGGCTGGCGTGAGCGCGGGCGAGAGCGTGTTCGTAGGCGCTACGCGGGAGGCGGATCGCCTGTGCCACTCACAGCCCACCCCACGGGAGCTTCGGCACGGACAGCCCGCCCCACCAATCTGCGGGTCATCGACGCCACCTTCTAGGAAGCCCAGCGATTCCTTGGCAGGCTTGACGCCTGGCCCGCGCCCTCTATAGTTACGGCCTTTCAAAAGACGGGGCTCTGACCTCGCACCTGCTATGCGTTACAAGATCAAGGATATAGGCGACGAGGGAGTGGACATTCGCGTGGCGGTGACCGAAGCGTGGCTCAAGGCAGAGTGCCCCGAATTGGACATTCGACCGTCGGAGGCGGGCATAACCTTGAGCGGCTGTCTGGAGCCGGCGGGCGACGAGTTCCTGCTGCGCGGAGTTCTTCGTGGGGGACTGCTGACGCAATGCGCGCGTTGCCTGGAGCCAGCCACCCTGGCGCTCGACGTGCCGGTGACTCTCACCTTCGCCGAGCGCGAGGAGCCGGGGGCCGGGGATGATGGTGACGACAACGAGGAGGAGGTCATCTACGTCCTAGACGGCGTGATCGACGTCGGATCGGAGATTCGGGACGAGTTGCTCCTCGACTTGCCGATGAGTTCGCTATGCCGAGAAGACTGCGCCGGCCTCTGTCCCACTTGCGGCGCCAACCGGAACCTGACACCCTGCGACTGCGCCAAAGGACTGGCGGTGGGTGGAAAACTCGGGGCGCTGGCCAAAGTTAAGTTGTAAGAGTATTCGAAAACAGGAGACGCGACCATGGCAGTTCCCAAGAGACGACAATCCAAGTCCCGCTCGGCGATTCGCCGGGCTCAGGTGATGAAGCAGCCGGTACCCCATTTCGTGCCGTGCCCGCGTTGTGGGGAGGCACGCCTTCCTCACCGGGTTTGCTCGGCGTGCGGCTACTACAAGGACCGCATGGTCATCGAGAAGCCTCAGGACGAGCAGACTTAATTCCAACGCGCTTTGACTGCGTGAGACGGAAGGCACTGGATTTCGTGCCATGACCGATCCGGCTCGGGTTCGGGTCGCCGTGGACGCGATGGGGGCCGAGGATGCTCCCCGCGTCGAGGTCGAGGGTGCCTTGGCTGCCGTAACCAGCGCCGCAATCGATGTGGTGCTGGTCGGAGACAAAGAACGGGTGTGCCGCGTGCTCGACGAACTTGGCCCGGCCGTTCCCGCGGGACGTATCCAGGTTCGCCATGCCGCCGAGGTGGTGGGCATGGACGAGGCGCCCGCCAGCGCCTTTCGGCAGAAGAAGGCGTCATCGATGCGTGTCTGCTTCGAGCTGGCCCAGCAGGGCGAGGTGGACGCCGTGGTCTCGGCGGGCAATTCGGGCGCGATGATGGCCGGGGCGCTTCTGGTGTTGGGGCGGATCGCCGGGGTGGAACGGCCAGCCATCGTGACCACCTTCCCCACTCAGACCGGCGCATGTGCGTTGCTTGACATGGGGGCGAACGTGGACGTCCGGCCGACGGTGCTGGCCCAGTTCTCGGTGCTCGGTTCTGGGTATTCGCGCCTGCTACACGGGAAGACGCGACCGCGCGTCGGCCTGCTGTCCAACGGCAGCGAGGGGCACAAGGGCACCGTGCTGACGCGCGAGGCACATCAATTGCTCACGCGGGCGGGGACCTCGGGGCGGCCGGCCGGCTTTGACTATCTCGGTTACGTCGAGGGGAGAGATATCTTCCGGGGGCACGCCGATGTGGTGGTCACCGACGGTTTCACCGGGAACGTCGTGCTGAAGACCTGCGAGGGTCTGGTCGAGTGGCTGACCCATGCCGTCCGCGAAGAGGTCGCGCAGGGGAGCGTGCTGGAGAAACTGGGGGCTCTCATGATGCGGCCGGCGTTGCGCCGGTTTCGCCGGCGCAGCGACCATGCCGAAACAGGCGGCGCGCCCCTCGTGGGGGTGGATGGGGTTGTGCTGATTTGCCACGGAGCCTCGGATGCACGGGCCATCAAGAACGGCGTGCTCGCGGCCAGCGAGCTGGTTCGCGCTCGTTTGCTCCCAGAGATGGCCCGGGCGGTAGCCGAGCACGCCTATCTTTGGCGGGAGGAATCGCCCACTGCAGGAGGACCCGGGTGAGCGCCGAATCTGATGGGAACCCTGAAAGGGTTCCCAAGCCCTCCCACGATGGTACGCCACGCGCAGCGCTGGCTCAGCCGGCGGGCTTCCCACGCGAATTGCAGGGCAAGGTGGCGGTGGTAACCGGAGCCTCGCGCGGGATCGGTCGCGCGATCGCTATGGCGCTGGCGGCGCATGGCGCCCGGGTGGTGATGAATTTCTTGCACAACGAGGCAGCGGCGGCTGAGGCCGCTGCGGCCGTGGGCAGCGTGGGCGTGCTCATGCGTTTCGACGTGGCCGATGCCGAGGCGGTCAACCAGGCGTTCAAACAGATCGTATCGAGCGAGGGTGGGGTTCACATCCTGGTGAACAACGCGGGCGTGGCGGTCAACGCCCTGACGTTGGGAGCCAAGGATGCGGATTGGCAGCGCGCGCTTGCGGTCAACCTGGGTGGGGCCTTTCACTGCACACGGGCGGCCCTGCGTTCGCTCATGCATGCTCCCGGCGGCGGCCGCATCATCAACATCGCCTCGGTGGTGGGCGAGATGGGATCGGCAGGGCAGGGACCGTACGCGGCGGCCAAGGCAGGCGTCCTGGGCCTGACCAAGACCTGGGCGCGCGAATACGCCTCGCGCGGGGTCACGGTCAATGCGGTGTCGCCGGGGTTCATCGAGACCGACATGACCGCAACCGGGTTGCCGCCCGAGCGGCGCGCCGAGGTCGTGAAGGCCATTCCGCTTGGCTACGTCGGAACTCCCGAGGACGTGGCCGCGGCAGTGGTATACCTGGCTGGTCCGGGGGCCGCGTATGTCACGGGGCAGGTGCTACGGGTCAACGGCGG
>PMCR01000123.1 GCA_003155465.1 Myxococcales bacterium | reverse complement strand
GGCACCATCACCGGAGTCTCGCGCTACATCAAGAAGACCAAGAAGAAGGCCATCACCTCGGTGGCCGTCGAACCCGCCAAGAGCCCTATCCTGACCCAATTCCGCAGCGGCCAGCCGCTCAAGCCCTCGCCGCACAAGATTCAGGGCATCGGCGCCGGCTTCGTACCCGACACGCTGGACCTGACCGTAGTGGATCGGATCGAGCAATCCACCGACGAGGAAGCCATCGAAATCGCCCGCCGCTTGGCGCGCGAGGAAGGCATCCTGAGTGGTATATCGAGCGGCGCCGCCACCAGCGTGGCCTTGCGCCTGGCCAAGCTGGACGAGTTCGCGGGCAAGACCATCGTGGTTGTGCTGCCTGACTCCGGCGAGCGCTACATCTCAACCGTGCTGTTTGAAGGCATCGGGTAGACGGCGACATCGTGGAGAACGCGGAACTGACAGATCGCCTGCTGGCTTCCTATCAATCAGTTGGTGGCATCAACCACCTGGACGGCAAGAACCTGCCGTCGAGGCAGGCCATCGGGCGCATAACCACCGGCCTGCTGCGGCTCTTGTTCCCCGGCTTCTTCGACGAGACGGCCATCGCCACGGCCGCGCTCCGCTCGGTCACTTCGGAACTACTCGAGGAGATCGCCAGCCGTCTTGCCCGGGAGATCGCGCGTAGCCTGGAATACGCGCGCCCGCCCGAGCTACCTGACAAGGATCTCGGCACCGCCGCTCGCCGGCTGGCGCTGGAGTTTCTCGCCAGCCTGCCGCGCGTGCGCGAGCTTCTGGCAACGGACGTGGAGGCCGCGTACAACGGCGATCCGGCTGCGCTGAGCAAGGACGAGGTCATCGTGGCTTACCCGTTCGTGGAAGCCATCGCTGCCCAGCGCTTGGCGCATGAACTGTACCTGCACGACATCGCGCTAATCCCGCGCATGATGACCGAATGGGCGCACGCCCGCTCGGGCATGGACCTGCACCCGGGAGCACACATTGGCACCCACTTCTTCGTCGACCACTGTACCGGCACCGTGGTTGGTGAAACTGCAGTCATCGGCAGTCACGTAAAGATGTACCAGGGCGTGGGCCTGGTGGCGCGGTCGCTGGCCGCGGGCCAGCAGCTGCGCGGCAAGAAGCGCCACCCCACGCTCGAGGACGACGTCACGATCTATGCTGGCGCCACAATCGTGGGCGGCGACACCGTGGTAGGGGCCGGCAGCACGATCGGCGCAAACGCGTTTCTCATGCACAGCGTGCCCCCGCGTTCGCTGGTGCTCGCCGATGATGTGAAGGTCAAGGTGCTGAGCAAGGAGAAGCAGCAGGATTCAACACCGAACTGGGAGATCTGAGGCGGGGGACTCTCCTTCGCGCGTCTCACCTGCGGTATTGCGGCCATGGCTGTAGGGCGGGCTGTGATACCGCACCGTCTAGCGCCGCCACTTCGGTCAGTGCCTCCTCCACGAATCCGCTGGCCTCCAACACACGGATGCCGCGGGCCTCGATCAGCAACCGCTGTGGCGTGGTGATCCGAGATAGCACCAGCGTCTTGCAACCGCGCACAGCGTGAAGGATCACGCGCAGGCGCTCGATCTGCCAGCCAGGTCTGGAGAAATCGGTTGGCCGCACCTCGATCCGGCGCTTCTCGACTAGGTGCAAGCGTCCTTCGGCCGTGCTGAACACCAGGACCCATGCCGGCACATTGGGAGTCAGGGGCGCGGTCTCTCCATCACGGCTGACCACAGCCACCAGCGGCTGGGGGGCGCCTGCCGACAAACTCAGTCTTCCGTTTGAGTGGCTACTCGCAGCACCGCCTGCCAAACCCGCCTGGCAGGCTCCAGAGAGATCCCCCGGCAGTTCCACTGCCCATGCTGCCTTTCTCACATTGGCGTCTCCTGCCATTTCCGCTATGTCTTGCATGTAACCTAGTATGTCCCGCTATCAGGACCGCGCAAGACAAATCATATGGCCGGTTTGTACCGGCGGTCATCGTGCGCAAGTCGCCCGCCGATCCGCCTCGACGGCGCCGCGACTGTGGCTATACTAGACGCCATGTCTTCCAAAGAGGATACTGTTCCGTCCCGCGCGGCGTTGCTGGGGCCCCCTGTGATCGACGCGCGGGCGCCGCGCTTCAACCAGGCCATCATAGGGGGTGCGGCGCTGGCGGCATTCCTGCTCGGTTGGTGGCCCCTGCTCGTGCTGGCAGCGCTGCAGCTTGCGCTGACCCTGATTTTCGGGCCACGGCTGTGCTTGGCCTGCTTCCTCCACTTCAAGCTGGTGCGGCCCTGGCTCGGCCCAGGGCCGGTCAAGGATGCCCGGCCGGTTCGCTTCGCCAATCTGGTGGGCTTGGTCTTTCTTTCGGCTGCCTCGGCCGCGCATCTGGCTGGGTTTCCCCGGCTGGGGTGGACGCTGGGGTTGGTGGTAGCGGGCCTGGCGCTCTTGGCCGCGTCTACTGGCTTGTGTGTAGGGTGCGAAATGTATCGCCTGCTGGCTCGCCTGCGCGGCATCGGGCCGCGGAGCGTGGCACGCATCGATCTTCAGGAAATCGGCGCCTCGCCGCAGGCGGGCCTGGTGGTGCAGTTTAGCCATCCCCGTTGCTCTGACTGCCGCACCTTGGAAGAACGCCTGTCGGCCCAAGGTGCGCCCCTGGCTTTGGTGGACGTGACCCAGCATCCCGATCTGGCGCGCAAGTACGGCATCAGCCTGGTGCCCCTGGCTTTCAAGGTCGACACCGATGGAAAAGTGCTGGCCCGTGTGACGACGTGACTAGAAAGTGGTCGGGAACTTCGGCGTTCCCAAAGTCCGGCCCGCCTCGCTCACGGTGACGGTGGTCTCCCACGTGCCAGCCATGGAAAAGGCCACCTGACCGCTATAGCGGCCCGAGGAAGCAAGGGTCGGGTTGACGCTGCCAGAAGCGCCATGGCCCATTGACGGCATTTCCGGACCCAGGCCCAGGGTCGCATCGTCGACCGGTGCGAAAAGCATCATGTCTTGCGTTTGGTGGAGCGTGACCACCACCGGATTGAGCCCCACCTTGGCTGCGCCAGTGAGATTGAAGCTGGCCACGTAGTCTGTCTCCGAACCGCCGCTGGGCGTGTACGCAAAGGCACTTGCGCGCCCACTGTCGACCACGGTCAGCGCGTTGAACTGGGCCTGGACCGCAGCGGTCCCTGCGCGTGCAATCCCCACCGACAGGGTCCAGATATCGGTTGCCGAGGAGGCCATCTGGAAGACGACGTCCACGTGATAGAGCCCAGTGCTATCGACCGACGGATCGCCAAGCACAGGGGCGCCATGTTGCATGCCCCCGGACATGGTCATCTGCAGAGTGACAGTGAGGGTGGCGTCGGTGATGACATGCGCCCCGCTGTCGGTGAGCTTGAGATAGAGAGGCGAGAGGCCAGTCTGGAGTTGGTTGTCGGTGAAGAGTTCAGCGGATAGCCCGTCGACGGTGGTTTGGCCAAGGCTGGTCTTGGCAACTGTGGGCGTCTGGCCTGAAATCGATCCACAAGCCGAGACAAGAGCGACCAAGACCAAAGACAAGACAGAACGACTCATTGAGGACTCCTTTTGGTGGGTTCATTGGGGGCTATACAGGAATGGCCCTGTGTCGCGCCGA
>PMCR01000146.1 GCA_003155465.1 Myxococcales bacterium | reverse complement strand
AGTTCCGCGCCGACTTCGAGGCCCGCGTGGTCAAGGCTGCCAAGGCATCATGAACCTGGCGGCCCATAGCGCGAGCATGGCGGAGAGGATCGTGTTTGCCATCCTGAGCGCCGGTGTTCTTGCGGGCGGCTTGCTGACCATCACCCGGCGTAATCCGGTCAGCGCCGTGATGTCCTTGGTGCTCACCTTCGCGGCCCTCGCCGGTCTCTTTGCCACTCTCTCGGCGCACTTTCTCGCGGTGTTGCAGATCCTGGTCTACGCCGGCGCCATCATGGTGCTGTTCGTGTTCGTCGTCATGATGGTGAACCGCGAAGAGACCACGCCTATCGCCCGGCAGGGGTTGGTAACCCGCGCTGCCGGGGTCCTGGCGGCCGGCTATGTCTTCTATCGGGTTGCCTGGCTGGTCGGTCGTGAGCGTTCCATGCCCTTTCTCGCCGCCTCGGCGACCCCGCCGGTGAAGGATTTCGGCACCGTGTCCTCGGTTGGGGCCTTGCTGTTTTCGGATTTCCTGTTTCCCTTCGAGGCGATTTCGCTGCTGCTCTTGCTGGCCGTCATAGGCGGGGTGATGCTGACCCGTCATGTTCGCGAAGACCGATCATCCCGGGCTTCCTGATGCCAACCTACGCCTACATCCTGGTCTCGCTGGCCCTGTTCTTCGTGGGAACCGCGGGCGTGCTTCTGCGTCGCAATGCACTCATTGTGCTGATGAGCGTGGAGATGCAGCTGGCCGCCGGCACGCTGGCCCTGCTCGCTTTCTCCCGGGCGCTGGGCGACCAGCAGGGACATGTGTTCGCCTTTTTCGTGATGGCGCTGGCTGCGGCCGAAGCCGCGGTGGGTTTGGCCATTGTGGTCAGCGTGTTTCGCACGCGCCGGACGGCGAACCTGGACGACGTGAATGCCTTGAAGGGGTAGGGCGGCGATGCTTTCTCATCTGCGCATCATTCCGCTGCTGCCCTTGCTGGGCGCCGCCTATCTGATCCTGTTCGGCCGGCACCACAGCCGCAGGGTGGTTCACCACATCGCCTGCATGGCGGTAGGGGCCGCGCTGGTGGCCTCGGCGGACGCGTTCTTCTTCGCGCTGCCCGCGCTGGTGAAGGAGGGCGGGCTGACCGACGTGGTGGGAACCTGGTTCGCCAGTGGCGATCTGCGGGTGGATCTGGCGCTACGCATGGATGCGCTGTCAGGCCTGATGTGCCTGGTGGTCACCTGCGTGGGAACGCTGATCCACATCTACTCGACCGGCTACATGGCCCACGATGAGGACTACGTGCGTTTCTTCGCGTACCTCAATCTCTTCTGCGGCGCCATGCTGCTTCTGGTTCTGGGTGACAGCCTGCCGGTGATGTTCATCGGCTGGGAGGGCGTGGGACTGTGCAGCTACCTGCTCATCGGTTTCTGGTACGGCGAGACCGCCAATGCCAGCGCCGGCAAGAAGGCCTTCATCACCAACCGCGTGGGCGATCTGGGCTTTCTCATCGGCATGTTTCTCATCTTCCGCGCTGCCGGCACGCTCGACATTCCCGTCCTGGTGGACACCGCCCGGGCGGGCAGCCCGACGCTGACGGCAACCCTTTGGTGGGGACAGCCGGTCGCCTTCTGGGCGGCGCTGTTCCTTTTCCTGGGTGCGACAGGCAAATCAGCGCAGATACCCCTCTATGTGTGGCTGCCCGACGCCATGGCGGGTCCCACTCCCGTCTCCGCGCTGATCCACGCGGCCACCATGGTCACTGCCGGGGTGTACATGGTGGCGCGGCTGGGCGCGCTGTATCTGCTGGCCCCGGCGGCGTTGGCCATTGTGGCTGGGGTGGGCGGGTTGACTGCGCTGGTTGCGGCCGTGATCGCCTTTGGGCAAAACGACTTCAAGAAGGTGCTGGCCTACTCTACCGTCAGCCAGCTCGGGTTCATGTTCGTGGGCGTGGGTACAGGCAACTTCGCGGGCGGCATCTTCCATCTTTTCACGCACGCCTTTTTCAAGGCTGGTCTCTTCCTTTGTGCCGGTTCGGTCATGCACGCCATGGCCGGCTCGGGCGACATAACCCGCATGGGAGGCCTGGCCGGCAAGCTGCCTTGGACCACCTGGGTATTTCGGGTTTGCTGGTTGGCCATCTGCGGGGTGCCGGTCTTTTCCGGGTTCTTTTCCAAAGATGCCATCGTTGCGGGCGCCTTCGCCACCCCAGTGTTCGGCCCGCATCTGGGCTGGGTGGGCCCCGCGGTTGGTGCGGCGCTGCTGGCTGCCGCTTTGGGCACGGCTTTCTACATGTCGCGACTCTACTATCTGGTCTTCACCGGCGAATCCCGGGCCGACCCGCGCGCGCACCTGCACGAATCGCCTGTGGAGATGGTGGGTCCGTTGGTGGTGCTGGGTCTGGGCGCTCTGCTGGCCGGAATCGTGGGCCTGCCTGCCGCTGTGGGCAGGTCGCACGGCGACCTCATCGGTCATTGGCTGGCGCCTGCGGTGGGTCCCATCCTAGAGGTTGGAAGCGGACTCGAATGGAGAGTCATGGCAGCGTCGACCGTGATCGCCCTGGCCGGCATCGGTCTGGCTTGGCGGTTTTTCGGCGGCGGCGCGCGCGAGCCAGCCCGCCGGTTTGTGGCAGCGCTGCCGCGTTTGACAGCTGCTGTGCGTGGCAAGTTTTTCGTTGACGAGATCTACGAGCGGTTGCTGGTGCGGCCCCTGCGTGTCCTGTCGCGTGCGATCTTCTTGGTTGTCGATCGCATCCTCATCGACAGACTGCTGGTCGGCGGCTGGGCGGCTCTGGTGGACACGATCGGGCGACTGTTGCGCCTGGTGCAGGTAGGTGATGTGCAGCGCTACCTGGCCGTTTTTGCCATCGGATTGGCCGCGCTGGTCTACGTGATGGCCCGTCCCGCCGCGCCCTCCCAGGTCAAGATCCGCATCGAGGGCCGCAGCGCCGTGGTCGAGCTTGGCGATCGCGAAGCCGCTGCGGGCAAGCTCCACTATGGATTCGACTTCGATGGCGACGGGCGAGAAGATCGCGTCGGCGCGGTTGCCCGCGCGAACTGGCTCTACGCCCGGCCCGGGCACTACCAATTGCGAGTCCGCATCACCGATCCGCAGTGGAATACCTCTCGCACTATTGTGCGGACAATCGACATCCGGTAGGCCATGACCGATCTCACGTTGACAGTGCTGCTCCCTCTCCTCGGCGCTCTTGTGGTGATGGTGGCGCCGCGGGGCGAGCGCAGCAGCCGACCCATTGGGATTGTCGCGGCACTGGCCAGTCTTGGGCAATCACTGCTTGTCCTGCGCGCCTTTGACAAATCAGTCGGCGCTTTTCAGTTGGAGATCGATCGCCCCTGGATTCCCTCGTTGGGGATCCATTTTCATTTGGGCGTGGACGGCATCTCGCTGTGGCTGGTGCTGCTCACCACGCTGATGGTTTCCTTGACCCTGCTGTCGCCCCAGGCCATGGGCCTGCACAAGACGCGCAGCCGGGAATTCACCGTGGCCATGCTGGTGCTGGAAACCGGCATGCTGGGCAGCTTCCTGGCCATCGACCTGTTCGCTTTCTACGTGTTCTGGGAGCTGACGCTGATCCCGATGTACTTCATCATCGGCATCTGGGGCGGGCAGAGGCGGCTGTACGCGGCCATCAAGTTCGTCATCTTCACCCTGGTGGGTTCGCTGCTCATGCTGGCGGCCATCCTTTACCTGTACGCGCAAGTGCACGCGGTCACCGGTCAGTGGACCTTCGACTACGCGACCTGGGCCACGATCACGCTGCCGCGCGGGGCGGAACTGCTGTGCTTCCTCGCCTTCACCCTGGCTTTCATGATCAAGGTGCCGCTCTTTCCGCTGCACACCTGGCTGCCTGACGCTCACGTGGAAGCGCCCACCGGCGGGTCGGTGATTCTGGCCGCGGTGTTGCTCAAGTTCGGCGCCTACGGCTTCTTGCGTTTCGCCTTGCCGTTCTTCCCATTGGCTGCGCAGCAGTCAGCTCCTGTCATTGTCTGGCTGGCGGTGGCCGGTATCATCTTTGGCGCCCTGATGGCGTACGTGCAGGACGACGTGAAGAAGCTGGTCGCCTATTCCTCGGTCTCGCACCTCGGCTTTGTCGTGCTCGGGATTTTGGTTCTTTCCGAAAAGGGGATTGAAGGCGGCATCTTCCAGATGCTGGCCCACGGGATCTCCACCGGCGGCTTGTTTTTCGCGGTGGGGATTCTCTATGACCGCCGCCATACTCGCCAACTGGGCGATTTTGGTGGGTTGTGGAAGAAGATGCCGGTGTTTGGCGCCTGCTTTCTCGTCCTGGTGCTGGCCTCGGCCGGGCTGCCGGGCCTGTGCGGCTTCGTGGGCGAGTTCCTGGTGCTCGCTGGAACGTTCACGGCGGGCAAGGACTGGCAAACCTCAGGCCTTGCCGCTCCCATGTTTGGCCATCCGGCGCTGCTGGCCGGCCTGGCTGCCACCGCGGTCATCCTTGCGGCTGTGTACCTTCTGACCATGTACCAGCGGGTGATGTTCGGGCCGCTCGACAAACCCGAGAACCGCGACCCGCAGGTGCGCGATCTGGGACTGCGCGAGCGCCTGGTGTTCGGCGTGCTGGTGCTTGCGGCACTGGTCATGGGGGTGGCACCGCAGCCCATCATCGAGCGCACGGCTGCCTCGGTGCAGGCACTATCGGCTAACTACCGCGAGCGTTTGGCCGAGGCGCGCGGGAATCTTTCTGGGCCGGCACGGCGTGTGATTCCGGGTCAGCGGCCGGCGCGGCTGCCAGCGGCGCCAGCCGAGACAGCGAGGCGTTTCTGATGACCGTAGCTGAGATCACGGCCTTGGCCCCGCTGCTGCTGATCTCGGGCGCGGGCTGCCTGGCGTTGCTGCTGGACACGTTCAACAAAGGACGCGAGCCCGCGCTAAGGCTGGCGCAGCTCGGCTGCCTGGCGGCCCTGGCCGCGGTCGCGGGCCAATGGACAGGAGCCGAATCCGGCCAGCCAATTTGGGCCGGCATGTGGGTCGTGGATCGGATGTCGCTTTTCCTCGACGCCGTGTTGATCGCCACCGCGCTCGTGACCCTGCTGGTTGCGGCGCCCTTCATGCGCGAACACGACTTCGAGCACGGCGAGTCCCATGCCCTGGTACTCTTTGCCACGGCCGGCATGATCACCGTGGTCCACGCCACGCACTTGCTTTCGCTGCTCGTCGGTATCGAGACCATGTCACTGGCCGCCTATCTCCTGGTGGCAAGCTGGCGCCGGCAGCCTGCCGGGGCCGAGGGCGCGCTCAAGTACTTGCTGCTGGGCGCGTTCGCTGCCGGGTTCCTGGTCTACGGCACGGCCCTGGTCTATGGCACCGCTGGCGGCGAGATGTCGTACGCCGGGATCGCGGCACACGCAGGCCGGGCAGCCGGCAATCCGTTGTTCATCATCGGCGTGTACTTCCTGCTCACTGGCATGCTGTTCAAGATCGCGGCTGTGCCTTTTCACATGTGGGCGCCCGATGCCTACGAAGGTGCGCCCACGCCGGTGACTGGTCTCATGGCGGCCGGGATCAAGGTGGCGGCGGTGGGCGGTCTTGTGCGCCTGCTGGGCGCGGTCTTCAATGACCCGGGGGTGGCACTGGGCCACGCGGGCTGGGTACGCGTTCTCGGCGGGGTGGCGTTCCTGACCATGACCTGGGGGAACCTGGCTGCCCTTCGCCAGGAAAACGTCAAGCGCATGCTGGCGTACTCGTCCATCGCCCACGCCGGCTATCTGTTGATAGGGCTGGTTGCTTTGGGCCAGAAAGTGGACGGCGCGCAGCCCGCGGTGTTGGTGTATCTGGCCGCGTACGCCTTCACCACTTTGGGAGTCTTTGCCGTGGTGGCTTGGGTGGGCCGGCGCGATGATGAACGTCTTCTGGTACGCGATTGGGCCGGGCTGGCGCGCACGCGGCCGGCCGTGGCCTTGGCCATGACTGTGCTCTTGCTGTCACTGGCGGGGGTGCCGCCCACCGGCGGCTTCTTCGGCAAGTTCTATCTGTTCCGGGCAGCCATGCAGAGCCCGGATCTGGCCTGGCTGGTGGTGGCGGCCGTGCTCAACAGCGTGGTGAGTGTCTTTTACTATCTGCGCATCGTGGTCGCCATGTACTTTCGCGAACCGGTGCGGCCGTGGCAGCCGTTCCCGTCGGCGGGCATGGCGGTTGTGCTGGTGGCAACCGTGGTCCTGGTGCTGGCGCTCGGCTTGGTGCCAGGTCCGGTGATTGAACTGGCGGCAGGGGGACTCGTTACGCGGTGGTGAAGAAGGTGGTTCATTCCCGGCTTGATCCTAGCGAGGGCGCGATGGGGTAGAATGGCCTGCACCATTCGATTCATGACTTGAAATCCATCTGGGCGATTGCCGTTCAGAACCCTTGAGCCAACCCGCCATGAGCGAACTTCCTGATTGCTTCTATTGCCGCAAAGACCAACGCCTGCACGACCTCATGATCGAGACTGCGTCGCTGAGCGTTTCGACCCTCTACCTGTTCAAAGAGCAAACTCACCCCGGCCGGTGCGTGGTCGCGTACCGCGGACACGTCAACGAACTCTTTGAACTGCCAGAAGCGGAGCTTGCGCTCTACACAAGAGACGTCGCGCGCGCGGCCAGGGCCATCAAGACCGCCTTTGCTGCCACCAAGATCAACTACGGCGCCTACTCCGACAAGTTGCCGCACCTGCATTTCCACCTGGTGCCGAAATACAGGGACGGCCCCAGCTTCGGAACGACCTTCGAGATGATGCCGGCCAACAAGAAGCTGCTTTCCGACGCCGAATACGCTGGCACCATCAGGGCGCTCAAGGCCGCGCTCTGATCGAGGGCAACCTGCAATGAATCGAGCGATCGCACTCTGCGCGGCCGGCGCCATCAGGGTCAGCTTTGCCAACGCCACAAGCGGTCTGCTCACCGTCGACGGAGCATCCCCGAAGGGTTTCATGCTGGCAGGGGCCGACCGCGTCTGGCACTGGGCCGATGCGCGCATCGAGGGTGACTCGGTCATCGTCGCGAGCCCGGACGTACGGGAGCCGGTGGCAGTCCGCTATGGTTGGGCCAACGATCCCCCGAACACTCTGCGCAACCAATCCGATCTGCCGGCGGCGCCATTTCGTACCGACGATTGGCCAGCCCGCTCGTCCGCTGCAGGGCCGCAATGAGCTTCTTCGCAGAGCTGAACGGCACCGACGCGCGGCTGGGCGGCAAGGCCCGCTCGCTGGCGCGGCTGTCGGCTGCGGGACTGGCCACGCCGGCGGGATTCGCGATTACGGACGAGCTTTTCCGCGCGATCGGTCCATCTCTGTCGCTGCCCGAGAGGATCGACGACGCGGCACTCGCCGCCTTGGACCGCGCCGGGGCCGAGCTGATCGCGGCGCCGCTCCCGGCAGGCTTTTCCCGGGAGCTGGCCGAGCGGCTTTCGCGGGACACTCTGTGGTCCGTGCGGTCGTCGTTTGCCAGCGAGGACGTCGCCGGAAGCTTGGGGGCGGGCGTCTACGAATCGCGGGTGGGGGTGCGCGCCGATGAGGTTGAGACAGCCATCCGCCAGGTACTCGCTTCTGCCTTGTCCGCTGGTGCCGTGGCCTATGCCCTGGCCCATGGGTTGCGACCGGCGGCGCCGCCCCTCTCGGTCCTGCTGCATCCCTTTGTTCGCGGCGAGGCCGTGGGAAGCGCTGCCTGCATGCCCGCACAGGTCGACGATCCGATCATCCAGGTGAGGGCCGGAACTTTGGCAGCCCCAGCAGCGACCCGTCTGCGCAATGCCCTGCGTACGCTCGTGCAAACCCAGGGCGCCGTCGAGGTGGAATGGGTGGTGAAGAACGAGAACCTAGTGTTCCTGCAGATGCGACCCTATGAGCCGCCCCCTACGCCAGCCCCCTGGCGCGGCTGGGATGACTTGGAAGCGGCGGGGGAGTCCAAAGCGCTCTGGCAATGGGATCAGGCGCACAATCCCTTGCCGCTCTCGCCTGTGCACGCCGGCCTGATCGCCCTGGTCGACGAACGCTGCCGCATTGGCATCCGCCAGCGGGTGCTGGGGCAGTACCTGTTCTATGCACCCGACGCGCGGCCCGGGCCGGTGCCGGGCTCGGTCGAGGAGGCGCCCGCGTGCTTCGCCGCCCTGCGCGCCGAGGTCGAGTCGCGTTTGGCCACGCTGGGCGACCAGCCGGTGCTGGAAGAAGCACTCGATTTTCTTCTTGCGGTCGAGGAGCCGATCTTCGGAATGATCCAGCCCGCGCTGCGTGCGGCGCGCGCGAACCTGGAGGAGTTTGTGCGCCAAGCAGCGCCCTCGGCGGTGCCTGCACTGGGCGAGCTCCTTGCCGGCGTGAAATCCATGGCCAGCGAGCGCCGTCAGCGGGCGGCAGAGCTGCAGGTAGCCAGGGACGCGGGAGAGCGCGCGCGAGCGCGAGATCGCTACCTTGAGCTCTTTGGCGACGAGACGCCGGTGTGGGATGTCGCGGTCCCCACTTGCCGCGAGATCCCCGAAGCACTAGCGGGAGCCTGTCAGGAAACTCCGCCCCGCCCGAAAGGCCGGCCTGCGGATCGCGGGTCGCGTGGGAGTGGGCGTGAGCGAGTTCGTGCGCGGGGCGCGGGAGGCGGAAAGGAATCCGCGGGCGGCACACGCTTCCGCAAATCGCCCACGCAGGCCGCCACACGCTGGTCGCTACCGCCCACGCTACCGCTCACGCTCACGTCGGCCGAGCAGCGCTGGCCCGGGATATTCCGATCTGCTCTAACGGGCGGCGAAGACCACGGCCCCGACGCGCCCACGGCGGTGGTGCATGAGGAGCAGACATTCGAGCAGGTCGAAAAGCAGATCGCACCGGCTCGGCGCGAGGAATGGCGCCGTCTCTTGCGGCTGGCCCGACAGGCTGCCGGGTTGGGCGAGGACGACGACTGGCTCTACGCTCGGGTGCAGGCTGCGCTTCGCTGTGCCCTGGTGCACCTGGGCGAGAGCCTGGGCAGGAGGGGCGCGCTGTCGGACCCTGGCGACGTGTTCTTCTTGCCCCTGCCGCTTGTACGAACCTTGGCCGCAGGAGTACCGCCGGCCGCCTCTCTGGCGATGCAGGCCGCATCCGGCCGCGCGGCGTGGGAGGCCGCCTGCCGCGATCCGCCCCCTGCGCAGGCAGCGCGCGACACGGTGTCAGTGAAAGGAGTGGGCATAGGCGGACGGGCGCTTGGGCACGTGGTCCTGCACCGGCCTGCCAGCCCGCGCCCGGCGCCGGAGCAGATTCTTCTGGCGCCGACCTTGCTGCCCAGCGAGCTGCCCTTGCTGGTCGCGGCCGCGCTTGTGACTGAAACTGGCGGGCCGCTCGACCATGTGGCCACCCAGGCGCGCGAGCGGCGCTTGCCCGCGGTGGTCGGCGCGGCCGGTGCGTGCCGGGTATTCCGTGAAGGCGATCTGGTGCTGGTCGACGCTGACCGTGGGCTGGTGGTCAGGTTGGGGTAGGCGCACTCCCGCTGGAAGACCGGTGCCGGTTCCGGGACCGGTGGCGTGTGGCTGGATCCGGCTCCGGATCCGGGACCGTTTCCGGCCACCGGCTCCGCCGCCGAAAGGCGGGCCTACGCCAACTTCGCCGGTTCGGCCGCCGCTGGCGTTTTGGTCGGACCTCGTCCATCGTTCACCCGCTCGCGCAGCTCCTTGCCCACTTTGAAGAAGGCCAGACGCTTGGGCTTGACGTGGACGGTGGACCCGGTGCGCGGGTTGCGACCATCGTAGGCGCGGTACTGGCGCACGGTGAAGCTGCCAAAACCTCGGATCTCGATTCCTTCGCCGCGCGTGAGGGCGTCCGACATGGACGAGAAGATCTGATCGACCAGCAGCTCCGCGCGCGCCCAAGGGAACTTGAGCTTCTCGGCGATGACGGCAATGAGGTCGGCCTTGGTCATGGTCACAGGATCTGTAATCTAACCAAAAGCGCGCTTTTAGTCGAGAGGGCGCGCAGGCAGGGGTGCGTTGGTGTCGGTTCGGTAGCGATAGGTCTTGAAGAACGAGTACTCGCTGCAGTTGTGGCGGGCGTAGAAATCGATGACGTCCCGCCATTCGAACTTCTTCTGGTCCACGCCTTCCTTGATCTCGTGCCACGAGAAGGTCTGCTGGCATCCGTCACGGCCGCGAAATCCCACATGACCGGAGAAGGTGCGTGGGTCGTACAGAGTCGCGTTGGGCGGAAGACGTGACACGTAGAAGGCGGACAGCGCCGGCATCTCCACCACCTCGATGCGGTTTGCGTCGACAATCTCCTCCTTGCGATACAGACATTCGGTTCGCAGGATGGTCTGGTTCGGCCCGATAGCCATGGCGTTGTGCGGGATCTCGCCCTTGTTCGAGCACCTGCGCTTGTCCGCCACGCTGGTCTGGATGCGGTACGCGAGATAGAGAGGCGTCCGGTTCTCGATGCGCAGAACCAGATGGTCGGCAGCGATGGTCTGGCCCTGGATGACGGAGGCAGCCTTGCTGATCTCCAGCGACACCCGGAGGTGGCGGGTTTCGATAGGGGCCTTGATGCGGAGGCGCTGTTTCCCCTTCAGCTCGTCAAAA
>PMCR01000403.1 GCA_003155465.1 Myxococcales bacterium | reverse complement strand
GAACGACGAGGGAGAATACTCGACGTATTTGACCGAGGAGTGAGGCGGCGGGCGGGGCACGCAGCAGCGACGGCGACGGGAGAATCTCAATCAGTAGTGTTAAGGCCTTGTGCCTTGTGACCGGGAAGGCTTGCCGGCGAGGATCCGATCGAGGCGTGCCAGCATCTCCATGGTCTGGCTCTTCGTACCGAGGGTGATGCGAAGGACTCCGGGCATCTGATCAGACCGGTCGCGCACGTACACGCCCGCCTCTGCCAGGCGCCTGGCCATATCCGGCACGTCGGGGAATTGAACCAGGACGAAGTTGGCTTGGGTTGGGTGGCAGGGAATTCCGCGCTGGTCGCAGAAGCCCTTGAACAGCGCGGCGCTGCGCTTCACCTCGCTGGCGAAGCGGCGGTAGTAGGGCAGGTCCTTGAGCGCAGCAGTCGCTGCTACCTGGGCGAGCATGTTCACGCTCTTGGGGTTGTGCGCGCGGCGCAGGTTGGCGATCACCTCCTCGGGCGCGACCGCGTAGCCGAGCCGCACGGCGGCCAACCCGAAGCACTTGGAGAAGGAGCGCGTGACGACCAGGTTGGGGATCTCGTCGACGAGTTCCACGCAGGTGACTTCGGAAAACTCGAAGTAGGCCTCGTCCAGGATGAACAAGGTGTTGGGATGCCGCTGGGCCATCTTCAGGACGTCCGCCGGGGCGTGAACGTTTCCGGTGGGGTTGTTGGGACTGGCCAGGTAGACAATTTTGGTGCGCTCGTCGATCGCGGGGACCAGATCCTGCAGATGCGGCACGAACGGGTTCTCACCCGTCACGCCGCGGATCTCAGCCCCGGTGCGCTCGGCGAATTGCAGCATGTGGCTGTAGGTCGGGGTCGGGTGCACGACCTTGTCAACTGGATCCAGGTAGGTCTGGCAGATCAGATCCAACGCCGCGTCTGACCCGTTGGTCAGAAGCAGCTGCGAGGTCCGGCAGCCGACGTACTCGGCCAGACTCTCCAAGAGCGGCGCATAGCACATGTCCGGGTACAGGTTCAGCCCGGCGTTGCTGTGCAGAAACCCCAGCAGTGCCTCGGTTACGCGGGGTGCTGGGGGAATTGTGCTCTCATTCCAATCCAACTTGAGGTGGGAGATGCCCGCGTTCCGTTTGATCTCCGTGAGTGAACACACGGGCTCGTATGGGGTCAAGTTGCGCACCCTTTCCGCCATTTCCGTACCGTGGTTCAACAACGTGGGCGCCCTTGAGTGAGCTGATTGGTTTGACATCAGGCCTCAGCTAGATCGGTCGTTTCTCTGCCGCCACCCAGTATGCCGACAGCCAGTCGGCAAAACAATCCGCCATTGGTATTTTCTTGCGTGGTCATGGGCATGGCGGCACGGGAGCCGGGGCGGTCTCCAGGAGCGAATGCCGTTCCCTGAGCGACAGATAGAGCAGAATAATGAGTCCAAGGGCCACCTGAAACAGCCTTCGGGCCCGGCGAACCAGTTCGAAGGTGAAACCCATTCCAGGCTGATAGGCCATGACCCTGAAGAGAGCCTCCGAACCTTGCTCAGCCACGCCGATTTGGCTCGGGACCAGGGCAAACACCCATGACACGAGCTGGCTGACAGCCATGATGAAGAACGCCATCTCGAGTCCAACCGGCCGCCGCAAGGCCATGCAGATGACCCATACTTCCAGAACCGAAATCAGGCGGGAAGCAACCACCAAGATGAAGGTGGCAAGGAGATCCTGCGGGTGCTTGGTTGCAAACTCGCGCAGGGCGAGGTCGACCCGCCGTGCTCCTTGGATCCAGCCCTCGTGATTTTTGATCGGCAGGCGAAGTCTCTTCAGGAAGCGAACGATTTTTTCCGAAAGTCCCCCCCGCAAGACGACGAGCAAGAGCAAGACATAGGCGCAGACGACGGCGGCGGAAATCAAGAGGAGAGCCACGACGTAGCCCGGAACCGTAGGGACGAAGAGGGAGCAAACGGCACCGGCCGAAACCATCAAGGCCGACACCAGTGCGTACATGAAGTTGTAGATGACCAGGCCGGACACCGAGGCGGACGTGCCGATGTCTTGCGCGAGGTATCGGCCCTTGACCAACTCGCCCACATTCGCGGATGGAGTAACGTTGTTGACGGCCTGCCCCGCCAGCGTGAGCAGGCCGAGAGTCAGAAATCCCACCCGGCCCTTGGCGTCCCCGAGGGAGTAGTGCCAGCTTGCGGTGTCTGCCGTGACCATCAGCGCCCACAACAGCAGAAGCCACCCGGCATGCCATCCCACCCGGCACAGATCACCCCAGATCGCTGCCAGGTTGTACTCTATGAGGAGCTTCGCAGAAAAACCGAGCCCCAGAAGGACGAAGAAGGCATCGACAATCCGCTTCGGCATCAGCATTCCGAGACCATCTTGCAAGCTTGTCGCCGACGAGCCAAGTAGAGATGGACGGCCACGCCAACAGCTCGGCTGGCGGCAACCGTGAGGCATGCCAGCAGTAACGCGGGCACGAGATTGGCAAGGAACAGCAGGGAAAAGAGAAGAGTGTAGAAATCTCGCTTACCGACGTACTTGAGAAACGAAAATGGCGTGCGTTGCCCCGAGGGGGCGGCGCCGTTTTCCCAAGCATACTTGAAGTCGACTGGGTCGGCGGAGTGGTAGCGGGTATGGATTTGGTGATAAACGTAGACTTGTGGCAAAGCGAACAGGAGGATTGCCGCCCCCGCCACAATTGGCCATATTTCAGGTTGACCAGAATGGCTGAGGTACATCGCACTGGCTCCGATGAACAGTACTGTTTGTATGTCATCGGTAATAGTGTCCAGCCAGGCGCCGGAGTAGCTCATCTTGTAGCGCAACCGCGCGATTTCCCCGTCCAGACAATCGGTTGTCGCGGCAATGAAGAAGAAACTTGCGCCAAGGGTGGCCGGCCAGCGGCTGCCGAACGCCACCAGCGCGACACCGGCGAGGCCGATCAGAAAGGAGATGAGTGTGAGATGATTGGGCTGCAGCGGAGTATGAGCCAAGAGCCGAGTGATCCTGAGGGTGAGTGGTCGCATGAGGTAGTAGGCCACCACCCCGTCGGAATCGATGCTTTTCCTCAGGCTGTAGAGGAGAAATCGGCGTGCCTCCCTGAGCTGTTCCTTGGTGGCAATCGGGGATGAGAAACCATCAATGACGAGATCCCTCCCGGGAAGCCCTCCCCGGTCAAACGACGCATTCTTCAGCAAGCTCCCGGCCACTGACTGGGAAACGCGCAGAACAGCTCCTTCACGATCGTCGGGAGAGGAGGAGGCCGCGATTTTTTGCGCCTGTTTCTCATCGACGGGAAGGGCCTGGACTCTCCGCAGAAAGTCGTTGGAGAAGAGCCGGTCTGAGGGGAGGACCACGGTTTCCCCGGGTTGATTGGCAGCCAACGACAAGGCATAGGAGAGAGGGCTCTCGCTTGCGGGGGCGGACCTGATCTCGACCTTGATGCGAGACAGTGTCTCCTTGCCGAGGCTGCTTGGGTCCAAGTCGGCTTCGGAATCGGGAATGACAAGAGCTTCTTCTGCTCCTGTGAGAGCCAGCTCGTTGAGCACTCTGGCAAGCAGAGAGACTTGGAAAAGCCTGGTTTGGTAACCTGGTCGGTTGCCTTCAACGAGAATGATGAACTTCGCTATCGGTTTCATTGTTCCTGCGAGCGGGTTCCATGTGACCACAGGGCGGAAGAACTACCTAGGCCGATGAAAACAAGGTGTGCGCCGCACGCCAGTCTTGTTCATCGTCGATTTCTGCCCAGGGGAGGCCGGTTACGTCCACGCCTCGAATGTCAACGTCTTCTCGACGGGCCAGGCGATCGTAGGCGTCCTCATAGTAGGCGTTGGTTGCGCCTTCGTGCTCGATGCGCCTCAGCTCCTCGAACAGGACGGGAGCGAAGGCAGCGTTGACCTTTTCTATTCCAATGGATTCTCCAGCGCAGCAATCCGGCGCCAGGAGCTTGGAGACGGCGATTACTTTGACGTCTGTGCCAAGCAGGATCTTCATCTGCTCTGCTCCAAGCTTCACAGATCGATCGAGGCCGAGAGCAAGATCGCCCGATGCCGCCAGCAGCCGATCGAGGACTTCCGGTGCGAAGAGGAGATCCGCATCCACCTTGATGAACTCCGCCCCCTCCAGTGCGTCTTGCGCGACCAGCAAGGAGAAGTAGTTGTTGGATGTGGCGTAGCGTGGATTGAAGACAGTCCTGACTTTGAACCCGGTGTGGGACAGATGCGCGTCGATGGCGCCGGCCAAGTGGCCTGTGACCACGATAACCTCATCGATCCCAGCCGAACCAAATGCTTCCAACGCGCGATCAAGTATCGGCCTGCCAGCGACAGGCAGAAGCGCTTTGGGAGTGCTGTCGGTGTGTGGTCGCAAGCGCGAACCCACGCCGGCGGCAAGGACAACGGCTTTCATGATAACATCTAAGGTCCAAACCACGAGTTGGTCAACCCGGAAATCCTGCCTTCGGATGAGCGCTGGGCGGTCTTGGGCGGTCAGTTGGTGCAGGTGCACGAGCCGTCGGATGTGCAGGCGCCCGACAGGTTGCCGTCCGCGATACAATCCGTGTGGCATGAGGCGTCTTCGCACCCGGTGCCGCCCTGGGGACACTGAATCGAGTTGAGAGTTTGCGTCAGCGTGCAGGTGCGCGCTTCGATCTGCGTCTCCGGCATCCAGAAGGCAAACGCCAGGAGATTGCACAGCGGCCAGGTACCCTCGATCTGGACCACCAGGTAGCCGACGATGGGTATCCCTCCCTGCATGCATGAGTAGATCAAGTCGCCGCGGGGGAGCTGGATGCCTGCCACGTTGTCCACACCGTCTTTCCAGTACAGTTCCTGGAAGCCGACGCAATCCTTGTTGTTGGCGAAGAGCCAGGTGGCGATCCCGTGCGGCGTGCAGGTGGCGGTGCCGGTAGTGTCGACTCCGGCCATCACCGATGAGCCAACCACGCGGCTCTGGTCCTCGACCACGAATGTGTTTGGTGTGCCAGCACCGATGGTGAGCCAGCCGGGCGGGGCGTAGAGAGTGCAGCCCTTATCACCGGCGAGAACCATCTGCCAGCCAACCGGCACGGTGCGAGGGCTCTGCGGACCACACGACGCGGCGGCGATGACCAAGCGGTCGGCGGTGGCGTTCCCGGTCGAGGCCGATGTGGCGGAGTCGGCCGGATTGGCCGCTGCATCGGCCTTGCCGCCGCTGACCGCATCGCGCAGGCCAGTTTCTTGTTCGGTTACATCGGCCGTGAGGCCGGTGCCCGCGTCGCGGACGCCGCCCACGTCTGGCGTGGCATCGGCGGCACCGCCGCTGTCTGGCCCGCGGATGGCGTCTTCTGCTGCGATCGGACCGCGCGCATCGCTGCTGTCGCCGTCGCGGATGCCGCTCTCCTTTCCGCCCGCGCCGTCAATCTCAGCGCGCCCGTCGCGGCCACCCGCAGACGCGTCTTTCCCGAAGTTCGCATCCCGGTTGCCGTGCAGGTAGGCGGAACCGCCGTCGGCGGCTATCCCCGAGTCAGAACCTGCGGCGTGGTCGCTGCTCGAACCCGAGCAGCCCGCTATCACGGGGATCACGGCCGAAAGAGCCAGGAAGCGCAGTGCAGGCAGGAGCGTCATGGTGGCAGTCTTGGCCCAAGACGGCCCTTTTCGTCAAGCCAACACCCCGGCAGCCGGGGCGGCGCGGCGCAGCCGTCATCGACTTGGTGCGTCCAGAGACGATCCGCGCTACTTCCACCCGATGCGGTACCCGGCATCGAGGATGAAGCCGCCCGTGTTGCCCACCATCACGTCGCCACTCGACAGCTTGCCCAGGGACATGACCAGGTAGCGCAGGCCGAACACGACCTGGGAACGGTACAGGAGGAAAGCGGCCTCGGTCGAGCCCTCGCAGGCAAAGGCCAATCCGTGTCCCGGGATCTCGCGGTCGAAGACACGAAGGCGAGTCTGCCCCAGCACGAGCCCGGCCCCCGCACCAACCGACAAGGCGAGCCGGTTGATTCGGTGGCGATAGCGGGCCTGCGCCAGCAGGGGAATCTGATCCAGGACCACGGTGCCTGCGCCGGCGCTGTTCCAGTAGAAGAAGCGGCTGTGCAAGTAGCCGGCAGTGGCGCCGAATGCGAAACCGGTGAGGCTGGGATGTCGTGAGGCCATTGCCTCGACGAACAGGGCGACGCCCGCTGGTTGATGCAGGTTCCACAGAAGACCCAGGCGAGGCGTGAGTGTGTAGCGAGGAGCCTGCACAGGCTCAGGCGGCGGCGGGCGCAGGAAGAGGGCAAGCGGGATGCGTTCCGTGGCGTGTCCGCTGTCCAAGACGGCCTCCACCTCCATGGATTCGCGTCCGGTCAGCACGGCGGGCGGCAGGACCAAGAGCATGGCGCGGCCATCCTCCGTGGCGTGGGGTGAAGTAGGCTGCCCATCGACCAACACCGATGCTTCGCCCGCGTCGGTGGGGTTGCCGAATGCATCTTGTGTGGTCAGGAAGACGCGCAGGCTGCCAAGCGGGATGGTGTCAGGCCGGGCAGCCTCCGGCTGGAACGTGATCTTGGCCGTCGGCGCCGAAACCAGCACCACGTCCGCCTCGGCAGTTACGTCGGGCTCTCCGCGCAACGACGCTGTGAGGTGGAGAGTCGGGTCTTGCAAGGAGGCGGGCACACGCACCAGGAATCTGGCCTCCCCCGCCGTGAGGCTGCCCAGGGGCTGGGGCCGCGGCCCCGAGGATTTGAGGACGATCGTGGACGCGTCGACCAGTCGCCCCGAGGGATCCACGGCCAGTACAGCGACCTCGGCAGAGCTGCCTGCCACCAGCCTTTCGGGGGCCACCACCAACGCTCGCGGCGCAGGCGGAATCTTGAGATCCAGAACCTGCTGGCTGGCCTTGCCATAATGGTTGACCGAACGGGCCAGCGCGAAGTCGATTCCCGGAGGTACGACCACAGGCACGTGGATGTTGCCGTCCGCGGGCGCGACGACAGGGCCGAACTCCTTGTCACCGACTCTTACGGTGACGCTGGCGCCAGGGTCGGTGCGAAAGGCCGGACTGGCAGCGGCACGCAGACGCAAGGCCAGGGCCCCGCGCAGGATCAGCGAATCATGCGAGAAATCGGCGACCACGATGGCCGCCTGGGGGAAGCGGGCCGAGGGCAGGATGAAGCGGGCCGAGAAACTGGTCGGTCCCTCGCGTACCAGGTCCTCCACCCGGCCGGTGCTGCACAGGATTCGCGGAAGGGGCAGGTGCGATGCGAACGCACCGGTGGCAACGATGCGCAGCTCGGTTTCGTCTTCGATCCCAAGCACCGGCGACGGCGCCGCCACCGTCAGGGTCACCCGCGCTGGCGAGGCAGGCGGCTCGGCGAGCGCTTCGATCACAACCGGCTCCCCGGGCGAGCCTTGGCCGTCGGTTGCCGGGGGAACGGTCGCGCCGGATCGGGAAGGATTGTCTGGGATCGTCGCCTTTGCTGGGCTGGCTGCAGGCTGCGGCGTGGCCGCCGGCAGAAACACCTGAGCGGCTTCCTGCTTCTCAGCATCGGCTGCTTCCGTTTCGCGCCCAGCGGCGGCCTGACCCGCATCCGATGCCACTGCGCCATCCGGTGGCCCTTCGGCTGCCTCGATCCGCGAGCCGGACAGCAGCACGATGGCCAGCCCGGCGGTTCCCTGAGCTAGCAGCCAGCGGGCGCGTCTGAGGGGCCGGATCGTCATTCCTTCCAAAGCTCATCACCGGTGGGCTGCAGCGACGGCGCGTGCGGGGGACGGCGCAGGACCTTGTCCAACGCCTTCTGTCGCCCCACAATGTCCTCGGCTTCCACATGGACGCGGGCCTGGGCTTCTGACACCTGCACGCGCGCGAGGAAACTTCCGTCAGGCGCCACGGGGGTATCTTGGCCGTTCACACGCACGCGCGACGAGGGGCTGGCGCGGCCTCGGATCTTGGAGACGCTCTCGGCCTTGTCATCCTCTGGCCAAATGACCGAGAGCAGGAGTTGCTCTGGGATGGGCTCGGGATCGCTGGGAGCCGCCCCAGGAAACGCCGTGCTTTCGTTTCCCTTGCCTACCAGGACCTGCTTGCCCTGGGCTTCGAAGCGGGCCGCGCCCTCAGAGGTCGCCACGCTGACTTTCCCACCGGGCGACACGGAAACCGCGAAGCGCGCGGCACCCACGTTGGTGGTGTGCGTGTCGAGGGCTTCGATCTCCAGTTTCTCGTCGTCCTTGCCCACGTTGGCGGACACGCGGCCCCCGCGCAGCAGGCCCAGCTTGGCAGAGGTCTTTTCGAGCTTGTCCAGGCGCAGGTCCATGTCGTCGCGCAACTCGATCTCGACGCTACCCCGACGCAGAAAGGCTTGTGACCCGTCGTGGGTACGGACGACGTCTTTGGACGACAGCAGGTGGCCCGCACGCGCCACGTACCACTGGCCGTTCTGGTAGGCTTCCACATTGCCAGCTAGCGCGCTGACCCGAAACTGGGCAGGCCCGGCCGGACGCGTGCGGGGCAGTAGCGAGGGCAGGCCGGCCGGCATCTCGGGCCGCCAGCCCTCGAAGAAGAAACGCGAGAGCAGTGTGGCCGTCACGAGAATGATGACCACCAGGGCGATGACCGCCACCTGGAAACGGGACGTGGCCCGCCGGCGTCGCTGGCTCATGCGAGGAGACTGGCTCCTTCGGCGATGGGAAAGGTCAGCCAGAACGTCGTGCCTTGGCCAACCTCGCTTTCGACCCGGATGGTGGCCCCATGATCCTCGATGATCTTGTGCACCATCGAAAGGCCGATGCCGGTGTCGGTTCGTTGCGCCTTGGTGGTGAAGAAGGGATCGAAGATGCGGGACAGTTGCTCGGGCTTGATGCCCCGTCCGGTATCGCTTACGCGGAGCCGCAGCAGCTTGTCTTCGGGCCGCGTGGTCTCGATGGTCAGGGTGCCGCCCGAGTCCATGGCCGCCCGGGCGTTTTGGATGAGCTGTATGATCGCGGCTTGCACCTGCAGGGCACTGCCGCGCACGGGCGGGCTGGGGCTGGGGACGTGGGTGACCACGGCAATGCCCGCATCGGCCAGGGCCTTGGCCCCGCACAGCTCGAGCGCGTCGTTGACGACTTGGGAAAGATCCAAGGGGCGGAAGTGTTCGCCCGACTGCTTCTGCGAGAAGCGCAACAGGTTGGCCACGATGCCCTGAATGCGCGCCGCCTGCTCCTCGATGTCTTGGACTAGCGGCCGGGCCGGATGGCCCTCAGGCAGATCGGCCAGCAGGATCTGCGCCAGGCCCAGCACGCCGGTCAGCGGATTGTTGATCTCGTGCGCGACCCCGGCGCCCAGCGAACCGATGGCCGCCAGCGAGCGCGAGCGCAACAAGAGATCCTGGGCGTCGCGCAGTTCCTTGGTGTTGTCCTCGACCCGCTTTTCCAGGGTGACGTTCCAGCCCTGGATCTCCTCGGTCCGCAGGAGGATCTCGGTGCGCGCCGCCGAGAGCGAGCTGGCCATGGAATTGAATGCCTTGGCCAGCTCACCCAGCTCGTCGTTTGATGCAACCTCGATCTCGTCGTCCAGCTTGCCCTGGGCAATGTGGCGCGCTCCCTGCACCAGCGTGCCAACCCGGCTGGCCAGCGAGCGCGCCAGGGCTGCGCCGACCACCGCGGCGACGAAGGCCGCCACGCCCACCCAGTAGATGGTGGTCCAGGTGAGCCGCCGCGCGGGCCGCAGGGCCGATTCGACCCACCGCTCGACGACAACGCCCAGGCCAAAGGTGAGCGTCGGCACGTAGGCGCCGATGACCGGGTGGCCGTCGCGACTCGCGTACTCGGCCACGAACCAGGTGGGCGGCAGCGAGCCGGGCTTGCCCTGCGGCAGGTGCTTGGATTCGAGCGGGGTGGCTCCAATGGCCCGGCCGGACACCACCGTGCGGCTCTCGCGATCGAGCAGCAAGATGTCGCGGTCGATCTCCGAAAGGGAAGCCAGGTGATCCGCGATGCGGCGCAGGGCCACGGCGGCGACGATGATGCGGGGAGCTTCGTCGGTCAGGCCTTGGTACCTGACCGCCAGCACCACATGCGGCACATGCGCGCTTCCTGCCACGAAGATCGATCCCACTGCGGCACCGTCGCGCAAGACCGCGTCGATGGGAACATGCTCGGGGAGACGGGCCACGTCCTTGGCCGACACGATTTCGTGGGATCCGAAGGAATCGTTTCTGGGCGCGACCGACTGGAAGGCAGCCGGAACCACCTGTTGTCCCTGGGTGTCAAGCAAGGCCACCACGCTGAAATCGTCGCTTTGGTGGTACACGAGCTGGAGGAACTTGCGCAGGGCCTCGGCGGTCGGCAGCCCTCTCCCCACGCGGGTCAGGTCGAGAATGCGCGTCTCGACTGACAGCGTGGCCTGCAGGTTGGCCAGGTGGCTGCTGACGTACTCCGAGATTTGGCGTGCCAGGAGAACCTCGTGGGTTTCGATAGCCTCGCGCAGGGCAGCCTGGCTGACCCGGATCGACGAATAGCCGGCGATGGCCAGCGGCACGGCGGCCACGCCGATGGAGAGGAGCGCGAATTTGGGTAGCAGCTTCATGGCGCAGTCCAGGAAAAGCCGTCGGGCAGGCTGGTCCAGCCGTTGTTGGGGTCGAAGGCCCAGACCGTGGCCTTCCCGCTTGAACCGGGCACAACGCCGGTGATCTCCTCGGCGCTTCGCCACAACGCCCGCGCCAGGGGAGTTGCGCGGGCCAGGGTCTGACCCAGATAGATGATCGTAGTCGCGGTGAAGCTGGCGCCGAGAACGCGGACGGGCGTGTCCCTGCCTGGTGCGGCGACCGAGGGAGAGATCGACGCTATCTGCGGCGGAAGCTGATACTCAAACTTGTGGTCCCAGGAGGCGAAGCCAAGGCGCGACTGTACGGTCACCGGGGCCGGGCCCGCGAAGTGGGCCGGTGTGTACCCGGTGATGATTTCGGTGTTGACCACGATGCCACCGTCGGGGATGAGAAGGCTGGTGCCAAAGTAGGCGCGACTCCCGGGAACAAAGCCCGATCCTTGGATCACCACATTTGTCCCTCCCGCCATTCCTCCCGCCAGCGGCGTGACCGCGGACACCGTGGGGCGCGCACCCAGCATGATGGGAAAGTCCGGGCTGGTCTGGTTGGGCGGCACGGCATCGTCCGAGGCGGTAATCGCCAGGTGGACCGTCGTGTACGGGAGCAAGGACGTGCTGACAGTCACGTCGAAGGTGCAGTCCATGCGGCCAGTGTCCAGCCCGACCGGACACGCGCCCGCCACCTGCCTCCCTGCCGACCCCGGTTCAGTGTAGCTCCAGGTCAGCGCGGTCAAGTGACCGGGCGACTGGTCCGTGGCGGTCACATTTCCGTGGATGGTTGATCCCGGGGCGTAGATCTCGCCGGCGACAGGGCTTCCGACCGTTACATCCGGGGGCGGGTCCCGGCCCAGCGCCAAGAAGCCGGCCTGCAGCACCGTCCGGCGGCCACGCGGATCCGTGATCTCCACATCGCAGGAGCCCGCGGACAATTCCTCCGCGGCCTCTTTGGCCAGGCCGGCCGAGATCTGGGTGGGGCTGATCCAACCGAAATCGGACAGCGGTACCCAACTCACCTCGTCGCTGACATCGCTGATGACCCGGCCCGAGAAGCCTTCCATCACGGCCGCCCGTTCGCCCGAAACAGAGTCCAGGCGGTACGATGGGACGAAGTCCGCACCGGTCATGGTCAGCCGGATGTCGCGATCGGTGTAGGATCGGACGGGGGAGACGGCGTCGAGGCGTGGCTGTGGCTCATTGCCGGCGCAGCCGACCAGGGCAGCGGCGCAAACAGCTAAACCTGCGCAGGGGCCAAGCGTCACAACGCTATCTTACTACTGGTCGAAGGATTCTGGCGGGTTCCGCAAGCGAATGGGGGGCGTCAGAGGAGAAAAGAGCGCGGCTCAGGGTTAGTAGAGCGCGGCCCAGGGTTGACGAGGAGCGGCCAGCCTGGGAAGTTTACGCTCCATGGCTAAATACCAGAGCCTCCGGGACATGCTGAGCCACCGGGTGACTTTCACCTACGACACGGGGGCCCAGGTGGTTGGCACGTTAACGGCTTGCGCGCCGGTGCAGGGGCCGGTCGAGTATGTGGTGTTGGCCAAGGTCGAAGTGAAGGGTGGGGCTGGGCAAGTGCTGGCGCGCTTCGCCGAGTTGCCGCTCGTGCCAAGCCACCTGGTGGGGATCGCCGTGACCGAGGGGGCGCTTTGATAGATGAGCGACAGCACCCCCACCAAGAACCGTCGCTTGCACGCCGTGGTGCGCGGTCTGGTCCAGGGCGTGGGGTATCGCGCGACCACTCTTGATGAGGCCCGGCGTTTGGGCCTTGCGGGCTGGGTGCGCAACCGGGTGGACGGCACAGTCGAGGTGCTGGCCGAGGGCACGGAGCCGAAGCTGAACCTGTTCTTCGCCTACCTGCGTCGCGGTCCGCTCGGTGCCCGCGTCGCGGGTGTGGTCGAGGAATGGTCAGAAGAGCGGGGCGCGACCATCCCGTTCCAGGTCAAACGCACGGAATAGGGATGCTCCGAGGCGGCGGCCCGTTCCACAAATCTTCATGCAGCAATTCATTGTCACGAAGACCTACTGAGCTTCCCCCGCCCAGAATGCGGTCATGATCTTGCTGGTATCGCCAATGACCTCGTTGAGATCTGCAGGGCTCACCTTGAAAGGCTCCGTGGTGAACTCGGCGCGTTGAAAGCTCTTGGTGAAACTTTCATAGAAGCGGGGATCCTGCTGTGGCAAGAGAATAGGATTATGTGCGATACCATCGCTGTCGAAGTAGCTGAGGAACAGTTTTCCAAATATTCCATCGCTACGTTTGCTGGTGAAGACGATCCATCTGCTGTTGCTTGACCATGCATGATAAGAATCAGAATGATCGCTGTTGATCGCTAGTTTTCTGAAGCTCTTCTTTTCAAGGTCCATTAGATACAAATCGGTGCTTTGCCGGACGATGGAAAACGATCCACGGTCGGTCATACAGAAAAGAAGGAACCTCCCGTCCGGCGACGGTGCCGGGAAAGAGGCCCCCCTTCCAGTCTCCGTTGCCGAGACCAGCGTCTCCACCTCGCCCCAGGTATCGAGGCCCGCGTCGTAGCCTATGCGCCGGAGATCGTATTGTACCTTGACGAAATCCTTCTTGGGAACCATCGGCGCGCTCAGGAAGTACAGGAACTTGCCATCAGGAGACCACGCGGGCTGGTTTTCCACCCGGTCCTTCCGGGAAATAGCCGCGGTCGTCGACATCGTATTATCCCGAATATTATAGATCGCCAGATCTCCGTCCAAGTCCGTGTATTCCAGCACCTCTTCCGCGCCCTTTCCGGCCGCGAAAACCGAGACTGAGACCTTTGCATCGGTAGCAAACGCGATAAGATTGCCATTGGGATGCCATGACGCATACGATGATCCGGGCCTCCTAAGGACTGGCGTAATGAGCGATGTCCTTCCCTGGTCATGGAGCAGCAGATAGTTCTTGCCGTAGAAACGCGCCTGAAACAGGAACTTGTCCGTCGAATGGCGATAGAAAGTGTGGCAATTGAAACAGCCCGTCTTCGGCGAAAGAATGATCTCTTCGTCAAATGATTCCAGGTCGCGCTGCAGGATTTCCAGCCTGTCCTTCATGTAGAACTGCGGATAGCTCTTGCGATACGTTATGTAGCGGTCGATGGCCTCCGGGGCGATTCTGTTTGTAATGGGGGAAAAGGAATACCAGCGTCCATTTCGCTTGATGAATATCTGGAACTTTAGCTCGCTTCCTGTGTTCTGCTCCAGAAGCCGCCGCCACTTCCGCGGAGGGATGGTGATTTCAGGCGACGAGCTCACCAGGGAAATGCTTGGCCCTTTGACCGAACTGATCACCACGGAGAAGCCCTCGCCGGAATCGGCGATGGTGAAGTTCAGCGGTGCAATATTGGGCGGAATCACGCTGTTGGAATAGTCTGGGCGGATTGTCGGAGGGATTCCTGCCGGGAGGGATGAACGCTCATCAAACCCGGTGCACGAAATGCCCGTCGCCAATGGCGCGGTCAGGCATGCCGCAAGCGCTAGTGAGCTGAATCGATGGTATACGTCCATGATGGCCTCTTGTTAGGAAGGGACGTGTAGTAGTGGAAATAGGCCGTATCGAATCTTCCTGTATCCGTACTGGCGTTTACCGGATAGCCGGCAGCGCGTCCTCGCAGGATTTCGGAGTATTCATTGAAATCACGGAGCGTCTCTCTGTCTATTCGACTTGCGACCGCCGGTGATGCTTCTTTGCCAGTAGCTGCCAGATACACCAGGGCGGCCTCTTGACAGACGCGCGGGATGGCGGCGGTATCCGGTGGCGCGATGGAGCCATCGCTTGAAAAGAACGTCTCATAGATCCTGGTGACTTGTCCGTTGAGCAAATAGGAGGACATAAGGTATGCGCGCGCCATCGCGTTCTGCGGGTTGTGCGCCACAAGCCGCTGCGCGACTTCGAAAAAGGGAGGGCGTTGCAGCAGCGATTCGACAGGGTCGTCGGCCAGGAGTATGCGTGACTTAATCGACATCAGATAGCGGTCGTTCTCCATTCCCTTCGGGTCGTCAACATAGGCCAGGTACCGATCGGCCCATGCGCTTGACAAGAGATTCTGCTTCACGACAACGAGGAAGGGGCGGCTGGCCTCATAGTTGCCCTTTAACAGATAGACAAGGGCAATCAATTGATAGGATGAGAGCAGATCGCCGCGATACTCCAATACGTCGTACGCCGTGAGTTCGGCGTAGTTGATGAGCCCGAGTTCAAAGGAGATCCGGGCGCTTTGCTGAAGGTTGATCATGTACTTCCCGTGTTCCAGGTCTTCTCGAAGGGTTTCCGGGGTGACATTTGCGACGTAGGGCGGGTAGATCTGCCGGTAGTTGAGCAGGTCGTCGGGCAACCTTCCGGTATGATACAGGGCTTCGAGGATGAACGGCGATACCAGGATGGGCTCGGCATCGGCGAGCGACGGCTTTTGTACTTCTTGCAAGACAGCGGGCCATTGCTGGGTGGCCGAATAGAAGTTGAGCCTCAGGACGGAACTCCAATACTCGTTGAAGGTTAGGATCATCACTATCCCGCCGAGGAGGTACAAGGAACCGATTGATGCCGCTCTTGTCCAGACAGGCCAGCGTGTCGGTTTGGACGCCCGCCGACCAGAGAGGAACGCTGACAGGAGCGGCGCACCGAGAAGCACGAAGAAGAGGCCCTTGGAACTCGCCAACCAGGTCTGGAGGTCGACGTAGCCGGTGACCAGAAGCGGCAGCAATGCCAGGCCGGAGAGCGATCTCTTCCTATAGGCCACGGCAAGGGCAAGCAGCAAGAGACCGACGAACATTGTCGCCTCGATCGCCGAACCGCGCTGAAGGGAAGTGGTGAGGGCGGCAAGAGGGGCTTCGACGTTGGTGCGCAGAAGGTAGAGATATCGGTGGTCGACGAGGAGAATAGCAAGTGCCAGGACTGCGTAGAGGGCCCCGACCCATCGATCGTCTCGGCGCAGTACTTCGGAAGCAATGCACAGGGCGGCGAAGAGCCAATAGAGGTCGTGCACGATCAGGATGAAGAAGCAGGAGGCAGCGAAGAAGAGGCCGACCCTGAGAAACGCACTCCTTCCGGGGAGACGAATGAAGACATCCGCGAGCGCGATCGCGGCAAGCAGTTTGGTCAGGGGTATGATGCGGAATTGGTTCAGGGTACAGAGAACGAAGAACAGCGGGACGACGATGAAGAAGGAGAAGTGTGCGCGAGTAAGCGCCGAGTAGACCCTATTCGTGAAGACGCCCGTGAGAAAAGCGAAGAAGACGATTGACAGCGCGCCCAACCAGGGGAGCGCGTTGAGCTGGAAAAGGAACTTGTCGGCATAGGTCGTGATTCCGCCGGGCAGCAGCGCGATATCGCGGAAGAAAGCGAAGGTTTTCAAGAAGAGTTCGGGATTCCAATAGTACAGAACCTGCGGCCGGATCCTTGCCTCGACATACATGGCAGCCGCGGCAAACAAGAGGCAATAGAGGGCACCCTGGACGGCGGAGGAATGGATCTTCTTCACGTGAATCACCTGGCGGTCTATTGTGGCTATAGTGCGTAGTGTGCATAGTCAAATCGAAGGGAGTTTTTGAGCGTCCGGCGGCCATCCCTGCCCGCACCTGCGCGACCTGGAGGGCGTTGACGTAGCGCGACTGGGCGGGTCTTGGCGCGGTTTTTGGCAGGTGATGACGCTGTGTCCAGCAGGCGGGCCGGTTGCAGGCGGGGCGCACCTGGGTCGTGCCGACCTATGCTCGATACCCGGCACCGTGGTTCTATGCAGTCGCGTTCCTTGCTCTTGGTGCGGCGATCGTTGGAACACTTCCACGGCGAATTCAGCAGTTCCACGCGCAGCGTTGACACGCATAACTCACCGAAAGCTGACGCCTTTGTCAGCTTTCGGTTCTAGGCCGCCTGGCGCTGTGCGTTTAGCATCAAGAAAAATGAGCCGAATTTGACCCGTCTTGGTTGGTCCCTACCCCTTGTCCATATGAATGCGTTTATGCACAGAGCACTTGCTGCGCAGCGCTAGATACACCATCCCAAGATCAAAGGGGGCGTCACCATGAGAAATCGGGTCGTCTTATTTTCAATCTGCCTGGTCGTTTGCCTACTGGCGATGCCCGCCCATGGCCAGCGGATCATGCAAAAGCTCGGCCGCGGCCTGGTGGCGGTCAAGTCGGGAACCGGGACCTATCTTTCGTGGCGGCTTTGGGGCACGGAACAGGGGACGGATATCGCCTTCAATATCTACAAGGGGACGACAAAACTTAATTCCGCTCCCATAACCACCTCGACCAACTATCAGGACACCGGCACAGGCACCGGGGACTACAGCGTGAAGGCCGTGATCGGGGGCGTCGAGGAGGCGACAGGGGAAAAAGCGATGTTGAATCTGCAGAATGACTACCTTGAAATCCCGCTCAAGGACGCAGCCGGCAGGGCCATCCATCTCGGCTATGTCGGGGATCTCGACGGGGATGGCGAAATGGAATACATCGTGGATCGGGTCTCAACAAACATATCCCAGTATGTCGATGCATACCATCGGGACGGGACGTTCATGTGGCGGGTCGACATGGGCCCGAACTCCACCAATACCGACCTATCACTATCCGGTCCGGACACCATCAGCGTAGGGCATGCTGACAATGAGGCCGTGTTTGACGTCGACGGCGACGGCAAGGACGAAGTCGTACTCAGAGGGGGCAACGGCATGATCTTCGGGGATCAAAAAGTGCTGGCCGCGTCGACAACGCAAACCGACTCGTTCATCGTCGCGATCGATGGAAAAACCGGGGCGGAAAAAGGCAAAGAAGTTGCTGTCCCTCAAGATCTCAAGTCTACCGGGAACGTAACAGGCCATTTCAGCAGCGCCTATTTCGACGGCGTGCATCCAAGCCTGTACTACAAGGGAAAAGCTGGTGGGACGGCGGCCATGATGGATATGGGATTTGATTTCAAAGATGGCGCCTGGTCCTTGCGGTTCAAGGCCGTACGTTCCCCGATAAAGGACTTTCCAAACAACCACAACATCAGATGTGTCGACCTTAATCAAGACGGCAAAGACGAATGCAT
>PMCR01000214.1:17866-19768 GCA_003155465.1 Myxococcales bacterium | reverse complement strand
GATGTGGTCGACGACGAAGGCATCCTGTATGCCGCCATGATCGGCCTTAGCACGGGCGAGTGGTCCAAGGGACGGATGGCAACGTTGCTCGAACGTTTGTCGGCGCCGTGGAAAGACAACGATTGACTAAACGCCGCCGCCGTTGCAAACGATCCCGCCGCAGGGACATCGTGTAGAATCGAAGTGCTGACTCGGCGGCGGGCTTGCAGCTGAACGGCAAGGCGTTCGGCGGACAACCGAGACACGGTATCGTGAACATGCAAGAGCATAAACGCGACACGGTACCGGGGACGCGGCTTGGTTCGATCGGGGTTTGCCGGAGTGCTCGCTCGTCCACGCTCTACCCGCTGACCACGGCTATCATCTCGCTCGACTCCAGCAAACCGCCACTGATAGGCTGAAGGTCAACAGAGTGAAATAGGATCCCATTCACGGGGCGAAATCACCATTTATGGAGATGGTACAATGTCAATCACGAAGGCGTCTTGCCAACTAGATAGGAGGCAATTCTTGGGACGAGCTGTTCCGCTTGGGTGTCTCTCATGTTTCGCCGCCCCCCAGCTATTTTCCCGATCAGTTCAAGCCTCCCAGGACGCCCCCGCGGTTCACAAGTTCAAGGATGATTCGCAATCCTCCTATGAAGAAGGCTTCAATTTCGCCTATGCGGGGACTCTCCTTCCGCATCTGAAGGCGGTTGGCGACGAGATCGGCAGGAAGCGTCTGATCAAGATCATCCAAAGTGCTGCAGAGGCGCAGGCTCGTCAGTCCAGCAAGAAGACAGCAGAGAACTCCGCCAAGCCTGATTTCTCTAGCTATACGGAATGGGCACGAAAGCCCACCCGATTCTGGCAGCATGTCCTGACCTTTACCGTCGTCGAAGACACTCCCAGTGCATTCGAGGTCAGAGTCACTGAGTGCCTATGGGCCAAGACATTTCGGGACGCGGGCGGCGCGGATATTGGATATGCTGTAGTTTGCCATCCTGACTTTGCCAACGCTGAGGGATACTCCACGAAGCTCCGACTCGTTCGGACCAAGACGTTCATGCAGGGTCATGACTGCTGCAACCATAGATGGTTGTGGAAAGTCTAGGAGTCGCCAAGGAGGCGCGACTCCTAGAAGGCTCGGCACCCTCGCGGAGTGCACGGAGCTTCATGCAATCCCTCGGAGAGTGGCCGCCGAACCGGTTGCAGCAGGCGGCCCCGGCTATCCGAGCAGCCGCTGCATGATTTCGTTCGCAGTCTTCGGGTCAGCCTTGCCGCCCATTTCCTTCATCACCTTGCCCACGAAGAAGCCCAGGAGTTTGCTTTGGCCGCCGCGGTAGCGTGCCACCTCGTCTGGGTACGCCGCAACGATCTGCTTGCAGGTTTCTTCGATGACGCCCGCATCGGACACCAGCGCCACCGCTTCACTGGCCACGATCTCGCCCGCCCTCCGCTTCTCCTGCCACATGCGACCGAAGACCTCTTTGCCCAGCTTGCCCGACAGCGTGCCCTTTTCGACCAGATCCACCAGCTCGGCCAGCGCCGCCGGCGGCACGGGCAGGTCCGCGGCGGCCAGGGCGCGCGGATCGTCCACGCGCGCCAGCACCTCATTGATGATCCAATTGGCCAGCTTCTTTGCCGGCGCGGCGCAGGCCTTGCCGGCGGCGTCGAAGTAGTCCGCGATCTCGCGCTCGGAACTCAGCACCCCCGCATCCTGGGCGGAAAGCCCCAAGGCGCCGGTGTAGCGGCGAAAACGGTTCTCGGGCAACTCGGGCAACGACCTTCGCGCTTGCTCGATCCACGCCTGGTCCACGGCCAGCGGCGGCAGGTCGGGCTCGGGGAAGTAGCGGTAGTCGTGCGCGTGCTCCTTGCTGCGCATGGATTGCGACAGGCCGCGCTCCGGATCCCAGAGCCGGGT